>JAKLLE010000020.1 GCA_023150295.1 Giesbergeria sp. | reverse complement strand
TAGTATTCATGGGCGGGCACCAAGTTCAGACTTCGATACCCTGATCTTCCAGCCTTTTGGGCGGTGCCCGCAACTTTTTTTGCGCCTCACGCAGAGGCAAATTCGGCTGGGTTGAGGAATTCTGCAAGTCCCTCTGATGAAACAACTCCCCCCTGAGCCGCTGCGCGGCTTCCCCCCTCTCTCCAATCGCTGCGCGATTCGGGAGGGGGGACGCTCCCGGCACGGCGGGGCGGCCCTTGCGCGGGAGCCCTGGCGCTGGCCCCGCGCCAGTCTCATGCACCCTGGAAGTTGCCTGCGCACAATGAATCACTTAGAACTTGTCCGTAAATTATTTGATGCCACGCAGCGCTCTTTTCGGGATGGGATGCAAGGCGCGGTGCGCGGCCCATAGCCCGGGCTATGGGCGAGCGCCGCAACGCCGCAGACCGCCCGAAAAGAGCACTGCCCTTCGGGTTGGGGCGAAATCGGGCGATTTCGCGCCCTTGCCGCTTGCATGGGCCGCCAGCCCATGCGGCGCGCCAAGACCTCGAACTCATCCCGATTGCGCCCCAACGTGGCATCAAATAATTTACGGACAAGTTCTAAATGCATCCAGACAAATCAGCATCCACGGCACCGCGCAAGGTGCGCTGTCCGGCCTGCCAGGGCTGGAGCCTGTTCAGCCCCGCCAATCCCTGGCGCCCGTTTTGCAGTGAGCGCTGCAAGCAGATGGATCTGGGCGCCTGGGCCAGCGAAGGTTTTCGCGTGCCCGCCGAAGCCCCCCCCTTCGGACGCCACCTATGGCGATCCCCGTACCAGCGTTGATTGAAAACGGCGCTGGCGCTTATGGGACAAGCGCCAGAAGCTATCAATTTAATAGTATTGACGGATCGAACGGCACGCCGCGCTCTTCGGCCAGCCAGCCCAGCACCGGCAGTGCTCCCGGCAGCACCGGGCGCACCTCGATGGGCCAGTGCTGCCAGGCCATGGTCTGGCCCTCGCGCATCTCGAACTCCCCCGTCCAGTCGTGCACCTTGCACCAGTGCAACCGCACCAGGGCGTGGGGGTAGTCGTGTTCAGTCACCTTCCAGACCGCCGCTGGGCCGATGGTGATGCCCAGCTCCTCGTGCAGTTCGCGGCGCAGCGCCTGCTCCACGGTCTCGCCCGCCTCGATCTTGCCGCCGGGGAATTCCCAATAGCCCGCATAAACCTTGTCCGGCGGCCGCGTGCTCAAGAGCAGTGCGCCGTCCGCGCGGATGAGGATGCCCACCGCGACCTCGGTGTGCTTGCGCTGCACGGGTACCGCCTCAGCCACCGCGCCGCCCCGCGTAATCGCGCGCAAACTGGTAGGCCACACGACCGCTGCGCGAGCCGCGCTCCAGCGCCCAGACCAGCGCCTCGGGGCGCGCCGCAGCAATGGCTTCGCTGCCGAGCCCAAACGATGCCAACCACTGCCCCGCAATGGCCAGGTACTCGTCCTGGCTGAACGGGTAGAAGCTTACCCACAGGCCGAAGCGCTCGGACAGTGAAATCTTCTCCTCCACGCCCTCGCCCGGGTGCACCTCGCCATCGTCGGTATGGGTGTACGTGAGGTTCTCGCGCATGTACTCGGGCAGCAGATGGCGCCGGTTGCTCGTGGCGTAGATCAGCACGTTGGGCGTGGCTGCGGCCACCGAACCGTCGAGGATGGACTTGAGCGCCTTGTAGCCAGGCTCGCCATCCTCGAAGCTCAGGTCGTCGCAGAACACGATGAAGTATTCCGGCCTGCCTGCCACCACGTCCACGATGTCGGGCAAATCGGTCAGGTCGGCCTTGTCCACCTCGATCAGGCGCAGGCCCTGCGGTGCGTAGGCATTCAGGCAGGCCTTGATGAGCGAGGACTTGCCCGTGCCGCGCGCGCCCGTGAGCAGCACATTGTTGGCCGGAACGCCGCGCACGAACTGCTCGGTGTTGCGCTGGATCTTTTCCTTCTGGCCGTCGATTTCCTTCAGATCTTCCAGGCCCATCGCCGCCACATGGCGCACGGGTTCGAGCGTGCCGTGGCCGCTGCTGCGCTTGCGGTAACGCCATGCGATGGCTGCCGACCAGTCGGGCGCGGCCAGCGGCTGCGGCAGCACGGATTCGATGCGCGCGATGAGCTGCTCTGCGCGTTCGATCAGATGTTCGAATTTTTCATTCATTTTGGCATCTAGCGCTTATCCATCAAGCGCAAGCAGCTATCAAATCAGGAGCGATAGTCGGCGTTGATAGTCACGTAATCGTGGCTCAGGTCGCAGGTCCAGACCGTGTCCTGCGCCGTACCACGGCCCAGCAACACGCGCACGGTGATCTCGCTCTGCTTCATCACGCGCTGGCCGTCCTCCTCGCGGTACTGGGGGTTGCGCCCGCCCTGCACGGCCACGTGCACGTCGTCGAGGTAGAGGTCGATGCCGGTCTGGTCCAGGTCCTCGATGCCCGCATAGCCCACGGCCGCCAGGATGCGGCCCAGGTTCGGGTCGCTGGCGAAGAACGCCGTCTTGACCAGCGGAGAATGGGCGATGGCGTAGGCCACCTTGCGGCATTCTTCGCCTGTCGTGCCGCCCTCCACGCGCACGGTGATGAACTTGGTCGCGCCCTCGCCGTCGCGCACGATGGCCTGGGCGAGCTTCTGCGCCACGTCCAGCAGCGCGGCCTTGAGCGCCTGGCCCTCGGCGCTGGACAGCGATTCGATGGCGGCGTGCGCAGCCTTGTGCGTGGCGACGAGCATGAAACAGTCGTTGGTGGAGGTATCGCCGTCGATGGTGATGCGGTTGAACGACTGGTCTGCCAGCTCACGCACCAGACCCTGCAGCAGGCCGGGGGCGATGCGCGCGTCGGTGGCCACGAAGCCCAGCATGGTCGCCATGTTCGGGCGGATCATGCCCGCGCCCTTGGCAATGCCGGTCACCGTGACGGTGGCGCCACCGATCTGCACTTGGCGGCTGAAGGCCTTGGGCACGGTGTCGGTGGTCATGATGCCCTCGGCCGCCCGCGCCCAGTGGGCGGGTTGCGCATCGGCGATGGCGGCAGGCAACCCGGCTTCGATACGATCCACGGGCAGCGGCTCCATGATGACGCCGGTGGAGAAGGGCAACACCTGCGCCGCATCCACCTGCAGAAGGCGTGCCAACGCAGCGCTGGTCGCACGCGCGCGGGCCAGGCCCTCGGCGCCCGTGCCCGCATTGGCGTTGCCCGTGTTCACCACGAGTGCGCGGATGGAATGCCCCGCTGCCAGGTGCTCGCGGCAGACCTGCACCGGCGCGGCGCAAAAGCGGTTCTGCGTGAACACGCCCGCCACACTCGCGCCTTCATCGAGCAGAAAAACGGTCAAGTCCTTGCGGTTGGCCTTGCGCACGCCAGCTTCGGCAACGCCAATGCGCACGCCAGCCACAGGGTGCAGATCGTCAGGGTTGGGAGCGGAGAGATGAACGGGCATGGGGGGTGATCCTTCCAAAAGCAGGGCGATGATAGGACGCCCCATCACAATTATGGGTGCGGCACATGCCACTGGCGCGATCCATGCCAGGGCCACCGTGCAAGGGCCGCCCCGTAGCACCGGTGGCGTCCCCCTTCCCGGCTCGCGCAGCGAGGTGAGAGAAGGGGGAGGCGGCGAAGCCGCTCAGGGGGTTGCTCCTAAGTCAAGCAAGTTGGCCGTGGCACTGCTTGTATTTTTTCCCACTGCCGCAGGGGCAGGGATCGTTGCGGCCCACACGGCCACCCGCAGCCACCTTTTGCTGCACGCTGAGTGTGCGCTCGTCCACCGTGGTTTCCACCTCGCCGGTTTCGGTGGGCGCGGTGTAGGTGACGTTGGCGATGCGTTCGGCGCGGGCTTCCAAGTCCTCGGCGGCCTGGTCGATCTGTGCGGGGGACTGCACCTGCACCGTCATCAGCACGCGGGTCACCTCGTTCTTGACCACGTCGAGCAACTGGCGGAACAGCTCGAAAGCCTCACGCTTGTATTCCTGCTTGGGCTGCTTTTGTGCATAGCCGCGCAGGTGGATGCCCTGGCGCAGGTAGTCCAGCGCGCTGAGGTGGTCGCGCCAGTGGGTGTCGATGTTCTGCAGCAGCACCATGCGCTCGAACTGGGTGAAGTTTTCCTTGCCCACCTGTTCGACCTTGGCCTCGTAGGCGCCGTGCACCGCCGCCAGCACTTTTTCGAGAATGTCGTCGTCGGTGACCGAGTTCGAGCCTTCCACCATTTGCTGCAGCGGCAGGCTCAACTGCCACTCATCGGCCAGGGCCTTCTCCAGCGCGGGCAGGTTCCACTGCTCCTCCAGCGACTCGGCAGGCACATGCTGGCGCACCAAGTCCATGAAGCAGCTTTCACGCATGCCCATGATGATTTCGGACAGTTCGGAGGCGTCCAGGATGTCGTTGCGTTGCTGGTAGATGACCTTGCGCTGGTCGTTGGCCACGTCGTCGTACTCGAGCAACTGCTTGCGAATGTCGAAATTGCGGGCTTCCACCTTGCGCTGGGCCGATTCGATGCTGCGCGTGACGATGCCCGCCTCGATGGCCTCGCCGTCGGGCATCTTGAGCCGGTCCATGATGGCCTTGACGCGGTCGCCCGCGAAGATGCGCATCAGTGCATCGTCCAGGCTCAGGTAAAAGCGCGACGAGCCGGGGTCACCCTGGCGACCCGAACGGCCACGCAACTGGTTGTCGATACGGCGCGACTCGTGGCGCTCGGTGGCAATGATGCGCAAACCGCCCAGCGCCTTGACCTTTTCATGGTCTTGTTGCCACTGCGCACGCAACTGTGCAATGCGCGATTGCTTGCTGCCTTCGTCCAGGCTCTCGTCGGCCTCGATGACACCCACGTCTTTCTCGATGTTGCCGCCCAGCACGATGTCAGTGCCGCGGCCCGCCATGTTGGTGGCAATGGTAATCATGCCCTCGCGACCCGCCTGGGCCACGATGTCGGCCTCGCGGGCGTGCTGCTTGGCGTTGAGCACCTGGTGCGGCAGGCCCGCCTGGGTCAGCAACTGGTCGATGATTTCGGAGTTCTCGATCGAGGTCGTGCCCACCAGCACCGGCTGGCCGCGCTCGTGGCACTCGCGGATGTCGGCAATGGCGGCTTCGTACTTCTCGCGCGTGGTCTTGTACACGCGGTCGAGCTGGTCGTCGCGCTTGCTGGGGCGGTTGGGCGGGATGACCACGGTTTCCAGGCCGTAGATTTCCTGGAACTCGTAGGCCTCGGTGTCTGCCGTGCCGGTCATGCCCGAGAGCTTGTTGTACAGACGGAAGTAGTTCTGGAAGGTGATGGAAGCCAGCGTCTGGTTCTCGGCCTGGATCTGCACGCCCTCCTTGGCCTCCACGGCCTGGTGCAGGCCATCGCTCCAGCGGCGGCCCGACATCAGGCGGCCGGTGAATTCATCGACGATGACGATTTCGCCGTTCTGCACCACGTAATGCTGGTCGCGGTGGTACAGGTGATTGGCCCGCAGCGCCGCATACAGGTGGTGCATGAGCGTGATGTTGGCCGGGTCGTAGAGCGATGCGCCCTCGGCAATCAGGCCCTGGCTGGCCAGGATGCGCTCGGCGTTCTCGTGGCCCTGCTCCGTCAGGAAGACCTGGTGCGATTTTTCATCCACCGTGAAGTCGCCGGGCTTGGTCACGCCCTCGCCCGTGCGCGGGTCGGCCTCGCCCTCCTGGCGCACCAGCAGCGGAACCACCTTGTTCATGGCCAGGTAGGTGGCGGTGTGGTCTTCGGCCTGGCCGCTGATGATCAGCGGAGTACGGGCCTCGTCGATGAGGATGGAGTCCACCTCGTCCACGATGGCGTAGTTGAGCTTGCGCTGCACCCGGTCCTGCACCTCATAGACCATGTTGTCGCGCAGGTAGTCAAACCCGTACTCATTGTTGGTGCCGTAGGTGATGTCGCTGGCATAGGCAGCCTGCTTTTGCTCGCGCGGCATCTGCGGCAGGTTGATGCCCACCGTCAGACCCAGGAAGTTGTACAGCCGCCCCATCCACTGGGCATCGCGGTTGGCCAGGTAATCGTTCACCGTGACCACATGCACCCCGTGCCCGGAAAGGGCATTGAGGTACACGGGCAGTGTGGCGGTCAGCGTCTTGCCCTCGCCCGTGCGCATTTCGGCGATCTTGCCGTAGTGCAGCGCCATGCCGCCCAGCAACTGCACGTCGAAGTGGCGCATCTTCATGATGCGCTTGGAGCCCTCGCGCACCACGGCAAAGGCCTCGGGCAACAGGTCGTCCAAGGTGCTGCCCTGCTCCAGGCGCTGGCGGAACTCCTGCGTCTTGGCCCGCAGGTCTTCGTCGCTCAGGGCTTCGAACTGGGGCTCCAGCGCATTGATGCGGGCCACCGTCTTGCGGTATTGCTTGAGAAGCCGGTCATTGCGGCTGCCGAAAATTTTGGTGAGGAAGTTGGTGGCCATGCGAACAGATCCGCCCCGTGCGCCCGAAGGCACACCGGACGGCCAGAAGCTTGATGGAAAGGGACTCAGGTGGGGGTGCCCAGCCGTTTGTCAAGCATCGACAAACGGCGCGGCAGCGCCGAACAGCGCGGATTTTACCTGCCCGCCGTGGGCGCACCGCCGTTGCGTTGGGGCAGGGCCGCCAGCTTCTGCGTTGCCTGCTGGCCAGCGGTGAGAAATTTCTGCGGATCCTGGGGCACGCCCTGCACCAGCACTTCGAAGTGCAGGTGCGACCCGGTGGAGCGCCCGGTGCTGCCCACCTCGGCAATCTTCTGGCCTCTGCGCACCAGGTCGCCGCGCTTGACCAGCACCTTGGAGGCATGGGCATAGCGGGTGACCAGCTGGTTGCCATGGTCGATTTCGACCATATTGCCAAATTGCGCATGGTATTCCTGGGTGACCACCATGCCCCCGGCCGCAGCCACGATGGGAGCGCCCGTATCGGCCTTGAAATCCAGCCCCGCATGCAGCGCCGACTGCCCGGTGATGGGGTCGATGCGCCAGCCAAAGCGCGAACCCACGTCCTTGCCTGGTGCGGGCGACTCGGTGGGCACCATGTGCTTGCGGATGTGCTCGTCGAACAGGCGGGACTCCAGCACCGTGAGCAGGTCGATGCGCTGGCCGCTGATCTGGTCCAGCTCCTGCAAGGTCGCGTCGAGTTCTTCCATGCTCAGCGAGCGCCCCGCCATCAGCGCCCCGCCCAGTCCTGGCGCACGGTCTGCTGGCTTGGCGGTCGCGGGCTCAATGCCTGCCAGCCCGGACACGCGCTCACCCAGGGATTCCAGCTCGACCATGCGTGCCTGCATTTCGCCCAGCTTGCGCGCCATGGCGTCGAGGTTCTGGCGCATGAAGCGGTCGCGCTGTGCAAATTCATCCTCCACCACCAGGCGCACCAGCGAGCCCACCACGGGCCAACCCTCGCGCGCGCCTTTGAGAAACACCAGGTGGTACAGCAGCGCTGCCACGGCCATCAGTACCAGCGACGCGGCCAGCATTGCCGCCATCAGCCGCGAGCCCGTCAGGTGGATGGTGCGGCTGCGGCACAGCCGCGAGTCCATGATAATCAACTGCATTCCTGCTTCCTGTGTCCTTGACCGAACATGCTCCGCCGCCACCACGCCATCTCGCTGCAGCAGGCTGCCGATGAGTCACCCACATTGGCCAAGCTGGCTGCGCTCACGCGCGAGTCCAGCGAACGCCTCAAGGCGGTGGAACCGCTGGTTCCACCGGCGCTGCGCGGCGCACTGCAGGCGGGGCCCATTGAGGGCGACACCTGGTGCCTGGTGGTCAAAAGCAACGCAGCCGCCGCCAAATTGCGCCAACTGCTGCCTTCCCTGCAGGCCCACCTGCGCAGCAAGGGCTGGCAGGTTAACGCCATTCGGCTGAAAATCCAAACCTGAGGGCTTGCAATATCAGGGTTTTCCCTGATCAACCACCCGATTCACGGCTGCGCAAAGCCCGGCTCAGCAGCACCACCGGCACCAGTCCCACCAGCACCAGTGCCAGCGAGGGCAGCGCCGCCTCGCCCAGGCGCTCGTCACGCGCCAACTGGTAGGCCACCACGGCCAGCGTGTCGCTGTTGAAAGGGCGCAGCACCAGGGTGGCGGGCAGCTCCTTCATCACATCCACAAACACCAGCAGCGCCGCCGCCGCCGTGGAGCGGCGCAGCAAAGGCCAGTGCACCCGCGCCAGCAGCCGGGCGCTGCCCGCACCCAGCATGCGCGCCGAATCGTCCAGGCTGGCCGGGATGCGCGCATACCCGCTCTGCACCGATTGCAGCGCCACAGCACAAAACCGCACCAGGTAGGCCCACACAATGCCCAGCGCCGTGGTGGTGACCAGCGCCCCCACGCCCCACTGCGGCGCCAGCGCCTGCAGCCAGCCCACGGGCAGCAGCAGCCCCACCACGATCACCGCCCCAGGCACCGCGTAGCCCAGGCTGGCCAGCCGCACCACGCCGCGCGTCAGCACGCCCGCGCCGCGCCGCACAGCAAACGCCAGCGCCAGCGCCACCGCCACCGACAGCAGGGCGGTGATGCCTCCCAGCCGCATGCTGTTCCAGCCCCAGGCCAGAAAGCGGTCCCAGGGCAGCACCGACCAGTCGGCCGCCAAGGGCCGCAGCATGAACAGCACCGGCGCCACAAAGCCCAGCAGCACCGGCAGGGCGCACACCGCCCAGGCCAGGGCCGCACGGCCGCCGTGCAGGCGTACCGGCGCGGCCTCGGCCGACCCACACCGGCCCACACCCGAGGCCGCAAAGCGCATTCGCCGCTGCGCGCGTTGCTCCAGCCCCAGCACCACCAGCACCAAGGCCAGCAGCAAGGTAGACAGCTGCGCCGCCGCCACGCGGTTGTCCATGGCCAGCCAGGCCTTGTAGATGCCGGTGGTAAAGCTCTGGATGCCAAAGTAGCTGGTCACGCCAAAGTCGGCCAGGGTTTCCATCAGCACCAGCGCCACACCGGCAGCCACCGCAGGGCGCGCCAGCGGCAGGGCAATGCGGGCAATGCGCCGACCCAGCGGAGCACCCAGCAGACGCGCTGCTTCCATCAGATGCGCGGCCCGCTCGCCCAGCGCGGTGCGGGCCAGCAGGTACACATAGGGGTACAAAGACACGACAAACACCAGCACCGCACCCCACAGGCTGCGCACCTCGGGGAGCAGGCGCCCTTCCCAGCCAAAGGCCGCACGCAGGCCCACCTGCAGAGGGCCACTGAACTGCAGGAAATCGGTATAAGCGTAGGCCGTCACGTAGGCGGGCATGGCCAGGGGCAACAGCAGCAGCCACTCGAACGCCCGCCGCCCCGGAAAATCGAACAAGGTAACCGCCGCAGCCGCCGCGCTGCCCACCGCCGCGGCGCCCAGGCCCACCCACAGGCACAGCCACAGCGTGGTACCCACATAGCCCGGCAGCACGGTGGTCGCCATCCCGCGCAGGATGGCCCAGGCCGGTGCGCCCCCCTCGCCCCAGGGCAGCCAGGCCCCCAGCAAGGCCAGCACAGGCAGCGACAGCACACCCGCCAGCAGCAGCAAGGGAAGGGGGCGCAAAACAGCGGACAGGCGTGGCAAGAGAGCGTCTCGAAGGGCGGCGGGCAGGGGCATCGGCCAGCACGGCCGAGAGGAATGCGAATTCTACGCATTCGACCCTCCTACAATGCGGGCATGTTTCTGGAAGTCTCCCAACTGCAGGTGCGCTACGCCGGACAGACGGTGGCCGCAGTGCAGGACGTGTCCCTGGGCCTGGCAGCAGGCCAGATCGGCGTGCTCATCGGCCCCTCGGGCTGCGGCAAGACCACCTTGCTGCGCAGCGTGGCCGGGCTGGAGCCCTTGGCGGCGGGCTCCATCCGACTGGGGACGCAGGTGGTGGGCAGCCCCGGCCACAGCGTGCCGCCCGAGCAGCGGCGCATCGGCATGGTGTTTCAGGACTACGCACTGTTTCCGCACCTGAGCGTGGGCCGCAACGTGGCCTTTGGCATAGAGCACCTGCCCACCGCCGAGCGCAGCCTGCGAGTGGCCGAGGTGCTGCAACTGGTGGGCCTGGAAGGCAGCGCCCAGCGCTACCCGCACGAACTCTCGGGTGGCCAGCAGCAGCGCGTGGCCCTGGCCCGCGCACTGGCCCCACGCCCCCAGCTCATGCTGCTGGACGAGCCCTTCTCCAACCTCGACGTGGACCTGCGCGAGCGCCTGGCCCACGAGGTGCGCACCATCCTCAAGCAGGCTGGCGCCACGGCGCTGTTCGTCACCCACGACCAGCTCGAAGCCTTTGCCATTGGCGACGTGATCGGCGTAATGCACCAGGGCCACCTGCACCAGTGGGACGACGCCTACACCCTCTACCACCGTCCGGCCACGCGCTTTGTGGCCGACTTCATCGGCCACGGCGTGTTTGCCCCGGCCACGCTGGTGCAGCAAGGCAGCAGCGTGGTCGTGCGCACCCCCCTGGGCGACCTGGCCAACCTGACCGACTGCCCCCTGCCCTCGCGCTACCCCGGCGGCGCCTGCGACGTGCTGCTGCGCGCCGACGACATCGTGCACGACGACGCAGCCCCTGCGCAGGCACAGATCGTACGCAAGGCCTTTCGCGGCTCGGAGTTCCTGTACACGCTGCGCATGGACAACGGCCAGTTGCTGCTGGCCCATGTGCCCAGCCACCACGACCACGCCATCGGCGAGTGGATCGGCATCCGCCCCCAGGTGGACCATGTGGTGACCTTCGAGCGCGGAATTTCATAGCGAAAATCGGCTCCAGCGCTTATGCAGCAAGCGCAAAGTGCTATATTTTTTATAGCACATAGCCCCTGCTGCATCTGCCCGCAGCGTGGGCACCCCCACGGCCAGCGGGGGCGTCATGCCGGCGTCACGGCACCTGTCCAGAATGAATTGCATCTGGTTACAGGTTGCCACCATGAATTCTCTGGATCGCCTTTATGAATCGCTGGCTGCAGGTGCGGCCGACAAGCGGCATGCGCACACTGCCCTGGCCACGCGTGCCGAGCATTTGACGGCGCACGCCGAACCCGTCACCCCCGAGCACACCAACGACGACGTACGCCAGCGCTTTGCCCAGAATGAGGTGCAGGAAACCCTGGCCGTGGTGGAGAACGGCCAGCCCATCGGGCTCATCAACCGCCACATTTTCATGGAGCAATACGCCCGCCCGTTTGCGCGCGATGTGTTCGGGCGCAAGAGCTGCATCGCCTTCATGGACAAAAGCCCGGTGATCGTGGACCGGGGCCTGCCCATCGAGACGCTGGTCAAGACTGCCGTCGAAGCAGGCACGCGCGTGCTCAAGGACGGCTTCATCACCACCGCCGAGGGCCAGTACCTGGGCCTGGGCACGGGCTATGCACTGATGAAGGCCATGTCCGACATCGAGGCAGAAAAGACGCGCCAGCTGCTCTCCAGCATCGGCTACGCCAGCCTGATCCAGCGCTCGCACCTGGCCGAGTCCGACCTGGCCCTGCGCGATGGGCTGCCCGACCACGCCCTGCTGTGGCAGCCACGCGATGTGGTCGGCGGCGATGCCTATTTCTTCCGCCACACCGCCGCCGGCCTGGTCGGCTGCGTGTTCGACTGCACGGGCCACGGTGTACCGGGCGCGTTCATGACGCTGATTGCGCTGTCCTTCCTGGAGCAGACCATCACACCGGAGAGCGATCACCTGGACCCCGGCGCCACGCTGGGCGCCATGAACCGCTACATCAAGCGCGTGCTGCAGCAGCGCCAACGCGAGGGCGACAGCAGCTACGGCAGCGGCAGCCGTCCGTCCAACGATGGGCTGGACGCCGCGCTGTTCCTGCTGGCGCCCGATGGTGCGTCGCTGCAGTTCGCCTCGGCCCGGCTGCACCTGCTGATTGCCCCCGACGATGGCGGCGCGCTGCGCACCATCGACGGCGACCGCGACGGCATTGGCTACGCCGACACGGCCGACGACCAGACCTGGACCACGCAGCAGGTGGCGCTGAGCGGCCCCAGCCTGCTGGTGATTCCCACCGACGGCGTGATCGACCAGATCGGCGGGCCACGCCAGATCGCCCACGGCAAGCGGCGTTTGGTGCAGTTCATGGAGCAGCGGCGCGGCGTGAGCGCACGCGCCCTGTGCGCGGAGTTTGCCGAGCATTTCAGCCAATGGCAGGGCCTGGAGCGGCGCCGCGACGATGTGTCGCTGCTGGCCTTTCGCTGCGGCGCAGCCGTGCAGGAGCAGGCATGACACCGCAGGACTTCGAACGCTTTCAGCACAACTCGCAGGACTGCGGCGTGCTGTTGTACTACGCAGGCGAATTCACGCCCGCCATGATCGCCGCAGCGGCCGACTCCCTCAAAGGCCGCCTGGCCAGCGAGGAAGCAGGCTCTGCCGCCAAGCGCAAGGTGTTTTCCACCTTCATTGAAATGGCGCAGAACGTGCTGCACTACGCCGCCGCCAATGCCGAACCCGGCCTGCCGCAGCCACCGGCCAGCGGTGCCATTGCCGTGGGGCGCGACGCCAGCGAGGGCGATGCGGGCCATTACTGGCTGGTGTGCAGCAACCCGGTGCATGTGGAGCACATCGCGCGCCTGACCGAGAAGCTCAATGCCCTGCAGTCCATGAGCCTGGCCGAGATCAAGGAAAGCTACCGCGCGCAGTTGCGCAATGCCGAGCATTCGGACACCGACGCCATCAGCAAAGGCGCGGGCCTGGGGCTGCTGACCATTGCGCGCGACGCCAGCGCGCCGCTCGAATACAGCTTTGCCTCGACCGCAGACCCCCGCTCCCGCACCGCGCAGTTTTACGTCAAGGCGCTGGTCTAGGGCCTGTTCAAACCATTTTCGTCATCTTGTTCCTGAGGAGTCCACCATGCACAACCTGCACATCGAACGCAGCAACGTCACGCCTGAAATCCTGTTCCTGCCTGCATCGCAGCGCATGGAAATCGCGGGCGAGTGCTACCCCGAGAACCCCCTGCCCCTCTTCCAGCCGCTGCTGCACACGCTGCAGCAGTACTTCGAGCAACAGCGCCCCACGCGCTTTGAGGCCCACATGCAGTTGCAGTACATCAACAGCGCCTCGACCATGGGTCTGCGCGCGCTGTTTGGGCTGCTCGACCGCGCCGGCCACCAGGGCACGGACATCCGCATCCTCTGGGTCTATGACGCCGAGGACGACGCCATCGAGGAACTGGGCATGGATCTGGTGGAGGACTACCACCACATCCAACTGGAACGCCAGCCGCTGAGCCTGGCCTGATTCTCTAGCCCTGGCGCAGCGCGTCCACCACCTGGTGCAGGTGCTGCGCCCAGGCGCGGCGGTCGCGCTCGCCTGCCAGTTCGGGGCTGCCAAAGTGCAGCACGGCATCGATGGCCGGGCACGACAGGGTGCGCCAGACCGAGCCCACCAGCGTCTCATCGCCCTGGTAGCTGGGGTAGAAGCAGATTTCGCCCGTGGCGCGCTCCACAAAGCGCAGGCCCACGGGCTGCACGGGCGCCTGGGCCTCCAGCGCCGCCTGCAGCAGGTTGGCGTGGAAGGGCAGCAGCGTGCGGCCGTCGCCCGTGGTGCCTTCGGGAAACACCGCCAGCACCTCGCCATCCTCCAGCGACTGTTGCAGGGCGCGCACCATGCGCATGGCGTCGCGCCGCGAGCCGCGCTCGATGTACAAAGTGCCCGCCGCCGTGGCCAGGGCACCGATGAGGGGCCAGCCCTGCACGTCCGACTTGGAAATGAAGCGGCAATAGCGCGCCGCGTGCAGCACCGGAATGTCGAGCCAGGAGATGTGGTTGGCCACCAGCATCACCGGCCCCTGCACCGCAGGCTGACCCTGCACCACCAGCCGAATGCCCGCATGGCCCAGCAGCGCCAGCGACCAGGCCTGCACGCGCGCCTGCTGCTGCGCGGGCGAAAGCGAGGGAAAGCGCAGCGCCACGACCATCAGGCCGTGCAGCAGGTGCACGATGATGCGCAGAACGCGCCAGCAGGCGACTAGGCTTCGCATGGTGAAAAAGGGCAAGGTGTCTGGCGCTGGCAGGCGCGAGGCTGCATATCAGTTATCCGTTATCCATTCCGCGAACGCGGCACCCGCAGCGCATGAAACCGGCGCGCCCCAGGCCAGGGCTCCCGCGCAAGGGCCGCCCCGCCGCGCTGGTGGCGTCCCCTCTCCCCCTGCCCCTCTCCCACCAGGGGAGAGGGGGTAACACCTCCCCTCTCCTCTCGCGGGGGAGGGGTCGGGGGAGAGGGGGCGCCAAAGGCGACAAAGGGGGTGTTTCACTTCATTCCCGCTCAAAGACCACCTGTCCACCCACCAGAGTGCAGCGCACCCGCGCGGGCAGTTCGTAGCCCGAGAACGGCGTGTGCTTGCCCTGGCTGCGCAGCGCAGCGGGCTCGGCCAGCCAGTGCGCGCCAGGATCGACGATGCACACATCGCCCACCCCACCCTCGACCAAACGGCCCACACTGGCCTGCAGGGTGCCCAGCGCCGTGCCCAGCACCGCAGCAGGCGCACTGGTGACCACGGCCAGCGCGCGCTGCAGCGGCACGCTGTCGTCCTGCGCCCACTTGAGCGCCAGGCTCAGCAGTAGCTCCAGCCCGGTGGCGCCGGGTTCGGCCTCGGCAAAGGGCAGGGTCTTGGCGTCCTGCTCGACCGGGGTGTGGTCGGACACCAGGGCGTCGATGGTGCCGTCGCGCAGCGCGGCGCGCAGGGCATCGCGGTCGCGCTGCTGGCGCAGCGGCGGAGTGAGGCGAGCACGGCTGTCGAAGAAGCCGATGTCGAGGTCCGTGAGGTGCAGCGAGTTGATACTCACATCGCAGCTCACCTTGAGCCCTTCGGCCTTGGCCTGACGCACCAGCTCGACCCCGGCAGCACTGGAGAGGCGGCACAGGTGCACGCGCGCGTCGGTGGCCTTGAGCAGCTCAAAAATGGTGTGCAAGGCAATGGTCTCGGCCGCCACGGGCACGCCGCTCAGGCCCAGGCGCGTGGCCAGCGGGCCGCTGGCGGCCACGCCCTTGCCCAGGTACAGCTCCTGCGGGCGCAGCCACACGGTGTAGCCGTAGGTGGCGGCGTACTGCAGCGCACGCTGCAACACCTGGGTGCTGGTCAGCGCCACATCGGCCTGGCTGAAGCCCACGCAGCCCGATTCGGTGAGCTCGGCCATTTCGGTGAGCACCTCGCCCGCCAGGCCGCGCGTGAGGGCGCCCAGGGGGAACAGGCGCGCCTGGTGGAGTTTTTCCGCTCGGAACTTGAGCATCTCCACCAGACCGGGCTCGTCAAGCACCGGGTCGGTGTCCGGCGGGCAGACCAGGCTGGTGACGCCACCGGCCACAGCAGCGGCCATTTCGGATTCGAGCATGCCTTCGTGCTCATGCCCTGGCTCACGCAGGCGCGCTGCCAGGTCCACCAGGCCCGGCAACACGAGACAACCCGATGCGTCGATGCTGCGGTGGGGCGCAAAGTCGGGCGGCACACGGTTGACGCCCACAATGCGCCCCGCCGCCAGGGCAATGTCACAGGTCTGGTCAAGGCCCGAGGCGGGATCGATCACCCGACCGTTCTGGATCAGAATTCTCATGATTTCAAGCCAAATTGGCCGCTACCGCTTATGGAATAAGCGCTAGTAGCTATTAAATTTATAGCATACAAACTGGCTGCATGGGCATGCCGCATGAACCCGGCACAACCCACGCCAGGGACGCCGTGCAAGAACCGCCCCGCCGAACGGGCGGCGTCCCCCTGCCCGCAGCGCGCAGCGCTGCGAGAGCGGGGGGAAGGCGCGCAGCGCCACAGGGGAGTCATGCTTCATTCCCGGCGACGATGGACATGACGGCCATGCGCACGGCAATGCCGAAGGTCACCTGCGGCAGGATCACGCTTTGCGGCCCATCGACCACGGCGGAGTCGATCTCCACCCCCCGGTTGATGGGGCCGGGATGCATGACGATGGCGTCCGGCTTGGCCCAGCGCAGCCGCTCGGGCGTGAGACCGAAGCTCTTGAAGTATTCCTGGCTCGACGGCAACAACGCGCCGCTCATGCGCTCATTCTGCAGGCGCAGCGCGATGACCACGTCGGCGTCCTTGATGCCTTCTTCGAGCGTATGGAATACGCGCACACCCATGTCGGCCAGGTTGGATGGCACCAGCGTGCGCGGCCCCACCACGCGCACTTCGGCGCAGCCCAGGGTGGTCAGGCCGTGGATGTCCGAGCGCGCCACGCGCGAGTGCAGCACGTCGCCCACGATGGCCACGGTGAGGTTGGAAAAGTCCTTCTTGTAGTGCCGGATGGTGTACATGTCCAGCAGGCCCTGCGTGGGGTGGGCGTGGCGCCCGTCGCCGGCATTGATCACGTGCACATGCGGCGCCACATGCTGGGCGATGAGGTAGGGCGCACCCGATTCGCTGTGCCGCACCACGAACAGGTCGGCCGCCATGGCCGAGAGGTTGGCAATGGTGTCCAGCAGCGACTCGCCCTTGCTCGCCGAGCTGCGCGCGATGTCGAGGTTGAACACGTCGGCCGACAGGCGCTTGGCCGCGATCTCGAATGTGGTGCGCGTGCGCGTACTGTTCTCGAAGAACAGGTTGAACACGCTCTTGCCGCGCAGCAGCGGCACCTTCTTGACTTCGCGCTCGTGCACGCTGACGAAGTTGGCCGCCGTGTCTAGGATGTGCGTGACGATGTCGCGCGGCAGGCCCTCGACGGACAGCAGGTGGATCAGTTCGCCGTTGCGGTTGAGTTGGGGGTTGCGGTGGTGTCGCACGGGATTCACGCCTCCTTGACCTGGAACACAAAGCTGCCGCCGTCGTTGCGCGCCAGCGCCAGCGACTGGCTCGCGGGCAGCGTGACGCGCGCGGCGGCAAAGTCGGGTTGCACGGGCAGCTCACGCCCGCCGCGGTCCACCAACACGGCCAGGCGCACGCGCGCGGGGCGACCGTAGTCGTACAGCTCGTTGAGCACGGCGCGCACGGTGCGGCCGGTGTAGAGCACATCGTCCAGCACCAGGATGTCGGCGCCGTTCACATCGAAGGGCAGCGCGGTGTGTGCACTCGACGCCAGGCCGCGCTGGGCAAAATCGTCGCGGTGCATGGCCGAAGAGAGCACGCCCGGCGCACCCTCCAGACCCAGGTCCTGCTGCAGGCGCTGCGCCAGCCAGGCACCGCCGGAGGCAATACCCGCCAGGCGCGTGTGCGGCTCGCGCAGGCTGCGCACGCCGCGCAGCAGTTCGCGGTACAGGGCCTCGGCGTCGAGCACCAGGCTGCCCTGCGCGCCCGAAGAAGCTGTAGTCATGAAAGACTCCTCAAAAATTGTTCGAGAATGATGCAAGCCGATGCAGCATCGGCATCGCGCGCGTTGGCGGCCAGTGCCTCGGTGGTGCTGTAGCGCTCGTCCACCTCATACACCGGCAAACCAAAACGCCCGCGCAACTGGCGCGCAAAGCGCTGCGCGCGGCGGGTGTTGTCGTGGCTCGCGCCGTCGGGGTGGTAGGGCACGCCCACCACCAGGGCATCGGGTTGCCACTCGGCAATGGCCCGCGCCACCGGGGCAAAGCGCGCGTCGCCCTCGGCCTGGATGGTGGGCCGGGGCGAGGCCGTGCCCAGCATGCGCGTACCAAAGGCCACGCCGGTGCGGCGCAGCCCAAAATCGAAAGCGAGAAAGGTCTGGAAATGCGCGGGAACGGCAGCGGAGGCGGACGGGGCCGGTGCGCTCACTGTGGAACCTCCGTGCTGCGCACTGCGGTGCGCGCTTGCTTGGGAGCGGCCCGGCGCGCGCTCATTGGAAAACCTCCGTGCTGCGCACTGCGGTGCGAGCTTGCTTGGGAGCGGCCCGGCGCGCGCTCATGCGTGTCCCGCCCCTGGAGAAAGTTGCCACGCCTGCAGGCCCAGCAAGCCGAGTGCGCTGTCGTAGCGCTTGTCGATGGGGGTGTCAAAAATCACCCCCAGGTCGGCGCCCACGGTCAACCAGGTGTTCTCGGCCAGTTCGGATTCCAGCTGACCCTCGCCCCAGGCCGAATAGCCCAGCGTGACCAGTACACGCCGGGGGCCTGCGCCCGTGGCCAGGGCTTCCAATACGTCCTTGGAGGTGGTCATCTCCAGCCCGCCGCCCGGTATGACCATGGTCGAGGCATAGGCAGATTCCTCGCCCTGTTCGCCCTGGGCCTGCATGGGTTCGTGCAGCACAAAGCCGCGCTCGGTCTGCACCGGCCCGCCCAGAAACACCGGCGCATCGCTCAGGTCTGGCCGCCCCAGCGGAAGATCGACTTTCTCGAACAAGCCCTGGAGCTTGATGTCGGTGGGTTTGTTGATGATCAGCCCCAACGCGCCGCGTTCGCTGTGTTCGCACAGGTACACCACGCTGCCTGCAAAAGACACATCCTCCAGTCCGGGCATGGCAATGAGGAAATGGTGTGTCAGATTCATGGGCGCAGAATGGGCGGGCATCATTGAATTTTACGGTCAACATGTCTGCACCCTACCGCACGGGGCTGGTCTGGTTCCGCCGCGACCTGCGCGCCGAGGACCACGCCGCCCTGCACCACGCCCTGCTGCAATGCCAGCAGGTGCACTGCGTATTCGTCTTTGACAGCGCCATCCTCGCCCCCCTGCCACGCAAGGACCGGCGCGTGGAATTCATCCGTGAGTCGCTGGTGGAACTGGACGGCCGCCTGCGCGCCCTGGCGGAGCACCCCCAGGCGGGCCTGATCGTGCTGCAAGGGCCGGCCGACAGCCTCATTCCGAACCTGGCCCAGGCGCTGGGTACAGACGCCGTATTCACCCACCATGACGACGAACCGGCTGCCCTCGCACGCGACGCACGGGTGCGCACGCAGTTGGCACGGCAACGGCAGGCCCTGCACACCTATCAGGACCACACGGTGTTCGAGCGCAGCGAGCTGCTCACCCGCACCGGCAGCCCCTACACGGTGTTCACCCCCTACAAAAAGGCCTGGCTGGCACGCATCGACGATGCCAGGCTGGCCCCGTGGCCAGTGGAACCACACGCCGCAAGGCTGGCGCCACGGCCTGCCGAACACTGCCGCCCCGTGCCCACGCTGCAAGACCTGGGTTTTGAACCCAGCGACCTGGACCTGCGCGTGCTGCCCGCAGGCAGCCAGGGCGCGCAGCAGCTGTTGCAGGACTTTGCAGGCCGCATCGACCGCTATGACCAGGCGCGCGATTTCCCCGCCGTCAAGGGCCCCAGCTACCTCAGCACCCACCTGCGCTTTGGCACAGTGTCGGTGCGCAGCCTGGCGCGCATGGCGCTGGAACGCTCCCGCCAGGGCAGTGCCGGGGCCGATGTATGGCTCAGCGAGCTGGTCTGGCGCGATTTCTACTTCCAGATCCTGCACCACCAACCGCATGTGGTGGAGCGCAGTTTCAAGCCCGCCTACGACGCCATCGCCTGGGAAACCGGCACGCAAGCCCAAGCGCATTTTGCCGCCTGGTGCGAGGGGCGCACCGGCTTCCCCCTGGTGGACGCGGCCATGGCCCAAATTCTGCGCACGGGCTACATGCACAATCGCCTGCGCATGGTGGTGGCGAGTTTTCTGACCAAGGACCTGGGCATCGACTGGCGCTGGGGCGAGCGCTTTTTTGCGCAGCACCTCAACGACTACGACCTTGCGGCGAACAATGGTGGCTGGCAGTGGGCCAGCTCCAGTGGCTGCGATGCACAGCCCTATTTCCGCATCTTCCACCCAGTCACGCAAAGCCGCCGCTTCGATCCCCAGGGCCGCTTCATACGCCGCTACCTGCCTGCGCTGGCCGCATTGCCCGACGCTGCGCTCCATGCACCCTGGGAGGCGTCCCCCCTGGAACTGCAGGCTGCGGGCGTGGTGCTGGGGCGCGACTACCCCCTCCCCATCGTGGACCATGCGCAAGCGCGCGAGCGCACCCTGCAGCGCTATGCGGTGGTCAAGGCGGCGAGCTAGTCACCACACCTGCTGGAAGTCGCCCAACACCGACAGGCCCCGATCACGCCGGCGCAGCCGCCTGCGCCTGCTGGGCGTAGTGCTGGATCAGGCCCAGCAGCTCGTCGTCCGAGTAGGGCTTGCCCAGGTAGTGGTTCACACCCAGTTCCATGGCGTGCTCGCGGTGCTTCTGGGCGATGCGCGAGGTGATCATGATGATCGGCAGGTCGTGCAGTCTGGCGTCTGCACGGATATTGCGCGCCAGGTCGAAGCCGTCCATGCGTGGCATTTCGATGTCCGACAGCACCACCGTGGGCCGCTCTTCCTGGAGCTTCTCCAGGGCCTGCAAGCCGTCGGCGGCCAGGGCCACGCGGTAGCCCTCGCGCTGCAACAAACGCTGCGTGACGCGGCGCACGGTGATGGAGTCGTCCACCACCAGCACCAGTGGCACCTGCCCTGCGGCAGGCGCGGCAGATACAGGGAGCGCCGTACCGGCATCCGACATGACCGTGACCGACACAGCACCCAGCGGCAGGCTGCTGGCCGTTGCGCGGATCTGTTCGCCATACACCGTGGCCAGCGCCACGGGGTTGTAAATCAGCACCACGGCACCGGACGCCAGCACCGACATGCCTGCCAGACCCGGCAGTCGCGAGAGCTGTGGCCCCAGGTTCTTGACCACCACTTCGCGGTTGCCGAGCACTTCGTCCACATGCATGGCGATGCGCTGCGCCGCACTGCGCAGAATGACCACGGGGCGGGTCTTGCCCACGGCAGGCTCGGTGCTGTGCTGGGATGCCTGCAAGAGCGCACCGCACCAGAAGAAGGGCAGGCTTTCGCCAGCCATCTCGAACACGCCGCTGCGGTAGGCCGCCTCAAGCTCGACCGAGGGCACGCGGCGCACGATTTCCACCAGGTTGGCGGGGATGCCGACTGCCAGATCGCCTGCGCGCAACATCACCACCTGCGTCACAGCCGTGGTCAAGGGCAGCACCATGCGGAAGGAGGTGCCCTTGTCTGCCTCGGTCTGGGTCTCGATGCGCCCACCGAGCGCATTCACCTCGGCGCGCACCACATCCATGCCGATGCCACGCCCAGCCAGACTGGACACCTCCGATGCGGTCGAGAAACCCGGCGTGAAGATTAGGTTGGCAGCCTCGGCATCGCTGATGGATGCATCGGCAGCGACAAGCCCCTGCGCCACCGCCTTGGAGCGGATGGCAGGCAGGTTGAGGCCCGCGCCATCGTCACGGAACGCAACCGACACGTCGTTGCCTTCGTGCTGCAGGTCAATGGTGATGGTTCCCGACGCGGGCTTGCCTTTGCCCGTGCGCTGGTCCGGCATCTCAATGCCGTGTGCGACACAGTTGCGCAGCAGGTGCTCGAACGCAGGGGTCATGCGGTCCAGCACGCCACGATCCATCTCAATGGAGCCGCCAGTGATGTCCAGCTTGATCTGCTTGCCCGTCTCTTTGGCGGCCTGGCGCACCACGGCGTACAGGCGCTCGGAGATGCCCTCGAACTCCACCATGCGGGTGCGCAGCAGGTCACGCTGCAGTTCACGCGCTTGGCGTCCTTGAGCTATGAGATCGTCCTCGGTACCTTCCATGGCGCGCAGCAGGTTGCGCTGGATGGTGGCCACGTCGTTGACCGACTCGGCCATCATGCGGGTGAGTTCCTGCACGCGCGTGAAGCGGTCGAATTCGAGCGGATCGAAACCCGCCGCCGTGTCCTTGGACTGGGCCAGGCGGGACTGCATCTGCGACTCGGACTGGAGTTCGATGTCGCGCAGTTGCTGGCGCAAGCGTTCGAGGTTGCCGGTCAGGTCGGCCATGGAACTGCGGAGCTGTGCCAAACGCGCTTCCATGCGCGAGCGGGTGATCATCACCTCGCCCGCCTGGTTGACCAGGCGGTCCAGCAACTGGGCACGCACCCGCACCGAATGCGCCGCGGCAGGACGTGCGGGAGCAATGTCCAGTGTCTGCGGCCGGGCCAGCACCGGGCGTGCCTGGACAGGCACCGCTGGTGCTGTCGTGCCGGCAGCCATCTCGCCCGCAGGCTCTGCCGACAAGGGGACGGCGGACACTTCGTCGCCGCGCGCCGGGGTAACTACCAAGGCCTCTGTGGGCGCCTGGGCACTGATGGCCCGCAGCGCACCGAAGTTGGCCTGCAGTCCGTCAAAGCTACCCAACAAGGGCTCGACATCGCCAGACTGCACGGTTTCCACATCGATCTGCTCGATGGCGGACTCCAGCCGGTGGGCCATTTCGCCCAGTCGCATGGCACCCGCCAGGCGGGCACTTCCCTTGAGCGTGTGCAGCGCGCGCAGCACCTCGGTGCGCGCACCCATGTTGTCGGGTCGGGCCGCCCATTGGCGCAATGCTCCGCCCAGGGCAGGCAACAGTTCTGCAGCCTCTTCCTCGAAAATGGGGAACAGATCGGGGTCGATCACGTCCACCGCGTCGATGTCGTCGTCGATGTCCAGCGCCACACCTGCTGGCTCCGGGGCCGGTGCAGCCGCCTGGACTGGCGCCACCACCGAGAGGGGCGGTGCCACGGGGGCATGAACCACCGGCGCTGGCGTCGCAGGTGTAGTTTCTTCAGGGACGAAAGAGGCCGTATCGGCCACAGGCTCCTCGGCCTGGGCTGCCTCCTGCGCCAGCAGTGCCTGGGCGTTCTCGATACGCCAAGCCTCCATGGCCTGCTCGGCATCTTCCACCGGCGGCGATTGGGTGCTGACCACCTCGGTTTCGAGAATCCGGCGCAGGGCTTCCAGCACCTCAGGCTGGGCCTCCTTGAGGAAACCCGCCGCGAACTGGTGCAGCAGCCGACGAATGTCTTCCGCTGCCTCCAGGAAGGTTTGCGCATCTTCGGCGGTGCCACGGGCCTGCAATTGCACATGCTCCAGCGCGTGCTCCAGCAGGCGGGCTGCATCCGACAAGGCGTTGAATCCTACCGTGGCCGAGCTGCCCGCAAGCGAGTGTGCCAGCGCCACCGCCGTGTCAGGCAAGGGCTCCTGCAACTCCATCGACCACTCTTGCAGGCAGGTGACCAAACGACGCGACCACTCATCGGCTTCGTTGAGATAGACGTTGTAGAGCGGGATACTGATGCGCAGATCGCCGATGACCTTGACGGATTCGTCCAGAGGCACGGGCGCCGAAGCACCCTCGGCCTGCACGGATGCTTCTGCAGGGATGTCCTCTGGCGCCAACTCCTGCACTGGGACAAGGGCCTGGGCGTCCTGGGCTTGCGGCTCCTCTTCGAAGGCCGGTGGCAAGGTATCAGGTTCCTCCAGCACGTCGGAAGCGAGGTTCGGCAGTGCCTCCAAGACCGGGAGTTCTTCCGCCACGGGCATGTCCACAGACCCTTCCGGCGGGGAAACCACCTCCGGCACATCGAGCAACAAAACGACGGCCTGAATGGATGCCGACGCCTCGGTCGCTGCGGCGGTCTGCGCACCCAGGGCCGCTGAAAACTCGGAAAAATCGATGTCCTCTGCCAACGCTACCGAAGCAGGCGCCGGTGCCGCAGCCGCTTCCCCGAGCTCGGGGAACTCCAGCGGAACAGTGTCTGAAAAATCGGGCATGTGCAAAGAGTCTTCCTCGGGCACATGCTCGGCAACAGGGAGCTCCAAAGGCTGCGTCGCCTCCATGCTCGCTGGCACTGCGCCGACCGGCGCCTGGCCCGGAAGAGCCAGTCCGACCTGCTCACCACGCAGGCGCAAGGCGTCGGCTGCGGCAGAAAAGGCCGAGGCCTGCCAGGCATCGGCCTGGCCCTTGGCGATATCGTCTGCCCAGCGGGCAAAAGCGTGCAAGGCCTGGTCAGAAAGATCCAACAGCGGAGGCTGCATGGGCTTTTGCTCGGCCAGCCAGGCATTGAGCAGCTGCTCCATGGACCAGGCGGCTTCGCCAAATTCGTTCAGTCCCACCATGCGCGAACTGCCCTTGAGCGTGTGGAAGGCACGACGCAAGGTGGTTTGTTCGCTCAAATCGCCGGGCTCGGAGCGCAGTGTCTGGATGGCGGCCAGTCCGTTGGTGACCACCTCCCGGGCTTCCTCCAGGAAGATGCCCAGGAGTTCATCGTCTTCTTCGGCGAGCGATGCAGGCGGTGCGGATGCAGCCACCGGCACCGACACGGGGATCGTGGCCAACGCGTCAAACGCAGGCGCTGCGGCCAACTGGACTTCGGTGTCCAGCGCGGGAGCCTGTTCAGGCGCAGCTTCCGGCTCTGGTGCATGGGGCAGCAACTCATCCATGAGCGCTGCGGGAGGTGATGCAGCCAGATCGGCGACGACCTCGGGACTCGTCGGCAGCGTGGGTGGCTGGTACAAACTGGAACGGGGCACCACATCGGGCAGCGGAACCGGCGCGCGCTCCTCGATCTTGTGGGCCAGTTCATCGGTGCTGTCGTCCGGATCGGAGGCGCGTGGACGCGACCGCCCCATCAACAGGCGCAGCTCACCAAGCTCTTCGTCATAGACAAAGAGCTTGCGCGCCATGGCGCGCTGGTAGCTCAACATGTCGATGAGGAAGCCCAGAGCACCCAGACTGTTGCCCAGTTTTTCAAAAGTCTGTTTGCGCTGCGCCTCGTCTGTGGGTGCATCGACCATCAAACGCTCAACGGCCTCACGCATGCGCAGCACGGCGATGGACGCCTGATCCAGGCCCAGCACCGACAGCACGCCGCGCATCTGCGCAAGGCGCCCAGGCACGCTGGAGAGGGGAGAGGCATCGTCGGGGTTGCGGAAGAACTGATCCATCGACCGCTCTGCTTCGCCCAGCGTCGCACGCAGCTCGTCTACCACGCTACCCATGGTTTGGTTGTCGCTGACCCTGCGGTAAAGATCCTCCATCCAGGGTTCCAGCGGCTCAGGCTCTGCGCCACCGCACACGGCGCCCAGCCGGTCGGCAAGGCGCGTCGAACGCTCCAGCAACTGTTCTTCGGGGGTGTCAGTTTCCTCCAGCGCAGCCTGCAGGTAGAGCACGGAGGTGGCGACCTCCATGGCCAGTGCAGGCGCCGGGGGCTCTCCGCTGCGCGCTGTTTGCTCGACCGCACGCGTCAAGGCCTGCGCCAAGGGTTCACTGCTACGGTGCAGCTTGCGCAAGGAGTCGCACACCAACGAGAACTGGTCGGACGAAGGTTTGAGCTTGTTGCGGTCTCCACCTGCAAAGGCAGACCAGGTTTCGGCCGCTGCGGCAATGCGCTTGCGGGCCTGCGCCAAAACTGCGGGATCGAAGCGGCCAAAACGCCGTGCCTCATAGTCGACAGGCACAGACCGATCCAAACCGAAGGCCTTGCGCACCGCCGTAAGGCATGGCAGGTCTTCACCCTCTGGCGGCTTTCCCTGCCCGCAGAAGAACAGCAAATCTTGCACCAAGCGGTCGGCCACGCCCATGTCACCGCGCGCCAAAGTGGCGTACTGGATCAGGATGCGGGAGGCCACGCGCTTGGCATACACATCGGCGCCAATCAAGCCACGGGCGAAACCTTCGAAATAACCCGCGCAAATCTTCCAGAAGGCACGCACCTGGCGATCCGTCTGCCCTGCGGCCAAACCCAGAGAGAGATCACGCAAATCGCGCGCTGCACGGAAATCACCGTCCTTCACGATGCGCAGCACCGCATGGTCGAGGCGCGCACGCGCAGCCGCATCGTAGGGGACGGCGGTGGCGGGCAGGGCCACATCGGGCTCCCTGAACCGGCGCTCCACCGGCCAGAGGTCGGCCGGATGGACGCGCTCTACACCGGTCAAGGACTGCACATCCCGGTACTGGGGAAACAGCGCCACAGGGGAGACGGGCTTGCCCGCCAGCACACTTTCCAGGTATTCACTCAATGCGAAGCTGGAACGCTCGATGGCGCCTGCAGCGTCATCGGTGCAAAGCTCCGGGCGCTGGACGAAACGCTGGACGGCCGATTCCATGGCACGCAACACCAAGGCCGGCGAGGCCATGCCGACCATCTCCAGCGCACCGCCGGACTGGTGAAGCAACTGACGAGCCATGCGCAAACTGGAAACATCCAGGCTTGCCAGGTCGGACTCGCGGGCCAACTCGGCCTCATGGACAAACCGGCGCAAGGCTTTGACAGCGCCATCCAAGGATTTGCGCAGTTCTTCCAGCACCCACGCCAAGGGCCCCAAGTCCTGTTCGGACGAGGATCCTTCGGCCTGCGGAGCGTTGACGGCGTCGAGAGATGACATGGATTGGTTCCCGGCTGCTCAGAGCCCGAAGTTGGTTTGTCGTCAGGCAATCTTGAATCGCGACACGGACTGGCGCAGTTCTTCGGCCATGGTGGAAAGCTCTCGCACCTGCTGCGCCGTGGCCCGCGTACCCTCACCGGTTTGTTCGGTCACGGCAAAGATGTGCTGGATGTTCTCGGCCACTTCGTTGGCGAGCGAGGCTTCGCGGGAGGTCGAGGACGAGATCTGTTCGATCAGATCCGCCAGACGGCGCGACACACGGTCGATTTCGGTCAGCGCCGTACCTGCGCTGTCAGACAGACGGGCTCCTTCCACCACACCCTGCGTGGAGCGCTCCATGGCGGCCACAGCGTCCTGGGTGTCGGTCTGAATGGCTTTCACCAGCGCCGAAATCTGGCGCGTGGCATCTGCGGAACGTTCAGCCAGTCGCTGCACTTCCTCGGCCACCACCGAGAAGCCTCGACCGGCTTCACCGGCAGACGCGGCCTGGATGGCGGCGTTCAGGGCCAGCACGTTCGTCTGTTCGGTAATGTCGGAAATCAGCTCGGTGATTTCACCGATCTCCTGCGAGGATTCGCCCAGGCGCTTGATACGCTTGGAGGTTTCCTGGATCTGGTCACGGATGGAGTTCATACCACCGATGGCGTTCTGCACGGCCTGAAGACCCGAGTCTGCCGCTTGCAGCGACTGGCGCGCCACCTGGGCCGACTCTTCGGCCTGGACGGACACGTTGTTGATTCGGCCTGCCATGTCCAGAACGGACTGGCCGGTTTCGCGGATCTCGCGCAGCTGCTCTGTGGATGCAGCCAGCAGTTCGGTCGACGTGTTGTCCACCATGGCGGTTGTCTGCGCCACGCGGGTCGCCGTCTTCTGCACACTGCCCACCAGCTGGCGCAGCTCTTCCACCGTGTAGTTCACCGAGTCGGCGATGGCGCCGGTAATGTCCTCGGTCACCGTGGCTTCCTGGGTCAGGTCACCTTCAGCAACCTGCTGCAGTTCGTTCATCAAACGCAAAATGGCCGCCTGGTTGGCGTCGTTGATGCGCTTGGCCTCTTGCTCCTGGCGGCGTGCATCGCGCTGCTGCCCTTCGGCCATTTGCTGGCGGTGGCGGCTGTCCAGCAGCTGCACGCGGGAAATGCCCACCCCGCACAACAGCACGAACAAGCCTGCCAGCACCAGCGCACCCAACTGGCCCGCGCCCACACCGGTCTGTGCAGACAGTTTGTTCTGCAGGCTTTCCAGTTGGCGCCGCAGCGGCTCGCTGTCACCAATGATGGCGGTTTGTGCCTCGCGGGCCGACACCAGACCTTGCAGGTTGCCCAGGATAGCGCCCGCCTGGTTGCGGGTGTCTTCATACAGCTTGATCAGTGCAGCCAGCTGCTCACGGGTTTGCGCATCCTTGGTGGCGGCCAGGCGCAGCTCAGGACTACCGTCCAGCAGGCCCTGGGCAATTTCCTTGAACGAGTTCAAGTCCTTGCCCAACAGGAACACGGCTTCGGGGCTCACGCCTTCGGAGGTCTGGAATTCGTTGGCCGACTTGCCGATACGCTGCGTCAACATCACCAACTGACCTGCCGCAGAGATCTCGGACGCAGGGGCGTTTTGCTGCAGCTTGAGCGAAGAAATCGTTTCGGCGATTTCCAGCAGATCAGAGGATTGGCGGTTGATGGTCCGCAAGGCGTCACCCACCTGCGTCAGGATCTTTTGCTGGCCCATCACGACAGCGGCATTGCGCTCGGCGCGCTCCATCAGCGGCGTCACGGCCTCCAGTTCCGGCTTGTAGGGCTCACCCAGGGACTGCACCCCCAGCTCGTCGTCACCGCTGTTGAGTGCGCGCACGTTGCGCGCCAACACGCCCGAACTTTCCACCACGTCAGGAAATGCCTGGGGGCTACCCACCAAGGCCTGAGACACAGACTTGGCCAGTCGCTGCGACTGCATCAAGGACTGACCCGTGGACGCCAGCTGCTGGACTGCCCGATCTTCCTGCTGGAGCACCCAACCAGCAATCAACGCCAGCAACACCACACCCAAGGCCAGCAGCATCAGCAAGCGACGCTGGTGGACTGCCGCCGTCGCCTGGCCCAGCACGGGAAGCGCAATCAGATCTGCATCCGCCTCTGCGGATGGCATTTCACTGACGGGCGAATCCGGATCCCCCTGCACGCTGTTGAGCGCATCTGCCTGGTAAGGCTTGAGCTCGTCAGAGACGAGTAAATCCTGATCTGAGGCGGGGCCTGCATCGGTCTGCGGGGCATCCGACTTGCGGTTGAACAGATTTCCAATTTTGTTGACAACAGACATGGGACAGCCTTACAGAAGAACTCAAGCACTGATGCTCAGAAAAGCGTTGTTTTGCGACAGGGCCTGCAAATTCAGCTCCTGCCAGCGTTGACCTTCAGCATCGATGTAGGTCGAACCAAAAAAAGAAGGGGCATCCTCGGATGGCGGCTCCGATGCCACGAAAGCATCGGTTCCGCGCAGACCCGCGAGGCGATCCACCAGGAGCGCAGCATTGACTTCCAGGGCCGGATTGAAGGCCAGCAAGCTCGCTTCGGACAACGCCTGCTCTGTGCGGACAGGCGCCTGCCCGAGCAAGCCCGCCAGATCGACGACGCCGGTCAGACCGCCACGCAGGTTGGCCACGCCCATGAACCAGCTTTGCGTGTAAGGCACCGCCTGCACCACGGTCCAGGGGAAGATCTCTCCCGCGTGACCCAGGGGCAGAAGGTATTTGCTACCGGCTGCCTCGACGGCCAGCCAGGAAGAAACGGACAAGCCCTCGGTGCGCGCCGCCTGCAGGCGGCTGGCGAGTCGGATCTGAAGTTCTCGTAGTGCTTCGCGATTGGCCATATCAGGTGCGTGGGCTTCTTCAGTTCAGCGCGTCGATCTTGGCCTGGAGTTCGGCTGGATCGACCGGTTTGGTGATGTAGCCGCGTGCGCCTTGTCGCATGCCCCAGACCCGATCGGTCTCTTGGTTCTTGCTGGTGCACATGATGATGGGCACATCGGCATACTGCGGATCGCGGCTGATGGCGCGCGTCAGCTGGAAGCCGTTTTGCCCCGGCATCACCACGTCCATGAGGATCAGGTCGGGCTTTTCCTCGGCCAGGCGGCGGAACGCCTCATCGGCGTTCTCTGCAGTGCGCACCTGCATGCCTTTTTTCTGCAGCAGGTCGGTGAGAAACATCAACTCCGTCTTGGAATCGTCCACGACAAGCACTTTTTGAATAGGCATCACATCGCTCCTTGATCTGGGTTGCCATACTGCTGCACGGCCTGCAGCAACTGGTCTTTGGTAAACGGTTTGGTGAGGTAGTCCTGGCATCCCACCATGCGCCCGCGCGCCTTGTCGAACACGCCATCCTTGGAGGACAGCATGACCACCGGTGTGTTGGCAAAGCGGGCGTTGCGCTTGATGATGGCGACCGTCTGGTAGCCATCGAGCTTGGGCATCAGGATGTCGCAGAAGATCAACTGCGGATGGTAATCGTTGATTTTTGCCAAAGCATCGAAGCCGTCGTCCGCAAGAACGACCTCATGCCCGCCCTGCTTGAGAAAGATCTCCGCGCTGCGTCGGATGGTGTTGCTGTCATCCACCACGAGCACTTTGAAAGGTGCGCCAGTTGTAGTCAATTGTCACTGCTCCCGATGGGCAAAATAAACAACGCTGGCAAGAGCCGCGCATGCATGTCCCGTCATAGCGGAATCCTCCGTCGCCTTGCGATCCTCCCCGCCATGGCAGCAAGTATCCCAAACCCTTGGTCATTCTTGGTGCATGCCGAGCCCGTGTTAACCCTGCAAACCGGCTTGCATACAACGCATACCGTCGGCGCGGGCACGCCCAAGTGTCGGTCACAGCTTAAGGGGCCTTCACATAGAATGCAACGATTGTATCTAGCCATCTGCGCTGGTTTGCGCTGGTTTTTTGCTTTTGCGACCCCCTCCTAACGCACTGGGCCATGTCTCACCAGCCGCTACCCCCATCCGCCGAAGAAGACCACTCCGACGACGTACCTGCCCATCCCGCCTGCGTGATGGTGTTCAATGCCTGCGACCCCAGCGGCGCCGGTGGGCTGACCGCCGACATCGCCACCATTGCTTCGGTGGGGGGGCACCCGGTGGCCGTGGCCACAGGGGCCTATGCCCGTGATACGGCCCGCATCTACGAGCATTTCTGCCTCGACGACGAGGCGGTGACGGAGCAAGCCCGCACCGCTCTGGAGGACCTGCCGGTGCAGGTGATCAAGGTCGGTTTTGTGGGCAGCGCCGAGAACATCAGTGCCATTGCGGAGTTGTCCAACGACTACTCCGAACTGCCCCTGATCAGCTACATGCCCGACCTCTCCTGGTGGCAAGAAGACCAGATCGACCAGTACCTGGACGCTTTCCGCGAGCTGCTGCTGCCGCAAACCTCAGTGTTGGTTGGAAACCACAGCACCCTGTGGCGCTGGCTGCTTCCCGACTGGGGCAGCGAGCGCAGCCCCTCGGCGCGCGATCTGGCAGCGGCCGCCGCCGAGATGGGTGTGCCCTACACGCTGGTGACCGGCATTCCCCTGCCCGACCAGCAAATTGAGAACGTGCTCGCCAGCCCCGAAACCGTGCTCTGCCACGCACGCTTCGAGCTGTTCGACGCCACCTTCACCGGCGCGGGCGACACGCTGACCACCGCCTTGGCCGCGCTGCTGGCCTGCGGGAGCGATCTGGCCACAGCCTGCACCGAGGCGCTGGACTACCTGGACCGCTGCCTGGACGCAGGCTTTCGTCCCGGCATGGGCCACGTGATCCCTGACCGCATGTTCTGGGCCGAGCCCGAAGATGCGGACAATCCCACCTCCGACGAAGACGACAAAGACGACCAGCCCAGCCTTGAAGGCTATGGCTTTCCTTCCCATGACACCAAGCACTGACCTCAATATTTCCCTGTTCGAACGCGCCAAGGCCGTGATCCCCGGCGGCGTCAACTCGCCCGTGCGCGCCTTCCGCGCCGTCGGCGGCACGCCGCGTTTCGTCAAACGCGCCCAGGGCGCCTATTTCTGGGACGCGAACGGCAAGCAGTACATCGACTACATCGGCTCCTGGGGCCCGATGATCCTGGGCCACGGCCACCCGGCGGTGCTAGAAGCCGTGCAGAAGGCCGTGCTCGAAGGCTTCTCGTTCGGCGCACCCACCGAGCGCGAGGTCGAGCTGGCCGAGGAAATCCTCTCCATCGTGCCCTCCATGGACATGGTGCGCCTGGTCAGCTCGGGCACCGAAGCCGGCATGAGTGCCATCCGCCTGGCGCGCGGCGCCACGGGCCGCAGCAAGATCATCAAGTTCGAGGGCTGCTACCACGGCCATGCCGACGCCCTGCTGGTCAAGGCTGGCTCGGGCCTGGCCACCTTCGGCAACGCCACCAGCGCGGGCGTGCCGCCCGAAGTGGTGCAGCACACACTGGTGCTCGAATACAACAACGTGCAGCAGCTCGAAGAAGCCTTCGCGCTGCACGGCAAGGAAGTGGCCTGCCTGATGATCGAGCCCATCGCGGGCAACATGAACTTCGTGCGCGCCAGCGTCGAGTTCACGCGCCGCTGCCGCGAGCTGTGCACGCAGTACGGCGCGCTGCTGGTGTACGACGAGGTGATGACGGGCTTTCGCGTCGCGCTGGGAGGCGCGCAGAGCGTCTATGCCCAGGCCATCCCCGGCTTCGAGCCCGACCTCACCGTGATGGGCAAGGTCATCGGCGGGGGCATGCCGCTGGCAGCCTTCGGCGGCAAGCGTGCGGTCATGGAGCACCTGGCACCGCTGGGCGGCGTGTACCAGGCGGGTACGCTGTCGGGCAACCCCGTGGCCACGGCCTGCGGTCTGGCCACGCTGCGCGAGATCCGCAAGCCCGGTTTCTACGAGGCGCTCTCGGCCTCCACACGCTCGCTGGTCGACGGTCTCAAGGCCGCCGCCGCCGCCGAGGGCGTTCCTTTCAGCGCCGACTGCGAAGGCGGCATGTTCGGCTTTTTCCTGTTGCCCGAGCTGCCGCAGAACTACCCCCAGGTCATGCGCACCGATGGTGCCCGCTTCAACCAACTGTTCCACGGCCTGCTCGACCGGGGCGTGTACATCGCACCGGCACTGTACGAGGCCGGGTTCGTCAGCGCCGCGCACACGGCACAGGACATCGCCGCCACGGTGGACGCCGCCCGCGCAGTCTTCCAGTCCCTGCGCTGAAGTCCGGCGCAACGCCCACTGCCTGTCCTGCGAATGTCGGCCCTGAAGCTCGTTTTTTCAGCCATCGTGCTGACGCTCAACACCTTGCTGTTCTGCGCCTCGATGACGCCCTTTGCGCTCATCAAACTGCTGTTGCCGTATGCCCCGGTGCGGCGCGCCACCGACCGGGTGCTCAACTTCATCCCGCAGTTGTGGATCAGCGTCAACAACTTCTGGCTGATGGCGGTGAACCGTTCCCACTGGAAGGTCAGTGGCCTGGAAGGCCTGCGGCCTGACGGCTGGTACCTGGTGACCAGCAACCACCTGAGCTGGGTGGACATCCTGGTGCTGCAGCGCGTGCTCAACCGCCGCATTCCCATGCTCAAGTTCTTCCTCAAGTACGAGCTGATCTATGTACCCGTGCTGGGCCTGGCCTGGTGGGCACTGGACTTCCCGTTCATGCGCCGTGGCGGTGGAGCCAACGCGCGCAGGGACCTCAAGGCCGCACGCGAGGCCTGCGAGAAATTCCGCCTGCTGCCGACTTCGGTGATGAGCTTTGCCGAGGGCACGCGCTTCACGGCCGCCAAGCACGCCGACCAACAATCGCCCTACCAGCACCTGCTGCAGCCCAAGAGCGGCGGCCTGGGCATGGCGCTGAACACCATCGGCGATCTGTTCACCGGCCTGGTGGACGTGACCCTGGTGTACCCCAACGGCACCCCCAGCTTTGTGGACGCCATGTCGGGGCGCCTGGGGGATGTGGTGGTGGTCGTGCGCCAGCAACCCATCCCGCCCGACCTGTTCAAGAACGGCGCGCGCCAGCGCGCCCAGTTGCAAAGCTGGCTCGACGGCGTGTGGCAATCCAAGGACGCCCTGATCGATCAGATCAAGGCGATGCCCCCCGCTCCTTGAGCCACAAGAGGGCTCATGGCGGTCGGGCCGCGTGCTGAGTCCTTTGCTTTCCCCCTGCCCTCAGACCAGGGCGCAACCCAGACCAGCGCCCCCGCGCAAGGGCCGCCCCGCCGCGCTGGGGGCGTCCCCCCTCCGCGAGCGAAGCGAAGCAGAGAGGGGGGAAGGCGCCGAAGGCGACTCAGGGGGGTGCCCCCCCCATCAATGCCGGAAGTGGCGCACGCCCGTGAACACCATGGCCACGCCGCGCTCGTTGGCGGCGTCAATCACTTCCTGGTCGCGCATGGAGCCGCCGGGCTGGGCCACGCAGGTGGCGCCCGCATCGACCACCACGTCCAGCCCGTCGCGGAACGGGAAGAAGGCATCGCTGGCGACCACCGTGCCCTGCAGGCTCAGCTGGGCCGCCTCGGCCTTGATGCTGGCAATGCGCGCTGAATCCAGGCGGCTCATCTGGCCCGCGCCCACGCCCATGGTCATGCCGTTCTTGCAGAACACGATGGCGTTGGACTTGACGTACTTGGCCACCTTCCAGGCGAACAGCAGGTCGTTCAGTTCTTCGGGCGTAGGCTGCTTGACGGTGACGACCTTGAGGTCGGCCAGCGCCAGTTCGTGGTTGTCTGCCGTTTGCAGCAGCAGGCCCGAGCCCACGCGCTTGGCGTCCATGGCGTTGCGGCCCTGGTCCCAGGCGGACGCGCCGCCCTGGGGCAAGGCAATTTTCATCAGGCGCACGTTGACCTTGGGTTTGAAGACCTCCAGCGCCTCGGGCGTGAAGTCGGGCGCCATCAGCACTTCGACGAACTGCTTGACCACGGCCTCGGCCGCTGCCTTGTCCACCGTGCGGTTGAAGGCGATGATGCCGCCGAACGCGCTGGTGGGGTCGGTCTGGAAAGCCTTGCTGTAAGACTCCAGCGCATCCTTGCCCACGGCCACGCCGCAGGGGTTGGCGTGCTTGACGATCACGCAGGCGGGCGCCTCAAAGCTCTTGACGCATTCCCAGGCGGCGTCGGCATCGGCGATGTTGTTGTAGCTCAGCTCCTTGCCCTGCAGCTGCACGCCGGTGACCAGCGAGCCGGGCGCGGGGTGCAGGTCGCGGTACAGCGCGGCCTGCTGGTGGCTGTTCTCGCCGTAGCGCAGATCCTGCACCTTGGTGAAAATGCCGTTGCTCTGGCCGGGGAACAGCGCACGCTGGGGCACGTAGGACTCGGACAGCTTCTCTGCCTCTAACGTGACGGACGAGAGGTAGTCGCTGATGGCGCCGTCGTACTGCGCGATGCGGTTGAACGCAGCCACCGACAGCGCAAAGCGCAGCTTGTCGGACAGCTTGCCGCCCGCCTTGAGTTCCGCCAGCACGGCCTCGTACTGGTCGGCCGAGGTGATGACGCCCACGTCCTTCCAGTTCTTCGCGGCGCTGCGCACCATGGCGGGGCCGCCGATGTCGATGTTCTCGATCGCGTCGGCCAGCGTGCAGCCGGCCTTGGCCACGGTGGCCTCGAACGGGTAGAGGTTGACCACCAGCAGGTCGATGGTGTCGATGCCGTGCTGCTTCAAAGCCGCCATGTGCGCAGGCACATCGCGGCGCGCCAGCAGGCCGCCGTGCACCTTGGGGTGCAGGGTTTTGACGCGGCCGTCCAGCATCTCGGGGAACTGGGTGACCTCGGCCACCTCGGTCACGGGCAGGCCGGCCGAAGCCAGCAGTTGGGCGGTGCCGCCGGTGGAGAGCAGCTGGATGCCCAGGGCGTGCAGGGCACGCGCGAATTCGACGATGCCGGTCTTGTCCGAGACAGAAAGAAGTGCGTTCATGGTGGAGGTGGTGGGTTTAAATGAAATCGGGCTCTAGCGCTTATCCATCATGCGCAAGCAGCTATTATTTTGATAGCAAATCACAACAACTTGTGTTCGACCAGCTTCTTGCGCAGCGTGTTGCGGTTCAGGCCCAGCCATTCTGCCGCGCGCGACTGGTTGTGGTCGGCGTGGCTCATCACCACTTCCAGCAACGGCTTCTCGACCACGCGCACCAGCATGTCGTACATGCCGTCGGGCGTCTCGCCGCCCAAGTCGCGAAAGTAGCCCTGCAGGCTCTCGCGCACGCATTCCTCGATGTGTTTCTTGCTCATGCAGCCAATCCCTCTTGTTCTTGTGGCTCACCGTGCACACCGTGGTCGGGGGCAGGCAGGCGGTCCATGCGCTCGCCCAGGGCGTCGAAGAAACCTGCCACCGCCTCCCATTGCACACGGCTGTCGGTGATGGTGTTGATGTGTTGTCGAAAATCGTCGCCCCCCGGCAGACCCCGCACGTACCAGCCAATGTGCTTGCGCGCACTGCGCACACCGCTGGCTTCGCCATAGAGCTGGTAGTGGTCCAGCAGGTGATCCAGCAGCAGGCGCCGCACCTCGGCCACCAGCGGCGGCGCCAACTGCTCGCCCGTGGCCAGGAAGTGGCCGATCTCGCGGAAGATCCAGGGCCTACCCTGGGCTGCGCGGCCCACCATGATGGCGTCGGCCCCGGTGCAGGCCAGCACCTCGCGCGCCTTGTGCGGGCTGGTGATGTCGCCATTGGCCACCACGGGAATGGCGACCTGCGCCTTCACGGCGGCGATGGTGTCGTATTCGGCCTGGCCCTGGTAGCCCTGCTCGCGCGTGCGCCCGTGCACGGTGAGCATCTGCACGCCCACGTCCTCGAACCGGCGCGCCAGCGCCACCGCATTGCGCTGCTGCGCGCTCCAGCCGGTGCGCATCTTGAGCGTGACGGGCACATTCAGCGGCGCGCAGGCCTGCACCACGGCCTGGGCAATGGCCACGGCCAGGGCCTCGTCCTGCATCAGCGCAGAGCCAGCCCATTTGTTGCACACCTTCTTGGCCGGGCAGCCCATGTTGATGTCGATGATCTGTGCGCCGCGGTCCACGTTGTAGCGCGCCGCATCGGCCATCATGCCGGGCTCTGTGCCTGCAATCTGCACGGCAATGGGGCCGGGCTCGCCGGTGTGGTCGGCGCGGCGCGAGGTCTTGAGGCTGTTCCACAGATCGGGGCGCGAGGTCACCATTTCGCTGACCGCGTAGCCCGCCCCCCACTGCTTGCACAGGCGCCGGAACGGGCGGTCCGTGACCCCGGCCATCGGCGCGACGAACAAGCGGTTCGCCAGGAGGTGGGGGCCGATGCGCATGGTGGGGAAAATGGCGGGTGCTGAAAAAGGAGGCAGGATTGTAGCTGCTGAAACTTTCAGCACCACGAAGCACAGGCGCATGCCCCGCCGGGGATTTGCGCCGGCCCCGCCAGCAGCGGCTGCGCAGCCCCTACACTCGCCCCCCATGGAACCCTGGATGCATGCCTTGATGCAGTGGCTGGCCCTGCCGCAATTCGGTCTGAGCACCGTGTTCGTGGTGGCTTTGGTGTCGGCCACGCTGTTGCCCGTGGGCTCGGAGCCCGCGGTGTTCGGGCTCATCAAACTCAACCCCGACCTGTTCTGGCCCGCCATCCTGGTGGCCACGGTGGGCAACACGCTGGGTGGCGGCATCAGCTGGTGGGTAGGCCTGGGCGCGCACAAGGTGGTGGACCGGGCGCGGGGCTACCGCCGCGAATCCCGCGCCCTGGCCTGGCTGCAAAAGTTTGGCGCCAAGGCCTGCCTGCTGAGCTGGTTGCCCGTGGTGGGCGACCCGCTGTGCGCCGTGGCAGGCTGGCTCAAGCTGCCGTTCTGGCCTTGCATGGCCTACATGGCGGTGGGCAAATTTCTGCGCTACCTGGTCATGACCTCGGCGCTGCTTTACTTCGTCTGAACCATAGGCAGCAGGCGGTTCCAATCGACCGCCCGCGTGGTGTCCACCCGCAACACATGGCCTTGCTCTGCGGCAGAAAACGGCTGGCGCGCAGCCCATTGCGCCAACAGCACCGCCTCATCGGCTTCGGACGGATCGCCGCCCGCCTGCTGGCGCGCACGCACACGCTCGCGCAGCACGGCCAGCGGCGCCTCGAAAGCCAGGATGCGGCAGACCACGCCCAGCTCTTGCGCCAAGGCCAGAAACGGCGCGCGCATGGCCGGGTCCAGAAAGCTCGCGTCCACCAGCACGGTGTAGCCCGACTGCAGCACCAGACGCGCCTGCTGGCGCAGGTGTTCGTAGGTGCGCTGGGTGGCCTGCGCGGTGTAGATGCCGCCCTCGATGGCCGCGCTGCCCGCCCCAGGCGCCAGGCCGAAAAGGCGCTTGCGCTCCACATCGGCGCGCAGGCGTACCCCACCGCGTGCCTGCACCAGGGCCAGGGCCTGCGTGCTTTTGCCCGAGCCCGACAGGCCATGGGTGAGCCACAGCTCTGCGCTGTGGGGCTGCATGCACTGGCGGGCGAGCGCCAGGTACTGCGCGCATTCGGCGCGTGCCATGGCTTGGGCCGACGCAGGCAAGGCCTGGGTGGCGCGCAGGCCCGCCACCCGCGCGCGTACCAGGGCGCGGTACACGGTGTAGTAGCGCAGCACAGCCATCCCGGCAAAGTCACCCTCCTGCGCCAGCCAGGCGTCCAGAAAGCGCCAGGCCAGATCAGCCCGGCCACGCGCCTGCAGATCCATGGCCAAAAACGCAATGTCGGCCACCACATCGATCCAGCGCAGTGCGGGATTGAACTCGATGGCATCAAAGGCCTGCGGCTGCCCGTCCAGCAGCACCAGGTTGCCCAGGTGCAGGTCGCCATGGCATTCGCGCACCCGCCCAGCCAGGCGCCGCGCCTCGAACACGGGCGCCAGGGCATTGCCCTGCTGCTGGCACCAGGGGCCCAGTGGCTGCAGCGCGGGCAGCAGCGCATCCCACCCGCCATCGGCCAGAGCCTGCAGGGCAGCAAGACAGTCGCGCACCGGCGCCTGCACCGCCTGGGGTGTGCCCCAGCCCTGCGCAGGGCTGGCCACGCAAGACGCGCCATGGAAACGGGTAACTTCGCGCGCCAGGGCATCCATGTGCGCACCGTCCAGTTGCCCGGCCTGCAGGCGCTGCAAAAGCACATCTTCCTGCGCAAAGCGGTGCATGCAGACGGCCGGCTCGGCGTCTTGAGGGGCCTGCTCCAGCGGCTGCAAGCGCGGGCCCTGGGCAGCCGTTCCCGCCAACCCCACCAGCCCCAGGTAGAGGGCGGGCGCGGTGCGGCGGTTGATGCGCAGCTCTTCCTCACACGCGGCGCGGCGCAGGGCGCGGGTACTGAAGTCAAGGAAATCGAGCTTCAGGGGCTTCTTGAACTTGTACACCCGGTCTCCGGCCAGCAGCAGCCAGGAGATGTGGGTTTCGATCCAGTCCACCGCAGCCACGCCGGGGCCAAAGGCGGCAGGCTGGCCCTGCAAGGCGCGCAGGCGCTGTTCGGCCTGCGACCCCGTGGGCCCATCAGCCCCTGCTGGAAGCAAAGCGCCGCTCCGGCTCCAGCGGAGAAGGCTGCGTCACGTCAGGCTCCAGGTCTTCGTCCTCGTCCGGGATGCGCTCGATCGTGACGGACGGATCGCCCTTGCGGGTGGGTTCCTCTACCACCACCTGGTTGCGCCCGCCTTCCTTGGCCATGTAGGTGGCCGTGTCGGCGCGCGAGAAGAACTCGAGCACCGACTCGCCCGGCACATACTGGGTCACGCCAATCGACACTGTCACCTTGCCGCGCGACAGCCCCTTCCAGGCCTGCGCCTCGACCTGGGCGCGGATGCGCTCGCAGGTATTGAGCGCGGGCAGCAGCGAGGTGGCAGGGAAGATCAGCAAAAATTCCTCGCCCCCGTAGCGCCCGAAAATATCTCCGGCCCGCACGTTGTCCTGGGCCACGCGGGCAAAGTGGCGCAGCACCTCGTCGCCGCCCAGGTGGCCCAGCTCGTCGTTGATGCGCTTGAAGTGGTCCAGGTCGATGACCGCCAGGCACAGAGGAATGCCGGTTTCGTCGGCCACCTGGCGCTGCTCTTCAAGGGCCGCCACGATGTAGCGGCGGTTGAAGCAGCCCAGCAAGGTGTCGCGCTGCGCGTCTTCCTGGATGTTCTTGATCTTGCGGCTGGCGCGGTGCAGGATGTGGTGCAGCAACTGCACCTTGGCAATCAGGAACAGGAAGGCCGGGAAGGCGGCCCCCAGCGCCAGCAGGTGCATCAGTTCCAGGCGCAGCAAGGCCTCGTTCTGCTGCTCCCAGTAATGCAGCGCCACCACCGTGGCGTACCCGGCCAGAAAAAGAAAGCCCAGCAGGTAGGCCTGCACGCGCTGGATGCGGTACATGCCATAGGCCAGCGCCACAAAGGCAAATGGCGCCAGCGCAATCTGGGTGACGGGGTCGAGATAAAACACCACGAGCAGGCCGCCGAGGGCGCAAGCCACGATGGGAAACTTGAGGCGCTTTTCAGCAAACTTGCGGTTCAGGCCCGACTTGAAAACGGCCAGGAACAGCAGCAGCCCACCGCCGATCATGGCGCCCAGTGCCATGATCGTCTCCGTCTGCACCATGCCCAGGGCATGGAACACTACCACCACCATGAGGTACAGGCTCACCAGGCTGATGGCGATGAGCCATTTCTGGAATAGGGTGCGCTGCCCGGGCAGGCGGCGCACATCGACCTCGCGCCGCGAAAGGCGCACCACCTCTGCCGCGGAATCGTCGAAATCCATGATCGCGTCGGTCAATGGAAAGACGTCCGTGGTCGAGAACTGCGGTTTGCTGCGAGCGGCGAACATGGATCAAGGGGGTGGCGGTACCCAGAGGACGAAGGGGAAAAAACAGCCCTGCCAACCCAAGCCGCCACCTTCGCGACGGCGTTCGAGTCAACTGAGCGACAGTATCATGCCGGCGCCCGGCAAAAACAACACCATTGGTTACAAACAGGGCCTTTGAAGGCGCCGTGGCAACCATGAAACCACACCCGGTGGAAAGTAAACCGCGCATGTTACGGTTCCCTCTTTCACCCCGCCTCGGTGTTTACCAGTAGCGCAGCACCTGCTGTCAGACCCCATCAGCGCCGAGCAGCGCGGCGCAGGTGACCCCAGCCTTCCAGGCTGTACAGCAGCAGCGCCGCCCAGATCAAGCCAAAGCCCAGCATGCGCCCCTGCTCGAACAGCTCGCCAAACCACCACACCCCCAGCAGCAATTGCATGCTGGGCGAGATGTACTGCAGGATGCCCATGGTTGCCAGCGGGATGCGGCGCGCGCCTGCGGCAAACCACAGCAAAGGAATGGCCGTGATCGGCCCAGCCAGCATGAGCCAGCCCAGGGTGGACGCATCGCCCTGCACCAAGGCGCCCTGCCCCCGCAGCGCCCACCAGCCCAGCACCGCCACCGTGACCGGGGCCAGCACCATGGTTTCCAGCGCCAGGCCCTCCAGCGCACCCAGCACCGCCACCTTGCGCAACAGCCCATAGAAGCCAAAGGTCACCGCCAGGATGAGCGCAATCCACGGCACCCGCCCGGCCTGCACCGTGAGCCACAGCACCCCGCAGGCCGCCACGGCCACTGCCGCCCACTGCCCTGGGCGCGGACGCTCGTGCAGAAACACAAAACCCAGCCCCACATTGACCAGGGGCAGGATGAAGTAGCCCAGGCTGGAATCCACCACATGCCCGTGGTGCACCGCCCACACGTAGGTCACCCAGTTGGCCGCGAGCAAGAGCGCCGACAGTGCAAACGCACCCAGCACCCGGGGCTGGCGCAGCACCTCGCGCACCCAGGCCCACTGCCTGCGCAGCACCAAGACGCCGAGCACAAACACCAGCGACCACAGCGTGCGGTGCAGCACCACCTCCAGCGCGGGCACGCTGGCCACCTGGTGGAAATACAGCGGGAACAGCCCCCAGGACAGGTAGGCCAGGGCCGCGTAGAGCAGGCCCGGACTCACACGTTGAACAGGAAGTTCATCACGTCGCCATCCTTGACGACGTAGTCCTTGCCCTCGGCGCGCATCTTGCCGGCATCCTTGGCGCCCTGCTCACCCTTGTACTGGATGAAGTCCTCGAACGCGATGGTCTGGGCGCGGATGAAGCCGCGCTCGAAGTCGCCGTGGATCACCCCGGCCGCCATGGGCGCGGTGTCGCCGATGTGGATGGTCCAGGCGCGCACTTCCTTGACGCCAGCAGTGAAGTAGGTCTGCAGGCCCAGCAGCTTGAAGCCTGCGCGGATCAGGCGGTTCAGGCCGGGTTCGTCCTGGCCCAGCTCCTTGAGGAATTCCAGCCGGTCGGCGTCGTCCATTTCGGCCAGTTCGGCTTCGATCTTGGCGCAGATGGCGACCACGGGCGCATTCTGCTTGTCTGCGTATTCCTTCAGGCGGTCGAGCAGCGGGTTGTTGTCAAATCCGTCCTCGGCCACGTTGCCCACAAACATGGCGCGCTTGGCCGTGATGAGGCACAGCGGCTTGAGCAGCGCGCTTTCCTCGTCGGTGAATTCGAGCGCGCGCACGGGCGTGCCCTGGTCCAGCGCGGCCTGCACGCGCGTGAGCACCTGCACCAGCTTGGCGGCTTCCTTGTCGTTGCCGCTCTTGGCCGCCTTGGTGTAGCGCTGCAGGCTCTTTTCCACGGTGCCCAGGTCGGCCAGGCACAGCTCGGTCTGGATGACCTCGATGTCGGCAATCGGGTCCACACGGCCTGCGACGTGGATCACGTTGGGGTCTTCAAAGCAGCGCACCACGTTGACGATGGCGTCGGTCTCGCGGATGTGCGCCAGGAACTGGTTGCCCAGGCCCTCGCCCTTGCTGGCGCCAGCCACCAGGCCCGCAATGTCCACGAACTCTACGATGGCGGGCACGATGCGTTCGGGCTGGATGATCTCGGCCAACTGTTGCAGGCGCGGATCGGGCACTTCCACCACACCCGTGTTGGGCTCGATGGTGCAGAACGGGTAGTTCTCGGCGGCAATGCCAGCCTTGGTCAGCGCGTTGAAGAGGGTGGACTTGCCCACATTGGGCAGGCCCACGATGCCGCATTTCAGGCTCATGGCAGGGCTTTCTGGTGTCTATCGGGGAAAACCGGGCATTTTACGGCCCGCGCCCCGTGAACCCAGCCGCTCAATCGAAAGACAGGTCGGCGGCAATGCGCTGGCCCACGCGCAGTACCTGGCCCGCACCCTGCAGCACCATGGCGTTCATGCCAAAGGTCACTGCGCCGTCCAGGCGCCGATCCTGGCGGTAGCTGCGCAAGGTGTCCCCCACGGCCGGGTCGCTGTGTGCCGTGGCAGGGTCGATGTTGGGAATGGGGCAGCGGGCGCAGGGCTTGACCGGCTGCAGGTGGATGGGCCCCGGCTGCGCGTCGATGCGCAGCAGGTCGATGCGGTCTTCGTCATGGGACTGCACGCCGTCAATCACCACGTTGGGCCGAAAGCGCTCCATGCCCACGGCGCCATGGCCTGCCGCCTGGAGCCGGGCGTTGAGATCGTCCAACGACGCCATGCTGGTCAGCAGCACCGGAAAGCCGTCGCTGAACTGGTTGGGCACTGCACGACCCTGCGTCCAGCGCAGACTGGACAAGCGGCGCTGCGCCGGGTCAAAGCGCACCATGCGGCAGGGCTGGCCCAAGAAGGTGCTGAACCAGTGCGCCGCCGTGTCGCCCATGTCCCACGCGTTCACTTGGTCTTGCCAGACCTCCACCACCAGGGTTGGCGCGCCCTGCACAGGCGCCAGTGGCACGGCCAGATCGTCCTGGCCAGGGGCCTGCAGCACCAGCAGGCCGCGTGCGCGGTCGATGTGCGGGCGCACCAGCGCCATGCGCGGCAGGCTGCGCTGGGTCAGGAAGCGGTAACGGTCATCGACGAGCATCCAGGCCCGGTCGTATTCCAGGCCCGCCTCGGTCAGCACGGCCTCCTGCACCTCCACGCCCGCGCAGGACTTGACGGGGTACACAAACAGGCGTGCCACGGCACCGCCCAGGTCGGCTTCGGAGTCAAAGGTCATCACAGGGCCCGGCAAGACAAGTGGCGCAGCGGCCACAAAAGACGCAAGCATAGCGCCCTCTCCCCTCAGAGTACCTGCGCGCCACAGGGCCAGGGCGGCGCTCCTACAATCCCCGGCATGGCGCAATCCTTCGATATTTGTATCCGCGGCGCAGGCGTGGTGGGCCGCACACTGGCGCTGCTGCTGGCCCGCGAGCGACTCTCGGTCGCCCTGGTGGCCCACCCGGCCGGCCCGGCCACGGGCTCCGATGTACGGGCCTATGCCCTGAACGCGGCTTCGCGCAGCCTGCTGGAAGGCTTGCGTACCTGGCCCGACGCACACCACGCGACCCCGGTCGCGCGCATGGAAGTGGCGGGTGACCAGGACGGGCGCGTGGTGTTTGATGCCGCCACCCAGGGCACAGACGCCCTGGCCTGGATCGTCGATGTGCCCGCACTGGAAGCGCGCCTGCAGGACGCTGTGCGCTTTCAGCCCCTGGTGGAAATGGTGTCCGAGCCCGTGGCCGCGCCGCTGACCGTGGTCTGCGAAGGCCGCGCCAGCCGCACGCGCGAGGAATTCGGCGCGCAGTTCGACATGACCCCCTATCCCCACCACGCCATTGCCACACGGCTGGAGTGCGAACACCCCCACGGGCAGGTGGCGCGCCAGTGGTTTGCGCCAGACGGCAGCATTCTGGCGTTCCTGCCGCTCGACGGCCCCCGGGGCCATGGCGTGGCGGTCGTCTGGTCGGTGCAGCCCGCGCTAGCGCAGGAACTGCAGGCCCTGGACGACGAATCCTTTGCCCGCCGCCTGCTGGCCGCCAGCCAGGGCACGCTGGGCGCCCTGCACACCCGTGGCGCACGTGTGACCTGGCCACTGCAATACGCCCAGGCGCGGCATTGGTGCGGCGCGCTGGCCGGCCAGCACGGCGCCAGTTGGGCCCTGGCGGGAGACGCCGCGCACAACGTACACCCCCTCACCGGCCAGGGCCTGAATCTGGGCCTGGGCGACGTGCAGGCCCTGGCCCAGGTGCTGGCCCAGCGCGAAACCTGGCGCAGCACCGGCGACCTGCGCTTGCTGCGGCGCTACGAACGCCAACGCAAAACCGCCCTGCTGCCCATGGGCCTGACCACCGACGGCTTGCAGCGCCTGTTCTCCCTGCCCCAGCCACCGTGGCAACTGCTGCGCAACTGGGGCATGCTGGGCTTTGACCGCAGCGGCCCGCTCAAGGAATGGATGGCCCGCCAGGCCATGGGAACGCGCTGACGCCAAAACACTCCAATGCCCATGCCGCCCTGGGCATCCCTCCTACTTCTCACGGAAAGACCTGTTCCATGCACGCACTGTTTCCCCTGCTGGCCGCCGCCGCCCTGACCCTGGGCCTGCCCGCTGCCGCGCAGGAAGCCACGATCCGCAAATCCCTGGGCGAGCGCCTGCCACAGCTCAAATCCATCGACGAGGTCCAGCCCACCGCCATGCCCGGGCTGTACGAAGTGCGCGTAGGCACCGACCTGTTCTATACCGATGCCAAGGGCAACTACCTGATCCAGGGCGAGCTGTTCGACACCCGTGCCAAGCGCAACCTGACCGAAGACCGCATCAACAAGCTCACGGCCGTGGATTTCTCGGCACTGCCCCTGAACGATGCCTTCACCATCGTGCGCGGTGACGGCAAGCGCAAGCTGGCCGTGTTCGAAGACCCCAACTGCGGCTACTGCAAGCGCTTTGAACGCGATCTGCAGAACGTGGACAACATCACCATCTACCTGTTCCTCTACCCCATCCTGAGCCCCGACTCGGCCGAAAAGTCGCGCAACATCTGGTGCGCCTCCGACCGCGTGGCCGCCTGGCAGGACTACATGGTGCGTGACAAGGCCCCAGCCGCCGCCACCTGCGACACCGGCGCACTCCAGCGCAACCTGGCCTTCGGGCGCAAGCACAAGATCACGGGCACGCCCACGCTGATCTTCGCCGACGGCGCGCGCGTGCCCGGTGCCATCGGCGCCAAGGACGTGGAAAAGCGCCTGGCCGAGGCCGCGCAGTAAATGGCACGCGCCCAGTCCACCACCGCCCCGGCCGGGGTGCACTACCGCATCGAGGCGCCGGATCCGCGCAACCACCTGTTCCAGGTCACGTTGACCGTGGCCCAGCCTGTGGCAGCGCAAGAGCTGGTGCTACCGGTCTGGATTCCGGGCAGCTACCTGGTACGCGAGTTTGCGCGCCACCTGCAAGGGCTGCAGGCGCGCCAGGGCCGCAAGGCCTGTGCGATCACGCAGATCGACAAGCACCGCTGGCGCGTGGACTGCCAGCCGGGCAAACCGCTGGAACTGCGCTACGCCGTGCTTGCCCACGACGATTCGGTGCGCACCGCCTGGCTGGACAGCACGCGCGCCTTTTTCAACGGCACCAGCCTGTGCCTGCGGGTCGAAGGCCAGAGCGCACAGCCGTGCAGCATTGACATTGACGCTCCTGAATTGATAGCTGATAGCGCTGATTGGCATTGCGCTACAGCCCTTTTTCCTCAAAAAATCAACGCCCGTGGCTTTGGCCGCTACGGCGCCCAGGACTACGACCACCTGGTGGACTGCCCGGTGGAAATGGGGCCCTTCTGGAGCGCGCGCTTCACGGCCTGCGGCGTGCCGCACCGCATCGTCGTGGCGGGGGCGCCCGCCTCGTTTGACGGCCAGCGGCTGGTGCAGGACATGCGCCGCATCTGCGAAACCAGCATCCGCTTCTGGCACGGCGAGGGCGCCGCGCCCTTCAACAACTACCTGTTCCTGCTCAACGTGGTGAACGAAGGCTTTGGCGGCCTGGAGCACCGCAACAGCACCGCACTCATCTGCGGTCGGCGCGACCTGCCGCGCCAGGGCGAAGCCAAGCTGACCGAGGGCTACACCACGCTGCTGGGCCTGGTGAGCCACGAATACTTCCACGCCTGGAACGTCAAGCGCCTGCGCCCGGCCGAATTCACGCAGTACGACTACACGCAAGAGAACTACACGCAGATGCTGTGGTTCTTTGAAGGCTTCACCAGCTACTACGACGACCTGCTGCTGCGCCGCGCCGGGCTGATCGACCACGCCAGCTACCTCAAGCTGCTGACCAAGACCGTGCAGCAGGTGCTGCAGACACCAGGGCGCGCAGCGCAAACCGTGGCGCAGGCCAGTTTTGACGCCTGGATTCGCTATTACCGGCCCGACGCCCACACGCCCAACAGCACGGTGAGCTACTACACCAAAGGCGCGCTGGTGGCCCTGTGCCTGGACCTGTGCCTGCGCCGCGAAGGCCGCACCACCCTGGACGACGTGCTGCGCATGCTGTGGCAGCGCAGCGCGGGCGGCCCCATGGACGAAGCCCTGCTGCGCGAGGTACTGCAGGCCCTGGGCGGGCGCAGCTTCGACGCCGAGCTGGACGCCTGGGTGCATTCCACCGCCGAGCTGCCGCTGGCCGAGCTGCTGCAGGCCCACGGCATGGCCCTGCAAAGCGATATCCCGCAACCGGCCCAGCGCCTGGGCCTGCGCGTGACGGAGGGCAGCGCCGTGCTGGTCAAGACCGTGCTGCGCGGCGGCCTGGCCGAGCAGGCGGGCATGGCGCCGGGCGACGAATGGCTGGGCATTGAGGTGCAAGGCCAGGGCTGGCGCATCACCCAGCTGGACGACTTGGCCTTGTACGCAGGCAAAGCCACCCAGGTGACGGCCCTGGTGTCACGAGACCGCCGCCTGCTGCGCCTGCCGCTGGCCCTGCAGCGCCCCACCGGCAACAAGCGCAAGGCCAGCGCGCCCGAACAGCCCGACACGGTGACGCTGGCCATCACCGACGCAGCGCGTGCCGCGCGCTGGCTGGACGGCCACTGACACACCGCGGGTCTGCAATTGCGCAGACCTGCAGCGCAGGAATGCACAGCCCCCAGAGGGCATTTGGGCGCGGTGCTTGGGTATAGTCCCAAGGCTTGTCCAGGAACCTGAACGGAGACCCCCATGACGTACGAATGCATCGAAGTCCGCACCGAAGCCGACAAGGTCGGCATCATCCAGCTCAACCGCCCCAAGCAGCTCAACGCGCTCAACGACCAGCTCATGGACGAGCTGGGCCAGGCGCTCAAGGCCTTTGATGCGGACGAAAAGATCGGCTGCATCATCGTGACCGGCAGCGAAAAAGCCTTTGCCGCCGGTGCCGACATCACCGCCATGGCCAAATTCAGCTTTGCCGACGCCTACAAGGGCGACTTCATCACACGCAACTGGGAAACCATTCGCTCCATCCGCAAGCCCGTGATTGCCGCCGTCAGCGGCTTCGCCCTGGGTGGCGGCTGCGAACTGGCGATGATGTGCGACTTCATCATCGCCGCCGACAATGCCAAATTCGGCCAGCCGGAGATCAAGCTGGGCGTGATTCCCGGCGCTGGCGGCACGCAGCGCCTGCCACGCGCCGTGGGCAAGTCCAAGGCCATGGACATGTGCCTGACCGCGCGCATGATGGACGCCCAGGAGGCCGAACGCGCCGGGCTGGTCAGCCGCGTGGTGTCTTATGACAAGCTCATGGACGAGGCCCTGGGCGCGGCCCTGGTCATCAGCGACTTCTCGCAGATCGCCGTGATGGCCGCCAAGGAGGCCGTGAACCGCGCCTACGAAAGCACGCTGTCCGACGGGCTAATGTTCGAGCGCCGCCTGTTCCACGCCCTGTTCGCCACCCAGGATCAGAAGGAAGGCATGGACGCCTTCGTGAACAAGCGCAAGGCACAGTTCCAGCACATCTAAAAAATTTCGCGGCGGCTTGATTCACCGCCAATTTTTTTGTTCTATAATTTTGGTCTTCGGTGGTATAGCTCAGTTGGTTAGAGCGCAGCATTCATAATGCTGATGTCCCAGGTTCAAGTCCCGGTACCACCACCAAACTCCAAGCCACTGGCTCGCAAGAGCTGGTGGCTTTTTTCTTGCGCCGTAGAATCGCACTTTTCAGCCCCTGGATAGACACCATGCCCCGCTGTACTCCTTTGCTGCGCCACCTGGCAACCACCCTGGCCCTGGGCGCCAGCGCCTGGATGGCGGCAGCCCCCGCCACGGCACAGAACACCCAGCCCACCGCACTGACCGGACACCGCAACTTCCCGGAAGCGGCCCTGCGCGGCACCCTGGTGGTCACCTCGGCCACCACGGCGACCATCAATGGCAACCCCATCCGCATGGCACCCGGCATGCGCCTGCTCAACCCTGAAAACGGCTTGGTGATGCTGCACACCGTGGTGGGGCAGGAGTTCACGGCCAACTACCTCATTGAAAACAGCACCGGCATGCTGCTGACCGCCTGGATTCTGAGCAAGGCCGAGGCCGCGCAAGCCCGTGCGGGTGGTGTGGCCAACACCGTCAACTACACCTCTGGCGGCGCCAGCCAGTGACCCCTTTCCCCCGTGCTGCAGGCGGTGCACCAATTCACCGCCCGCCGCGCCATTGCTCCAGCCCCTGCGAGATCCGCCATGGCTAAAAAAATCTACATCAAGACCTTCGGCTGCCAGATGAACGAGTACGACTCGGACAAGATGGTGGACGTGATGCACGCAGCCGAGGGCTACGAAACCACGCAGGACCCTGAAGAGGCCGACCTGATCCTGTTCAACACCTGCTCGGTGCGAGAAAAAGCGCAAGAAAAAGTGTTTTCCGACCTGGGCCGCGTCAAGCACCTCAAGGAGCGCGGCGTGAAGATCGGCGTGGGCGGCTGCGTCGCCAGCCAGGAGGGCGAGGAGATCATCAAGCGCGCGCCCTACGTGGACATCGTCTTCGGCCCGCAGACCCTGCACCGCCTGCCCGAACTGCTCAGCGCCCGCGTGCAGCAGGATCGCCCCCAGGTGGACATCAGCTTCCCCGAGATCGAAAAGTTCGACCACCTGCCCCCGGCGCGCGTCGAAGGCGCCAGCGCTTTCGTTTCCATCATGGAAGGTTGCAGCAAATACTGCAGCTACTGCGTGGTGCCCTACACGCGCGGCGAAGAGATGAGCCGCCCGTTCGACGACGTGCTGGTGGAAGTGGCGGGCCTGGCCGACCAGGGCGTGAAGGAAATCACCCTGCTGGGCCAGAACGTGAACGCCTACCGCGGCCCCATGGGCGGCACCAGCGAGGTGGCCGACCTGGCGCTGCTGCTTGAATACGTGGCTGACATCCCCGGCATCGAGCGCCTGCGCTTCACCACCAGCCACCCCAACGAGTTCACGCCACGCCTGATCGACGCCTACGCGCGCATCCCAAAATTGGCCAACCACCTGCACCTGCCGGTGCAGCACGGCAGCGACCGCATCCTCATGGCCATGAAGCGCGGCTACACCGCCATGGAATACAAGAGCACGGTGCGCAAGCTCCGCGCCATCCGCCCCGACCTGGCCATGAGCAGCGACTTCATCGTCGGCTTCCCCGGCGAGACGGAAGAAGACTTTGCCAAGATGATGAAGCTGATCGACGACATCCATTTCGACAACTCGTTCAGCTTCATCTTCAGCCCGCGCCCCGGCACGCCCGCCGCCAACCTGCACGACGACACGCCGCACGAAGTCAAGCTGCGCCGCCTGCAGGAGTTGCAGGCCGTCATCAACGGCAACATCAAGTCGATCAGCGAAAGCCTGGTGGGCAAGGTGCAGCGCATCCTGGTCGAGGGCGCCTCCAAGCGCGATGGCAGCGAGTTGATGGGCCGCACCGAATGCAACCGCGTGGTCAACTTCGCCGGGGGCCAGCGCCTGGTGGGGCAAATGGTGGACGTGACCATCACCGAGGCCAAAACCTACACGCTGCGGGGCGAGGCAGCCACACGCGAACGCGCCTGAGTCCCGGCGCCTGATGCCTAGAGCAAAACCGGCATCATACCGGTTTTGCTATTATTTTTGTAGCAAACTTTCGAGGTGATTTCATCGTGGCTTAGAGCTGATCGACTCGCTTCGCGTCGCCGATCTCAGGTTGCACCAGACTCAAACCTCATTTGGAATGGACTGGGGTTGTCCCGCCTTTCGAGGAAAGCAACTCCGCTATCCCCGGCCCTGTGGGCATGCCTACGACACGTCAGCGCGCTGCCCTTGGGGCATGCATGCCACACGCCCGCCTCGCGCAGGCACAATCAGCGGCTACCATCGCCGTTTTCCACTGGCTGTCTGCGGCCAACCACCCCATGCCTGCTTTTTCCTTTGAAGCCCTGGACGACCAGGGCCAGACCCGCAAGGGTGTGCTCGAAGCGGACACCGCCAAGGCCGCGCGCAGCCAGTTGCGTGCCCAGGCGCTGGTGCCGCTGGCAGTACAGGCCGTGGGCGAGGGCAGTGCCAGTGGCCCGGCCCGCAGCAGTTGGTTCACACGCCCCGTGTTCAACGCCACAGCCCTGGCCATCTGGACGCGCCAGCTCGCAGGGCTGGTGTCCTCGGGCCTGCCGCTGGAACGCGCGCTGACCGCCCTGGCCGACGAAGCCGAGCACGAAGCCCAGCGCAACCTGGTGGCGGGGCTGCGCGCCGAGGTGAACGCAGGCTCCACCTTTGCACGCGCGCTGCAACAGCACCCGCGCGAGTTCTCCGACATCTATTGCGCCGTCATCAGCGCGGGCGAGCACAGCGGCCACCTGGCCCAGGTGCTGGAGCGTCTGGCCGACGACCTGGAGGAACGCCAGGCACTGCAGGCCAAGTTGCTGGGCGCGGCGCTGTACCCCGCCATCGTTACGGTGGTGGCCATCGTCATCGTGCTGTTCCTGGTCACCTACGTAGTGCCGCAGGTGGCGGGCGTGTTTGCGGGCACCAAGCGCCAGCTTCCCATGCTGACGGTGGCCATGCTGGCCATCAGTGCCTTTGTGCGAAACCATGGGCTGTGGATGGGCGCGCTGCTGGCGCTGGGCCTGCTGGGCGGGCGCTGGGCCTTGCGTGCGCAGAGCGTGCGCACCCGGTTCGATGCCGCCGTGCTGCGCCTGCCGCTGCTGGGCCGCCTGGCGCGGGGCTACAACGCGGCACGTTTTGCAGGCACGCTGGCCATGCTGGCAGGTGCGGGGGTACCCATCCTCAAGGCCTTGCAGGCCGCCGCCGAAACGCTGAACAACCGCGCACTGCGCGCGGACGCACTCGACGCCCTGGTGATGGTGCGCGAAGGCGCACCCCTGGCCTCGGCCCTGGCGCAAAAGAAACGCTTCCCCAGCCTGCTGCCCATGTTTGCCCGCCTGGGCGAACAGACGGGCCAGTTGCCCCTGATGCTGCAACGTGCCGCCAACCAGTTTTCCGCCGAGGTACAGCGCCGCTCCATGCAATTGGCCACCCTGTTGGAGCCGCTGCTGATTGTGACCATGGGCCTGGTGGTGCTGCTGATCGTGCTGGCGGTGCTGCAGCCCATCATCGAACTCAACCAATTCATGAAGTAGGCCGCCCATGGCGCAAACGCTGGACGACAAGCTGGTGGTGGCGATTTCCTCGCGGGCCCTGTTCGACTTCGAAGCGGAGAACCGCCTGTTCGACCAGGGCGACGCCCAGGCCTACATGCAGCTGCAACTGGAGCGGCTGGACGCGCCTGCAGCACCGGGCGTGGCCTTTTCGCTGGTGCGCAAGCTGCTGGCGTTCAACACGCCAGACCAGCAGCGGGTGGAGGTGGTGGTGCTGTCGCGCAACGACCCCACCAGCGGCATGCGCGTGTTCCGCTCGGCCCGTGCGCACGGCCTGGCCAGCGTGCAGCGCGGTGTGTTCACGCAGGGGGCAGCGCCCTTTCGCTACCTGCGCCCGTTGGGCGCGCACCTGTTCCTGTCGGCCAACGGGGCCGATGTGGCCCAGGCTCTGGTCATGGGCTACCCGGCCGCCCAGGTGGCCACGCAGTCGGCCCAGGCCAGCGCTGCGCACCCGCACGAGGTGCGCATAGCCTTCGACGGCGATGCGGTGTTGTTTTCCGACGAGGCAGAGCGCGTGTTCCAGTCCGCCGGGCTGGATGCCTTTCAGGCGCACGAACAGGAAAAAGCCCACCTGCCACTGCCGCCGGGCCCATTCAAGCCTTTTTTATCAGCCCTGCACCGCCTGCAACGCAGCGGCGCGGGGGACATGCGCATCCGCACTGCACTGGTCACGGCACGCAGCGCCCCAGCGCACGAGCGCGCCATCCAGACCTTGATGAGCTGGAACATCGCGGTGGATGAAGCCATGTTCCTGGGCGGGCTGCCCAAGGGCGAGTTCCTGCGCGAATTCGAGCCCGATTTCTTCTTTGACGACCAGACCGGCCACGTGCGCTCGGCCGCGCAGCATGTGCCCGCCGGGCATGTGAGCAGTGGCATCGCCAATCCAACCGTCTGAATTTAGAGGGACTTGCAGAATTCCTCAACCCAGCCGAATTTGCCTCTGCGTGAGGCGCAAAAAAAGTTGCGGGCACCGCCCAAAAGGCTGGAAGATCAGGGTATCGAAGTCTGAACTTGGTGCCCGCCCATGAATACTACCC
>JAKLLE010000115.1 GCA_023150295.1 Giesbergeria sp. | reverse complement strand
GCGGATCGCGCGCCGATTGCGCCTGGGGTCTCCCAGATCTATGCTCTCAAATTCCGTGGCAGCCCAGCTCATTGCGTTTGTCGCTATGAAATCAGTAGCTTACTTCATGGCCGCGACGGACTTGTGTATAACGAAATGCCCTTGGGCTTGGCGGTCTTGTGCAGTGGCAAAGTCTGCGAACTCGCGTGATTGAATGAACAACGGCAGCAAGTCTGAGCGAGTTTGGGCGAGCCGTTCCAACTCATCTTGCAAGGCAAGCATCACGCAGATTTTGCCTGAGCCAGGCAATCCGGTCAGCAATATGGAACGATGCTTGGCATCAATCGCCGCGAGGATTGTTTGGACCAGCGGGCTTGGAATACGCTCGTTACCAATGTCTCTGCGCCATGTGCGCCCAATGGCAGAGGTGCTTTGGAATGAAGCGCGAACTTCCACTACATCTACGGATGGGGTCAACATTGACCCAGCTTGATTCAGAAGGTCTGTGAGATCGGCTTTGGTGAGTCGGTGCTGTGAAGCAGAGTTGTGACCATTGCCGTTAACTCGCATTCCAAGGCAATCTAGACGCCTCCACAGAGCGTCATAAGCGGCTAACGGGTTGCTTACCAAACGGCGTAGACGTTCGTGCAGCAGTATCTGCATACGGTCCAAGTCCGGGCTAACCTCAAAATTTGTTCGACTCAAAAATGTATAAGTCGAAAGTTTTGGGGCCTGCTGGTCAATTAGTTTTTCTAGCTGTGCATCCGTCTTCTGATGCACTTTGCCGAGATTGGCTTGATAGGCGGATTCATCGGCATAACTGGTACTGAATTCCCGCAGCGCTTCCAACTCCCCAAAGTTGTTGCGTGAATAAAAGCGAACTGATGCCATGCCATCGTTGGCAAGCAGACTCTTCGCTTTATGCAATTCATCGCTCAAGTCAGCAATGGACCAAGCCTTGAACGCTGTTTGATTCTTTTTGCATTGGCAGCAAACTTTGCTGCCGTCTGCTTTTCCGATCACTACATCGTCTACCAGCCATGTGACTGAATCAACCTCGATCCATTGGTACTCTGGGTCTGATAAAACTGTCAAAGCCCACTCAAGGGCAACAAGAGTTTGGTAGCCGTCTCCGCGGTTTGATTGGATGCCTGCTTTGCTCATTTTTGTTTCCCTCTTGGACATTGCAGGTGCCTCGACGCCAGTCTGAACCGCCCCGGTTTTGAGGAGGGTTCAATCTGGCCACAAGCAGTCGCTGCTCATTGAGTGTCGCATGGCAGCAAGGGGGCGATAGCGCTACTTCAACGCATGCAAAAGCGGTCACTCGCCCTGCGTCAGTCTTCAGTGCACGCTTCAGGTGTAGAGCGGACCTGCAAGGAAGATTCTGTCCAATGACTGCTTTGGGTAGCAGCAGTCAGTGACATTTTTGAGTTGACTGACTGCAGTCAGCCTGAAGCAGTCAAATGCTGCATGAATTCGCAAGACAGCAATTGGCCGATACCAGACTGCGATCAAGCGCACACCGCCTTCATCAAGAATGCCGCGCCGTTGATGGGGCGCGTAGCAACGGTGGGGGGGGGGGAGGGTGGCGGCGGGGGAGGGCGCCGCTGGCTTGCACACTTTCGCAGCCCCAAACCACCGAAACCAAGGGGGCTCCGGTGCCAGAAACCCGTGCCATACTTGATCCAACGCGGTTGATTTTTCTATCCGTTGGATGTACACGCCCCCTCTTTCGCGACAGCCCTGCATGCCCACCACTCCCACGCCGTCCGCAAACCTGCTGCAACTGCTGCCCGAGGCGGTAGTGCAAACCGATGCGCTGTGGCAGATCACTTATCTGAATCCGGCGTGGCACAAGCTCACCGGCCATTCGGTGGCGGCGGCGCTCGGCAGGTCTCTGCTGGAGTTCGTGCATCCCGACGACATCGGCACCATGCGCTCGGGCATGCCGGTGTTCCGGTTGCGGTTTGCCGACGCGGACTATCGCTGGGTACGTTTGCAGCTCCACCCGGAGACGGATGCGGCGGAGCGGGTGGTCAGCCGCCAGGGTGTCCTGATCGAGATCACCGAGGTCACCGAGCAGGTGCTGGTGGAGATACGCCAGCGCTTTCTGCGCCTGCTGGAAACCATTGATGGCGTGGTGTGGGAGGCTGAAATCGGCGTGGGCAATACCTTCCTGAGCCCGCAGGTCGAGCGCTTGTTCGGCTACTCCGTGGAGGAGTGGCGGGCTGACCCGGGCTTTTGGCGCTCGCATGTGCATCCCGATGATCTGGCGCAGGCCCTGCTGATCGACGATGCCGCCTACAACGCCACGCACAGCTATGCCTACGAGATGAGTTACCGGCTGATTGCCAAATCCGGCAAGGTGGTGTGGGTGCGTGACCTGTGCCGCGCAGTGGTCGAGCCGGGGCGGCCGAACCGCATGATCGGCCTGATGATCGACGTGACCCAGCAGAAGAACACCGAACTGGAGTTGGTGCGCTCCGAAAACCGCTATTCGCTGGCGACCCGCGGGTCCAACGACGGCATCTGGTACTGGGATTTGCGCACGGACGCCCTGCATGTGTCCGGGCGCTTTCACCAGATCGTCGGGCTAGGTCACGGCGATCATGTGCACGATGGTGGCTGGCGCTTTCTGGAGCAGCTCATCGACCCCGAGGATCGCGCTCGCGTGCAGGCGGCCTACCGCAGGCACCTGGCGGGGGACAGCCCGAACTTTTCGGTGGATTTTCGCGCGTTCCACGGGGATGGGCGGCTGGTGTGGGTCAATTGGCGCGGGCTGGCCGAGTTTGAAGAAGGCATTGCGGTACGCATGGCAGGGTCGCTCAGCGATCTGGCGGAGCGGGGCAGTTCCTACGATGCGCTGACCAGTTTGCCGGGCCGGCCGCTGTTCCGCGATCGCCTCGCGCATCTGATTGCGCTGCAGCAGAACGAGGCGGCGAGCGGCGATGGTGTGCCAGCACACGGTGGCGCCACGATGTTCGCGGTGCTGCTGCTGGATCTGAACCGGTTCAAGGCCGTCAATGACACCTACGGGCACCATGTGGGCGACCGGCTGTTGCAGCAGGTGGCGCGGCGGCTCGAATCCTGCGTGCGGGCGGTGGATCTGGTCGCCCGCATGAGTGGCGACGAGTTCAATGTGCTGTTGGAGTCCATTGACCCCGCTGAAGCCAGCCACCGCGCCCAGCAGATCGCCGCCGCCCTTGCAGCGCCTTACGTAATCGGCGAACACACAGTGATCAGTGGCGCGAGTATCGGATTGGTCAGCAGCGCATCCCGGCTGGCGACGGTGGACGACTACCTGCGCGAGGCAGACAACGCCATGTACCGGGCCAAAAGCCAGTCATTGGGGGTGTGCGTGTTTCAATAAAAGGCGTCTGGGACAACGTCCTGCGAGGCTGTCGCGGGGCGATAAATCAAAAATCAAACCGCACCCGCCCATTCGACAACGTGACCCGGTCGCGCGTTGTGTGGCAATGCCAGCGCTCGTACCGGCCCTCCGGGGTTTGCATGGTCAGGCTCCGTGGGTCGAACACGGCGGCGCACGCATGCCCTGGCGCGCGGACCGAGGCGTACCGAATCCACGCCACGTTGCCCGCCTCGCGCACCAGCGCGCCCAGCTTCTGGGTTTCGGTGTAGTCGCGGGGGTGCTTCCACTGCGCTTCGGCCTGGGACCAGGGGGGCGATTGCAGGTCGATGGCGCGGCCCTGCACGGCGGCTTCGTACAGGGAGTGGTCGGTGTGAAGGTGCTGTGTGGTGAGGCCGGCGCTGTCGAGCAGAAAGCGCTGGCGCCAGTAGGCGATTTCGGCGCAGGCGCAGTAGGGGTCGTCCGCGCCGTACCAGATGCCGGGCATGTGCGGGCTGCGAAACCGGGAGCCCGTGGGCGGCAGGTAGCGGAAGGGCGCGGCCAGCAGGTAATGCGTACCCTGCGCTTCGGGGGGCAGAGGCGGTTTGCTGGCGTCCAGCAGTTGTTCCAGCACATCCTGCTCGGCGGCGGAGTCCACCAGGCGCATGGTGGCGGCGATGTGCTGCGTTTCGACCATGCGAAACGCGTGCATGGCCAGGGGATGTGTGTGCTCCTGCACCCAGCCGGGGTTCCACGCCGTGGCGGCCGTCACGCGGCGGCCCGCATGCCATCGAGGTAGGCGAGGGCGTTGACCAGGCCCGTGGGGGTTTCGATGAGCGCGGCGGGCGTGCCGTTGAGCGCCTTGTTGTGGCTGCGCAGCCAGTCGTGGCGCTTTTGCGCGTCGGAACCGGCCAGGGGGTCCAGCGAGCGGAACAGGCGCACCACCAGCAGGGCCAGTTGGCCTTCCTTGGATTCCGGGGCGATGCCGCGCGCGCCGCCCGCGATGCGGCTGATGCTGGGCTCGCTCAGGCCAATCACGCGCGCCAGGGCGGCGTTGGAAAGGCGCATTTCATGGGCGGCACGGATGGTTGCCTTGCCCAACACCAACGCTTTATCCGGGGCCGGGGTCACGTGGGGCTGCATGGTGAACTCCTGTGTTTCTTGGGAATGAATATAGCATTAATGCAAAATAATTACATGTTTTTTGCGAAGAATACATAAATGCCTGCATCGCCTCTTGCGTGGTGTAGCCATGTGGGCACCAGCCTCGGCATAAGCGGCGGCACTGGGGATTTGCCCCCTCACTCTTTGCGGGAGAGGGCGGGGGAGAGGGGTATCGGAGGCGCTGTGCTGGTGCCCCCTCTCCCCAACCCTCTCCCGCGAGGGGAGAGGGGGCTAGAGCCATCCGGTACATTGAACCCATCAGGCAAAGTTGCAGCGTCGCTATACTCCTCGCCCTCATGACAGCACGATCCTTCGGTCTGCGCCTGACCGTCTTCCCGCGCTCGCTGGCGTGCCTTCTTGCCGCCTCCCTGGCCGCCTGCGGCAGCACCCCGCCCAGCGCGCCCCCGGCCGCGCCCGACACCACCGCAACGACCACCCCCATCAAGATCGGCGTCGCCCTGGGCGGCGGTGCGGCCAAGGGTTTTGCGCACATTGGCGTCATCAAGATGTTGGAGGCCAATGGCTTTGCGCCCGCCGTGGTGGCGGGCACCAGCGCGGGCAGCGTGGTGGGGGCGATGTATGCCAGCGGCATGAATGCGTTCGAGCTGCAGGAAAAGGCCGTGGCACTGGACGAGGCCAAGATCCGCGACCTGCAGTTGTCGTCCGGCGGGCTGGTGCTGGGCCAGAAGCTGGAGGACTACGTGAACGAGCAGGTGCGCCGCAAGCCGCTGGAGCAGCTCGCCAAGCCCTTCGTCGCGGTGGCCACGCGGTTGGAGGACGGCGAGCGCACGGTGTTTGCGCGCGGCAACACGGGGCAGGCGGTGCGGGCTTCGAGCAGCGTGCCGGGGGTGTTCCAGCCGGTCACCATCGGCAAATACCACTTTGTGGACGGCGGTATCGTCAGCCCGGTGCCCGTGGACGCGGCGCGCCAGTTGGGTGCCGATGTGGTGGTGGCGGTGGACATTTCCAACAAGGCGCGCGGCCAGACGCCCAGCCACCTGCTGGGGGCGCTGAACCAATCCATCGCCATCATGGGCCAGAAGCTGGGCCAGGCCGAGCTGGCACGGGCCGACATCATCATCCGCCCGCAGGTGCTGGACATGGGCGCGGCAGACTTCAGCCAGCGCGCCAGCGCGATTGTGGAGGGCGAAAAGGCTGCCCTGGCCGTAATGCCGCAACTGCGCGAGCGCGTGGCCAAATTGCAGGCCGAGCGCGCCCAGGCCGTGCGCCAGGCGCAGCAAAAGGCAGCCCAGGCCGAGCACAAGGCCTGCCTGGAAAACCGCTCGCGCCTGCAAAAGCTGGCGGACACGGTGGGGCTGGAGGACGCTTGCGACCGGCCCTGACCCAAGGCATGGCAGCTTGGGCCGTGATGGCCACTGTCACGGGCCATGCCTGCGCCCAACCCTGGGCGGGCCTGGGAATTGGATTTGCAAGCAAAATAGCCCCCTGGCGCTTTGC
>JAKLLE010000019.1 GCA_023150295.1 Giesbergeria sp. | reverse complement strand
TGCGCGAACGGGCGATGGCGAGCCGGGAGTCAAGACCATCTGGCTGGGCATGCAGCGAGTTCTTGACTTCGCCGCTGGCATCAGGTTCTCACGCGAGCTTCATGCGCAGGGGACTTGTGTATAACGAAATGCTTTCAAGGTCAGCTCGCCGGCAATCTCGACGTTCACCAGCCCCAGCTTTTTGACATGGTTATTGCCCGTATTGAGCGCCGTTGCCACCGCGTCGACGCGGCCGAACGACAGCGCCTTCATCATCTCTTCCTGGGAATCGAATTCCATCAAGGTTCCGCCAAGCAGGGCTGACAGCGGTTCCTTGTAGAAAATATCACGCGTTGTACCGACCCGCTTGCCACGCAGCGACGCCAATCCCGCATAAGCGCCAAAATCGTTTCTCACAAAGATGACGTTGGGGATACGGTAGTAATCGCGCGAAAAAAGGGCGTAGGCCTTGCGCTTTTCCGTATACGAAATATTGCCAATGACATCGATTTTTCCGTCGCGGAATGCGTCGAGCAGCGTTGCCCAGTTATCGACGACCGGCTCAAACCGCATGCCGGTGCTGTCCGCAATCCGGTCCAGCAGCGCCACCGAAAAACCTTTGACCTCGCCTTTGGATACAAAGCTGAAGGGTTCGTAATCGGGCATCAGGCCGACCTTGAAGACGGGGTGTTGCCGTACGAATGTTTCCTCTGCGTGGGTCAGCTTGAGTTTTTTTGTCGCCTTGGGGCTGCCGCCCCGATATTTACGCCAGCGCGCTTCTATCTGCGCCCGCTCTTGCGGCGGTATCGCATCCAGCCCCTTGCTGATGATGCTGTGCAGTACCGCCTGGCTTTTGTTCACGCCGATCCGGTAGTCTTCCTTTTCCAGCCCGGCGATGCCGAGCGGCCCGGCCACCCGCAGGTTGGGCAGATTGTTTTCACGGGCCAGGTATTCGCCTGTCAGTTCACTGGTCACGACGCCATCGAGCCAGCCAAATGCCAGCGATTTCATCAAGTCGACGTAGTTGCCATACTCGATGATCTCGATGTCCTTGCGATTCTGCAGCCAGCTCTTGTAGTAAATATCCTTGATGACGCCGATCTTTTTCTTTCCTTTCAAGGTATCAAAACCGCGGTAGTCGGCCAGCGGGTTGACGGCACTCTCGAACAGGACGGTTTCCCGCAAATGGTAGGGGTTGGTATAGAGCGTGAAGGCCTTGCGCGGCTCGGTCATGGAAATCGCGTCGATGGCATCGAGCCGACCGTCTTTGAAGGAGTTGTAGACCTCGGTCCAGTTGCCGACCCGGATATCAAACTGCAGCCCGGTGCGCGCCTCGATCGCATGCAGGATGTCAATCGAAAAGCCGTTGATCTTTCCGTCCCGGTAAAAACTGTAGGGTTCGTTGCCTGAGACAACACCGATCTTGACCGGTACATGCCTTTGAACCAAGGCCTGTTCTTCTTGCGAAAGCGAAACCACCGCGGTCGCACTGGCCTGACCGGAACAGAGAAGAAAGAACGGGAGCAACACCAGCCAGGCAAATGTGCGATTCATTGTTTTTTATCCAGCAATCGAATTGATTATGCAGCCGTAGCTTCTCCAAAAAATATCGTTTAGCGTTGCTTGAAACCGCTGCTGACCGCTTGCTGGCACTAGAAAGCTCTTATGACAGTTGACGCATCGCCCTTCTTTTCCTATCACCCTGGAGGTGAGCGCGCTATGCGCCTGTCAGCACCGCGCTCGACGCGCCATGCAGCGTTGCTCAGGTCAACACCGCCAGTCCCGCCGCGTGCCCGCGCGTGAAGGCTTCCTCGAACACCGAGTAGCCCGACCAGTCGGCGTGCGCAAACGCCAGCCGGGCCGTGGCGGGCGTGGGCAGCCACCGATTTCGCTCACCATTTGATAGCTGCTTGCGCTTGCCTGTAAAGCGCTGGAGGCCAATTTGACTCAAAAAAGCAAGCTGTCCCGGAACCGGGATGGCCATGGCGTGGCCATAGCGGGTGATGTCGACGCGCGAGGCGCGGTGCGCCAGGTCGGGATGGGGCACCGCCAGTGCGTCCAGTGCGGCCTGGGCCCAGTGCATCCAGGGCTGGCTCGCCAGTTGTTCGCGGCCCTGGGGCTGGTCGCCCAGCGCCTGGTAGTAGCTCAGCACCGTGGGTGCAGCGATCAGGGCGCCGGTGTTCAGGCGCTGGTGGCCGGCGTCCACATAGCCCAGGCCGCCGGGATTGGCGTCCTGGTAGAGCACGTTGTCCCACGCGGGCGCGGCGCCGGGGCGGTCCTGCAGCGGTGCGTCGAGGTGGATGTTGGCCACCAGCCAGGGCGCCCAGTGCAGGCGCTGGGCGGCGGCCTGCAGGAAGGCGGGCGCGGGCTGCACCACGCGCGCCGCCACAAACACCGGCAACGCCACGACACAACGCGGTGCCTGCCAGCGCTCCACCGTGCCGCTGGCGTGGTGCAGCGCATCCACCTCCACGCCGTGGCGCCCCTGGGCAATGCGCAGCACGCTGCAGCCGGTGCGCAGCTGCCCACCCGCGCGCAGCGGTGCGGCCAGGCGTTGGGTGAGCCAGCCGTTGCCCTCGGGCCAGGTGAGCACGGCTTCGCGCGCTTCGTCCATCGGCTCGCCCGGGGCATGGAAGCCGTGGCGGCTGGCAAAGTAGTGGATGCCCGCCCAGGCCGACACGCGCGCCGTGCCCGCGCCGTAGTCGTCGCGGCAGCAGTAGTCCAGGTACCAGCGCAGGTGCGGGTCGTCGTAGCCGTGGGTGCCCAGCCAAGCTTCAAAAGTCATAGCATCCAGCGCTTGATGGACGGGCGCCAGAGGTCTTTTTGATTCAAAAGTCTTGAGCATGGGCATGGCAAAGCGCACCGACTGCATCAGGGCCTGCACCTGGCGTGCAAAGCGCCGGTATTGCGCCAGCGTGCGCTCGTCCACGTCCTGCTGGGGCAGCAGGCCTTCTTGCCACTGGCCCTGAAAGAACAGCCGCTCCTGCGGGCTGTGGCACAGGTGGCGTTCGTCGTACTGCCAGCGCCCGGCCACGCGCTGGCGCAGGCCCAGTTCTTCCAGCAGGTCTTGCACCTCGCGGGCGTCGTTGCCGGGCACGGGCAGGTAGTGCGCGCCCATGGGGCAGGGCACGCCGTTCACGGCGCTGGCCCGGCTGTTGCCGCCGGGCTGGTCCTCCAGCTCCAGCAGCACAAAATCATGAACCCCCGCCAGGCGCAGCGCCCGCGCCGCCGCCAGCCCCGCCACGCCGCCCCCCGCAATCACCACCTGCGCACGCCGCACCAGCCCCGGCGCAGGCAGCGCACCGCGCGCCAGCAGATCGCGCACCTGGTGCCCACGCTCCAGGTCGATGCCCGCAAAACCGCCCTGCAGCGCCCGTGGTGCAGGCTCACACCCTGCCGACAGCAGTGCCGTGGCGGCCGAGGTGGCAGCGGTGAGGAACTGGCGGCGCTGCATGGCTTTAGCAGCCCAAGCGCAAGTGCCGGTGGCAGTGCCCCTGCTGCACAAAACCGGCGCGACCCAGCCCAGGGCTCCCGCGCAAGGGCCGCCCCGCCGCGCCGGGAGCGTCCCCCCTCCCGAATCGCGCAGCGATTCGAGAGAGGGGGGAAGGCGCGCAGCGCCACAGGGGGGTGTTCACCACTAGTGCTTTCCCCACTCGCGCTCAAAGGTATGCACCAGCACCTGGTTCGACAGGCGGTTGACCTCGGTGGGCACGCGCGCCATGTCCTGCGGAAACTCCAGCAGCAGCGCCAGCGTGCCCGGGGTCAGGAACTGCAGGCCGCTGGGCAGCGTCTCGGGCAGGCGCCAGGGCCTGCGGCTGGCGATGATGAAGCCCCACTCGCCAAAGCTGGGCACATGCGCGTGGTAGGGCGTGGTGCGCAGGCCCACCGATTCGATGGTCTGCGCCACGGTCCAGAAGCTCTCGCGCGCCACCAGCGGGGAGGTGGTCTGCACCACGGCGTAGCCGCTGGCGGCCAGGCGCTGATCCAGCAGGGCGTAAAAGCTGTTGGTGTAGAGCTTGCCAATCGAAAAGTTGGTGGGGTCGGGAAAGTCGACCACGATCACATCGAAGGTATCGCTGCCCTGCTGCAGCCACTGAAAGGCGTCCGTGTTGACGACCGTGACGCGCGGGTCTCGCAGCACATGGCCGTTGAGCTGTGCCAGCTGGGGGTTGTCGCGGAACAGCGTGGTCATGGCAGGGTCCAGCTCCACCAGCGTGACCGATTCGACCGAGGGGTACTTCAGGATTTCGCGCACCGCCATGGCGTCGCCCCCGCCCAGCACAGCCACCTTGCGCGGACCGCCGTGTGCCGCCATGGCGGGGTGCACCAGCGCCTCGTGGTAGCGGTACTCGTCGCGCTGGGCAAACTGCAGGTTGCCGTTGAGGTACAGCCGGTGGCCGGTGCGCCCCTGCGTCACCACAATGCGCTGGTAGGGCGAGGTGGTCGAGAACGCAATGCGATCCTGGTAGAACTTGTCCTCGGCCAGGCTGGTGATCCGGCCCGCCCCCACCATGCCCGCCGCCAGCAGGCCCAGCACCAGCGCGCAGGCTGCGGCGTGCTCGCCCAGGCGGCGCAGCTCATCGCGAAACAGCCACAGCGCCCAAACGGCCACGGCAGCGTTCATCAGCCCGAACAGCAGGCCGGTACGGATCAGGCCCAGCTGCGGCACCAGCAGCAGCGGAAAGGCCAGCGACACCGCCAGTGCGCCCAGGTAGTCAAAGGTGAGCACCTGCGACACCAGGTCCTTGAGCGCCACATTGCGCTTGAGAATGCGCATGACCAGCGGAATCTCCAGCCCCACCAGCGTGCCCACCAGCAGCACCATGCCGTACAGCAGCAGCCGGAAGGCCTCGGGCACATAGGCATTGGCCAGAAACAGCGTGGCCGGGAGCATGCCGCCGATGAGCGCCACGAGCAGCTCGATGCGCAAAAAATGTGCGGGCAGCTGGTGCTCGAAATAGCGCGAAAGCCACGAGCCCACGCCCATGGCAAACAGGTAGGTGCCAATGATGGTGGAGAACTGCAGCACCGAGTCCCCCAGCACATACGAAGCCAGGGCCCCCGCCGCCAGCTCGTACAGCAGACCGCAGGCTGCCACCACGAACACGCTGGCCAGCAGGGCGACGTCGATGGGGCGGGCGGTGGGCAGGGGTTCGGCCGGGCTTGTGATGCCAGGGGCGTTGCCAGGAGTGCTCATGCCAGTGCCGTGTCCAGTTGCTGCGCCAAGCCCTCATAGCTCAGCCAGCCAAACACGGCGCGATTGCTGCTGGTGCGCGCCCACAGCTCTCCGACCTGGCGTTTCTCGATTTCGTAGGGATCGTTCATCAGATGCGCGCCTTTGAACTCCAGCAGCGCCACGCGCCCGTCCAGCAGCTCGGCCACAAAATCGGCGTAAAAGCGCCCGCGCGACGTGGGCAGGCCAAAGCCGCAGGGCGCCGTGTCGAGGTTGCGCACCCAGTGGCGCACGCGCTGGTGGCGGTCTATGAGTTGCGCGCACTGGAACTCCTGCCCACCGTCCTTCAGATCGGCCAGCACCGGGAAGTAGTGCTTGCCAAACTGGTAGCGCCCGCTGTAGCGCGAAGCCACGGGCACCGGATACCGGCCCGGCTCGAACACATGGGGGTGTGCCCAGTCGGGCTCTACCAGCCAGGCGCTGCCATCGCCCTGGGCCAGCACCTTTTGCCGGAACGTGCGCTGTGCTGCCGTTTGGCGTAACTGGGCTACATGCGATTCGATGTCGCGCGCCAGGCGAAAGCGTGCCTGTGCCAGCACCACCAGCGGCACGCCGCAGGTGTGCAACTGGTGGTTCACCACCGCCGCCAGGTAGGCGCGTCGCTCGCCTTGTGTCAGTCCCGCCAGATCGGGGGCCTTGAACAGCAACTGGTCCAGCCAGCCCACCAGCGTGGGTGCGTCGATGCTGCTGCTGATCCAGTCCATGGCCATCTGGGTGCTGTCGGCATGGCGCAGCGTCACACGGGCGTTCTGCATACCAATTTCAAACAACTCCGCCTCCTGGGCGGCGTGAAAACCCGGCAACTGCACGGCCTGGGGCTGCAGCAAATCCAGCTCCATCTCTTCCAGCACCGCCTCGCGCTCCAGCGGCCACAGCGGCGCCTGCGCTGCCGTGCGGTAGGCCAGCCGGGGCAGTGGCGCGAAGGGCGTGCCGCGCGAAGCGGGCGCCGCCTGTGCCGCCACCAGTGCGTTGTGCTGCGCCACCTGCTCACGCACCTGCTCTTGCTTTTTGGCGCCGCGCACCTGGGCCAGCAGCAGTGCTTCGGTGTCCTGGCCAATGTGGCCCGCCACCACCACCTGCGGCATTCCTGCCATGGTCTGCACTTGCACGCCGGGCAAGGCCAACAGCTCTGGCGTGGCGCTGGGTGCTTCAAAAACAGTAGCTATCGGCGCTTGAATGACGGGCGCTGCAGGCTGATTTGGCTCCAAATCACTCCACAGTGGCAGCGCCGAAGGCGGTGCGATCATCGAGGCCACATCCAGCGCCTCGAAGCCCATGTGCTGTATCAGCCGGTCCGCCAGCGCATGCGCGGCCTGCGAGAACTCGGCCGCGCACACATGGGCGTAGGCACGGTTGAGCGCCTCGCGCCCGCGCCGCTGGGCATGGGGCATGCGCAGTACGCGGCCCAGCAACTGCTCCACCGCCGTGGCGCTGCTGAGCTTTTGCAGGCTGCACAGCACGTAGGCAAAAGGGCAGTCCCAGCCCTCGCGCAGGGCCTGCACGGTGATGACGTAGCGCACCGGGCAGTCGCGCGCAGCGAGGTGGATGTCGTCCAAGCCGCGCTCCTTGCCGGTGGCCACCACGATCTGGTTGGCGGGCAATTGCAGCTCATTCACCAGATAGTTGCGCAGCTTCTCAGGCGGCATTTCGTCCCCCTCGTTCTGCGCCTGAAAGAGCACGATGGGACGCACATAGCCATGGCCATCGGCTTCGTCCTTGAGCGCCTCTGCCTCCAGCTTGCGTTGCGTCTGCACCGCGCCAAACACGGCGGCGGGCCAGCCTTCGGGGTGCTCTGCCAGCACGATGGGCAGCTTGATCATGTCCTCGGCGGCCAGTTCCTGCGCGCTCACGTGGTACAGCACATTGGTCTTGGCGGCAATCGGTGTGGCGGTCAGCTCCAGGATGAGCGAGGGGTTCAGCCGCTGCAGCGCCGTGAAGCTCTTGTCCGTCTTGGTGTTGTGCGCCTCGTCCACGATCACCAGGGGCCGGTGCAGCGCCAGCCAGTTGGCCAGGCTCCAGCGTGGCTGCCCCACAAAGCCCGCCAGCACGCCCGTGGTGTCGCGCGCCACATCCTCGGGCGCGACCAGCGCGTCGGGCAGATTCTGCAGGCACGCCAGGGCGCGACCGTCCACGCCCCTGAAATGGGGCTCGAAGCTCTCGGAAAAGCTGTACACGTTGCGCTGGCCCGCATCCTCGACGCGAAAGCTCTGGATCGTCGCCACCACCACGACGGCGTTGCGGCCCCACTCGGGCGCGGCGATCTGCGCCACGTCTTCGAGCGCGCACACGCGCAGGCCCTCGCCGTAGGCGTCGGCCAGCGCGGCGCGGTAGGGGTGGCCGGGCGTTTGCAGCGCCTTGAGGGTTTGCGTGCGGATCGCATCGCTGGGCACCAGCCACAGCGCCACGGGTGCATCCACGGCCGCCCACGCGCGCGCCAGCATCGGCACGGCGTGCGCGGCCAGCACGGTCTTACCGCCGCCCGTGGGAACGCGCAGACACACGCAGGGCACCTCGCCAAAAGCATCTGCCTGGTAAGGGCGGCCCGCCAGCGACGCAAACGCCTGCGCAGCCCCTTGCAGGCGCGCCGTACGGGCGAAACCGGCCAGGGTGTCCAGGGCGGCTTGCTGGTAGGTCTTGAGGGTGATGGGGGTCATGGGGATTGGATTGAATTGGCGCAAATTTTGGCGATCTTTAGCCAATGCGCCAATGCAAGCAATTGATTTATAAGGGTTTTTAATTTTTCATTGGAAAAGAATTGGCTAAGCGCCGGGACTCATTGGCGCAACTAGCGCCCAAACAGCCCCACGGGTCGGTTTGCCAATATTGCGAATCGTCCCCTGCCGCGCCATGTCGGCTAGCAGTTCCTTGATGTACTTTTTGCGCTCCGACGCCCCGGGGATCCACAGCATCAAGCTGGGCATTAACCGGTCATCGATCTTGGTGCGAGGCTGGGGCGCCAAGGCGAGCAAATCGCACACCGCCTTTTTGCAGTCCTCAACGGACGGGCCTTTTTGATTGAGGTAAGCCACCTCTTGCCCCATTGCAACCGCCACCTGTGCGGAGATCCGCAGCCTGGGGCTGCGCCCCTCGACCAAACCCTTGGCACGCAGACGCCGCAATTGGCTCGCCGGTGGCTGGCGCCCCTTTTGAACCTGGTCAAGCAGCACGGCGTCTTCAAGGCTGAGGTCGCTGTTCGTCATCAAGGCGTCGACGTACCCCTTGTCCAGGACGCGGCCATACAGCATGACGCTAACGGATGCAGGTTGTCCGACGATGTCGTAATCGGGCAGCGGGAAGAAGCGCTCCTTTTGCTTGCGGAACATTCCTTTCACGCCACGGTTGAGGGTCTCCATCAAGTCCAGCTCCACCATCGCATCGGCCAGGCAGGCATTGCGGTAGCGCTGTTCGGGCTGCTGCGCATGCAAAACCTTGTCCAGCGATCCGGGCAGAAACTCTCCATAGTTGAAGAAACGCAGCGTGTCGGGCCCCTCCGTCACCAAAATGCGCCCGCCCTGTGTGTAATCCTGGTGCGCTACGCAGTTATGCAAGGCTTCGCGCAGCACCCAATCGTCGTAATTGGGCAGGTTCAGCGGCGCCACCTCACGCGGCGGCAAGATGTTGATCTCAATGATGCGGATGCGGGCAATCAAGGCGTCAATGGATGACAGCAGCGGCAGCCCGAAATGCTGGTGCGTGACAGGATCGCCCCGGTGGTCCAGCAACTGCCAGCTGATGCGTGGCGTGGGCCCGCCCAGCTGGCTGGCAGCCGTTGGCTGGCCGAGGAGCACCAGTGCAGCCCGCGTCAGGCCACCATGGACGGCCAACCGCAGCGAATGCAAAAACTGCGCATCCGTCTGCTCCAGCATCTCTTTGACGATATCGGGCTTGCTGGCGTAACGACGCGCGTACAGCTCCCGAGCCCTGGCAACGGCGGGCGCCGACAGCAGTGTCCAATCGTGCGTGACCACCGCTGCAGACCAATCGTGCAGCGCCGATTGCGCGCGCAAGGTATCAAGCTTGTGCAAGGGCAGCCCGCACAGCTTCTCACCATTGCGCCCCCAGTAGTGGCCCTTGCAAGAGACCGGCACCCCTCGGGGCGCAGCCGGAATACGCCACAGAAGCACCCGCGCTGGCGCTCCGTTTGGTCGGGCCACTTCCAGTTCATAAGGGGGATGCAAAACGACGGCTGGTGCCGTTTGGGCAGCCACCGACTCTCTGATCCGGTTGAGCTCAGGCAATGAGCGTGCAAACTCTGTTCCGATCGCCGGGCGCATACCGGTGGCTGCCTCCAGCCTGTCATCAATACCCATGACCAGCCAGCCCTCTTCGCGACGGTGCAGATTGGCTTCGTTGGCCAGCGCAGAGACGTACTGCGCCATTTGGTCAAAGCTGAACGTTTGTCCGGCACGCTTGAACTCCAGCCATTCCGTCTCCGTGGCCATGCGTCGAAGTTCATCCAGAAAGTCGCCCGTAACGTCCTTCATCCCTCACCTCGCCTTCACGTCATACGGAATGTGCTTGAACGTCACCCGTGCGCGAGACAGGGTTTCGGGGCCGAGGCGGTTGGCCTCGCCATAGACCACCAGCGGCGCATCGGGGTGGGGCGTGGCGGCATGCAGTTGCAGCAGCGCATCGAGCACCGCGCGCGTGAGCACATTGCCGCTGGCCGGGCGCTTGTCGCCCAGGATGCCGTTGAACAGCAGGTAGTAGGCCGTGCGGCTGCGCAGCACCGGCTCGGGGGGCGCAATTTCAGGTGAAATTGCCACTTCAGGCGCATCAGGCAAGCGTGAGCAGCTATCAAAAACAGAGTGCGTGCCGAGCCAGGGCGTGCCCGCCTGGCCGTTGGCGGGCTCGAAGGCGGTGCCCGTCTCCTGCTGCCAGACAAAGGCCGCCAGCGTGGCAAAGCGCACCTCGGGGTGGATGCAGCCTTGCGCATCAAAGACGGGCGCGCCCAGGCGCGCAAAGCGAAAGCCGCCGCCGCCCTGCCAAGCCACCGCCTGGCTGATACCGCCCGGCTCGCCCGCCACCACCTTCTCCAGCCGGGGCAGGCAGTGCGTGGCGGCGTGCTCGCCCATTTCGATGCCGATCCAGCGGCGGCCCATTTTTTGGGCGACAGCGGCGGTGGTGCCGGAGCCTAGGAAGCTGTCGAGGACGAGGTCGTCTGGGTTGGAAGAGATATGGAGGATGCGCTGCAATAGCTGCTCAGGCTTTGGGGTGGCAAATGGCTCCAAACCCGGAAACATCTTGGAGAGATGGTCTCTTTTCGCACTTTGATTGGTTCCTGCTTCTTCTGCCGTCCACCAAGTGCGAGGTGCAACGCCCTCCCTAACAACGTCCGCATAGCGCTTGATGACTGGCAAGCGATCGCCGTTCTTTCCGAAATACACACGCCCCTCCGCGCGTGCCCGCTCAAATGTTTCTTGCGAGAAGGCCCAAAACCGTCCGGCTTTTGGAACGACAGATCTTCCCGATGGTAGAACGATAGGAAATCGCTGCTTTTCGGTGCCGCTCTTTGCTGTGCCGTCATCCCCTTGTCGCCACGGACCGCGCGGGTCGTTATCAGGATTTCTAAAGCGGCCAGCTTGCACATCCGTGCGTTCAATCAAGTTCCGTGTTTCCGCCCATCGTCTTCGCTGCATTGCGTAGGCGAGGATCATGTCCTGCGACGTAGAGATATCCGCGTCCCCTCGCCCACCCTTGTCCTTTTCCCAAGCGATAGTGGCAATGAAATTCCTCCGCCCAAACACTTCATCCATCAACACCTTGAGGTAATGCCCCTCGTTGTCGTCGATGGTCACCCAGATCGATCCGTCCTCGCTCAGCAGCTCGCGCAGCAGTTGCAGGCGCGGCAGCATCATGCTGAGCCACTGGCTGTGCTCCAGGTTGTCGTCGTAGTGCTCGAACGCGCTTTGCGTGTTGTACGGCGGGTCGATGAAGATGCACTTCACCCGGCCCCGGTAAAACGGCAGCAGGGCCTTGAGGGCCTGCAGGTTGTCGCCCTGGATCAGCAGGTTCTGCTGCGCCTGCGCGGCATCGCCATGGGTGGAAACGGTGTCCAGCAGCCGGTAGGGCACCTGGGCTGCGGTGGTGAAGGCGGCAGAGCGGTTGAGCCAGTCAAGCGTGGGCATGGAGCGGGGCAGTCGGGCGGTGCGGGGTGAACAAGGGGCTCAGGTCGGGGGGTCAGGCGCCGCAGCACTTTTTGAATTTTTTTCCACTGCCGCAGGGGCAGGGGTCGTTGCGGCCCACCTTGGGGGTTTCGCGCACCAGCGTTGGCGTGATGGTGTGCGCCTGGTGTGCTCCATGGGTCTGGCGGTACTGGCGCCACCAGTCGCGTAGGGCATACAGGGAGCCGATGAGGGCGGGCAACAGCGTGTGGTTCTCGGCTTCCAGTTGGAAGTCGGGGTTGTCAGGGTTGTAGCCCGTGGAGTACAGCACCACGGGGGAGAGCAATGGGGCAGCCTCGGGGTCAATGAGCAGCGGCTCCCATTCATCGTCGGCCGCTATGGCCCGGCGAAACCCCTCGGCCCAGTATTTGAGTTCCCAGTCTCCGATGCGATCGCCTTGGGCGTTCAATTGGTGCGGGGTGATGCAGTCGCCTTCTTCCAGTTCGGACGACAGCGGTGTGTATAGCGTGTCCGCTGTGGTGTCGGCGGGCGGCACCGACAGGGCAGTCTGAATGTCGCCATAGCGCCGCATCAGCAGTTGCAGCAGCCGCTGCTGGCGCGCAGGGTCGTGCGGCAGGGGCAGCGTGGGTTGGGCAAAGAGGTGTTCAAGCCACAGGTGCACGGGCACCGGAGAGGGGCCGATGGCGCAGGCCGTCATGTAGCCATCGGCCATGTCGATGATCATGGCGTCGTCGTCCAACGACGGGTCGGCCATCAGCTCAAACAGTTCTTCGGTCTCTGCGTCGCTCAGGGGCGGGCGCGTGTCCCAGGGGCGGTTGTGGAGCATGACCCACTGAAAAAACTCGTTCATGGTTTTGGGGGTATGAAGGTGACTACCAAAAGCCGAGTGTGACGACGTTGGACGTGTGCGGGGTGCAGCCGCAGCCGCAGCCAGCGCAGGGGGGCGCGGCGCGGTGCGCCGTGAGGTTCACGCGGGAGGTCGGGCTTGGCCCGACGTCCCCCCATCCTTCATCGTCAATGAATCGCCGCCGCCACAATGATGCTGATGCCCAGGCACATGGCGGCCACCACCATGGCGAGCGATTTGTTCTGCTTCTCCACGATCTCGCGCCACAGGTCGTAGGGCGTGAGCTTGTCGATGACGATGAAGCTGATCCAGAACACCAGTACGCCGATCAGGGCGTAGAGGATGGATCCAAAAAATGCGGCGGGCCGCAGCCATTCCATTCCCATCATGATGACCTCCGTGAGTATGCAAATTTACTTGTGGCTGCCGCCGCTGGAGCTGCCGCCCCACGAGCCACCCGAACTGCGGTAGCTGGAGGAGGAGCAGTTTTCCACCCGAGGGTCGCAACTGGAGCAGCGGCTGAACAGCACCAGCACGATGAGCAGGATCACCGCGATCAGGATGATGGTGCCGCAGCCCATGCCCTTGGCCGCGACAAAGGGGCCCACGTCGTCGCGTTGGAGCAGGTCTTTCTTGTTCTCCAGCCCAAAGGCCTTGGCCACGGTGTCTGCCGAGAGCTTGTCGCCGCTGGACCAGGTGACCTCGTTGGCGCCCTGCTCCATGGACAGCAGGCCCTTGCTGCTGGCGAAGTCGCGGTTGCTGGTTTTCTGCCCGCGCGTGACCTGCCAGTAGAACTCGCCCAGCACGTAGGTGGTTTCGGCCTCGTAGCTGTATTTCAGGTCGTACTTGGTGCCCATGTAGGTGGCACTGCGCCCGTTGCCCGACAGTTGCGGTGCGCCGGTGGTGGGGCGCACAAAGCTCCAGCCGTCCTCGGCGTCCACCAGAAAGGCGAAGCCGCGTTTCTGGTTGTAGAGCAGGTATTCGTTCCAGCCAAAGTGCTCGTCGTCGCCGGGCTCCACACCCATGCGGTGCTGGAAGCCCACCACCTGCCAGTGCACGCCTTTCAACTGCCCCTTGGTGCCCAGCGCGATGAGGGGCTGCACGGGCTCGTCCTGCTCGGCGGAGCGCAGTTCGCCGCCCACGCCGCTCTCCAGGCTGATGATGCTGGCACAGGAGCCGCAGGTCAGGCTCTTGGTGGTGGCAAGCTGCACCTGCACGGGTGCGCCGCAGTGCGGGCAGTTGAACTGGCGGCCTTTCTCGTCTTTGGCCGATTCGTCCTTCAGGCCTTGCAGCTGGAGGTCTTCGAGCAGCACCGAGAGGCCGCGCTCCACCTGCGGCGGCTGGCGGCTGTAGTCGATGGAGAGCACCTCGCCGTCGCTGCTGCGCAGCTCGACCATGCCGAAGGGCTCGCCCAGCGGGGGCAGCTTGGGCAGTTCGCCCTGGGCCGAGATCAGGCTCGCCTGGCCGCTGAAGGCCACGCTGTAGGGCTTGCCGTTGATGGCGGTGGTGCTGCCCACGCGAAAGCGTGCGGCCTCGGGCAGCTCGCGTCCGGGATCGATGGGGCGGGTGAAGACGTAGGCGCCGTTGTCCTCGCCCAGGCTGGCCATGGTGCCGTCTTCGAGGAAGGCGATCCATTCGGTCCAGGTGCCTGCCTCGTTCTTGAACTGCAGGCGGCCGATCAGTGTGAAGGGCTGCTCCTTGCCGTCGAGCGTGACACGCCCGCTGGCCATGAGCTGCAAGGGGCTGTGGTCGTCAAACAGCTCGGCCATCTTGCCGATGCGCGAGAGCACCTCGCCCTGGCGCACCACGGTGCTCTGGCAGTAGCCGCACACGGCGTGGGTGGACTGCGCGCTGCGGAATTCAACCGGCGCGCCGCAGCCTGGGCAGGGCGCCCGGTAGCTGCGTTGGGTGGGGCTGGTGGCCATGCTGGGGGCTGCTGCTGGCGCCGCGCGCTGCGGTCTTATGAGGTTTTTGGCCTCTGGCGCTCATCCCTCCTGCGCCAGCAGCTATTGTTTTTATAGCGTTTGCTTACACCAGCTTTTTGAGCAGTTCGGCCTTCTTGGCGTCGAACTCTTCCTGCGTGAGGATGCCCTTGGACTTGAGTTCGCCCAGCTTTTCCAGCGTGGCCATCACCTCCTCGGGCTTGACGCCCAGGGCGGCTGCCGCAGCCGCCGGGGCTGCCGCAGCCGCCGGGGCTGCCGCAGCCGCCTGTGCGGCCTGGGCTGCGCCGCCCTGCAGGCCTTGCGCCAGGTTCTGCGCCAGCACCTGGCCCAGCGCCACACCGGCACCCAGGCCCATGGCGTCGCCCGCAATGCCGCTGCCGCCGCCGCTGGCTTCGGCGAACTTGGGGATGGCCTGCGCCGTCTGGTACTGCATGAACTTGGCCATGTCGTTGCCGACCATGCCCATGCCGATCTTCTGGTCGAGAATCTTTTGCAGCTCTTCGGGCAGCGAGACGTTCTGCACCGTCATCGCTTCGAGCTTAAGGCCGATCTTGGCAAACACCGGCGCCAGCTCCTTGGCCAGCGCGTCGGCAAACATCACCTGGTTGGCCGCCAGGTCGAGGAAGGGCAGGCCGCTGCCCGCAATGGCGTTGCTGATGTTCTGCAGCACCATGCCGCGCAACTGGCCCTCCAGGTCGCCCACGGGGTAGCTGTCGCGCGTGCCCGAGATTTCGGTGTGGAACAGCTTGGGGTCGGCCACGCGGTAGGCGTAGTTGCCGAACGCGCGCAGGCGCACGGCGCCAAAGTCCTTGTCGCGGATCGTGATGGGCTGGGGCGTGCCCCATTTCTGGTCGATCTGCTGGCGTGTGCTGAAGAAGTACACGTCGCTCTTGAAGGGCGACTGGAACAGCTTGTCCCAGTTCTTCAAGTACGTGAGCACCGGCAGGGTCTGCGTGGTCAGCTTGTAGGTGCCGGGGCCGAACACGTCGGCCACCTGGCCTTCGTTGACGAAAACGGCCATCTGCGACTCGCGCACCACCAGCGTGCCGCCGTTCTGGATTTCCATGCCCTCCATGGGGTAGCGCCAGGCGAGTGTGCCGTCGCCGTCTTCGGTCCACTCGAGGATGTCGATGAACTGTTTCTTGATGAAGTCCATGAGGGCCATGTGTGCTCCCGTTCGCAAAGAAAGAGGGTAGAGGGACTGGCCATCATAGCAACCGCCCGCGGCACAGGGAATGCGGGCTTGCACGATCTTTCGTGACGGATTGCACACCTGGCCGGGTATCGCCGCCATAGGCAGATTCCATTGGCTTTGCGGATGATAATCGTTATCATTATTCATGCCGCTTTGGCAGAACCCTAGAGCCCAGGAGGCCGCCATGACCCGTATCCGCCGCGCCGCACGCCAGAACAAGGCCATGCTGATGAAGACCGGTAGCTACTACATCGTGCACATCTGTGTGGCTGCCCTGGTGGCCTACGCCGTCACCGGCAACCTGTGGGCATCGCTCACACTCAGCCTGCTGGAACCCACGGTGCAGGCTGTAGCGTTCTTCTTCCACGAAAAAGCGTGGGAGCGCGCCGGGCGCAAGGCGATGCCAGACGCTCTGCCGACCGAGGAAGCGCTGCTCACGCCCTCTCGTTGAGCAGGGTGCCCAGTGTGCGCTCCTGCGCGCGCAGCACCTGCACGCTGGCCTTGAAGGCGTAGGTGGCGGACATCTGGTCCACCACCTCCTGCTCCAGCGTCACCCCGGTGCTCGGGGCGCGCTGCACGCTGGCGTCCACCCCGCCCTGGTCTGGCCGCGCCGCCTGGCTGACCACGCTGCGCCGGAAATTGGGCGTGTTCATGTTGGCCACGTTGTGCGCAGAGGCGTCCAGCCGCAACTGGGCGGCCTGCAGGCCAGAGGATGCGATGGAAGCGAGGCTGGACATGGCGGTGCTCTGCTCAACAAATATGCAACGGATTGTGAGCCGATGGAAGGCGGATGGCAAGCTCAGGCCGCCGGATTGCTGGCCTGCGAATGCGCATCCAGCAAGCACTGCGCAAACGCCTGTGCCGCGCGTGGCGGGGGTGGGGAGCGGCGCACCACGCTGACGAATTGGCAGCGGTAGAAAAACTGCGCGGGTTGCACGGCCTGCATGCGCCCTTGGCGTTCGAAGGCTTCGGCGTAGTGGTCGGGCAGAAAGCCCAGGTAGCGGCCCGAGAGGATCAGCGTGGCGATGGACTCCTGGTCGAACCCCGTGGCCCGGCGCGGCAAGTGGGCGCTGTGGCTCAGCTCCATGTTGGGGGAGTGGTAGCCCAGGCCCGCAAACGGGTGCTGGCGCAGCGCCTGCCAGGTGAGCTGGCGGTGGTCCTGTCCAAACAGGGGGTGGCCTGCGCCGCAGTACAGCAGCATGGTTTCGGCAAACAGGTCGCCGTACACCAGGCTTTGCGAGCTGCGGTGCGCCGGGACAATGCCTACGTGAAAGCTCCCGTCGATGAGCCCGCGCTCGATGGCCGGAATGGAGGCCACGTGCATCTGCAGGCTCACATCGGGCGCCAGGGCGGCAAAGTGCGAAATCGCTTCGCCGATGCGGGCTGCGGGGTTGCTGGCGGTTTTGTCGAACACGGCCACTTCCAGCCGCCCGCCCATGCGGCGGTGGATGTCGTCGATGCTGCTGCGAAACGCCTCCACCGCGCTGAGCAGGCGCAGGGTTTCGTCGTACACGCGCTGGCCCTCGGCAGTAAGCGCAAAGCCTGCGCGGCCCCGGCGGCACAACACCAGGCCCAGGCGGGTTTCCAGGTCTTTCATGTGGCGGCTCACGGTGCTGGTGCCGATGTTCAGCTCCAGCTCGGCGGCCGACATACCGCCGCACTCCACCACGGCCTTGAAGACTTGCAGCAGGCGCAGATCCATGTCGCTGAGCTGGCCCAGCACGGCGCGTTCACGGGGATGGGGGGCTTTTACTTGCATGTTTCGTCAAGTAAACATTGATATTTGACTATTCAAGAGAATATCACTTGGCGGAACAATGCCGGATCACCGCAGGAGACCGCCATGACCACGCCGCCGTTTGCCGCCATCGACGCCACCGCACCTGCTGTGCGGCAGGATGCCGCCTGGCTCGATGCCCACTGGATGCCCTTCACCGGCAACCGCAACTTCAAGGCCAGGCCGCGCATGATCGTGAGCGGCGAGGGCGCCTATTACACCGACGCCGAAGGGCGCAAGATATTTGACGGCCTCTCGGGCCTGTGGTGCTCGGGCCTGGGCCATGGCCGCAAGGAAGTGGCCGAGGCCATTGGCAAGGCGGCCGCCACGCTGGACTATTCGCCCGCCTTCCAGTTCGGCCACCCGGCCTCGTTCGCGCTGGCGAACAAGCTCAAGGAGCTGACGCCTGCCGGGCTGGACTATGTGTTCTTCACAGGCTCCGGCTCCGAATCGGCCGACACCTCGCTCAAGATGGCGCGCGCCTACTGGCGCGCCAAGGGCCAGGGCACCAAGACGCGCCTGATTGGCCGCGAGAAGGGCTACCACGGCGTGAACTACGGCGGCATCTCGGTGGGCGGCATCGTGGGCAACCGCAAGCTGTTCGGCCAGGGCATCGAGGCCGACCACATTCCCCACACCCAGCCGCCTGCGGGCACCTTTCAGAAGGGCATGGCCGAGGACGGTGGCCGCCAGCTGGCCGACAAGCTGCTGGACGTGATTGCGCTGCACGACGCGAGCAACATCGCCGCCCTGATCGTCGAGCCCTTCTCGGGATCGGCGGGCGTGGTGATCCCGCCAAAGGGCTACCTGGAACGCATCCGCGAGATCTGCACGCAGAACAACATCCTGCTGATTTTTGACGAGGTGATCACCGGCTTTGGCCGCTGCGGCACCTGGACCGGGGCCGAGGCCTTTGGCGTGACGCCCGACATCCTGAACTTCGCCAAGCAGGTGACCAACGGCGCGCAGCCCCTGGGCGGCGTGATCGCCAGCAAAGAGATCTACGACACCTTCATGGCGCAGGGCGGCCCCGAGTACCTGCTGGAGTTCCCGCACGGCTACACCTACTCGGCCCACCCCGTGGCCTGCGCGGCGGGCAACGCGGTGCTCGACATCCTGCACAAGGAAGACATGCCCGGGCGCGCGCGCGCGCTGGCGCCGTATTTCGAGAACGCCGTGCACGGCCTGAAAGGGGCCAAGCATGTGGCCGACATCCGCAACTACGGCCTGGCCGCAGGCATCACCATCGCTGCCGTGCCCGGCGAACCCGCCAGGCGCCCCTACGAGATCGCCATAAAGTGCTGGGACAAGGGCTTTTATGTGCGCTACGGTGGCGACACCATCCAGCTCGCGCCGCCGTTCATCAGCACCGAGGCCGAGATCGACCGCCTGGTCAGCGCCCTGGGCGACGCCTTGCAAGAAACGGCTTGATGCTCCTGTTTTGATAGCTACTTGCGCAAGGTAGATAAGCGCTGGAAGCACTTTTTGCTTGAAATCACCATGAACCACGACAAGAACGTCACCACCACCGTCGGCCACCTGATCGACGGCCAGATCTTTGCCGACGCGGAGCGCACCCAGCCCGTGTTCAACCCCGCCACCGGCCAATCGACCACCAGCGTGGCGCTGGCGAGCCAGGCCACCGTCGAGGCGGCCATCGCCTCCGCCGAGGCCGCCTTTCCCGCCTGGCGCAACACGCCGCCTTTGAAGCGCGCGCGCGTGATGAGCAAGCTCAAAGTGCTGCTCGAAGAAAACGCCGACCAAATCGCCGCCCTGATCACCGCCGAACACGGCAAGGTGCTGGCCGACGCGCACGGTGAGCTGCAGCGCGGCATTGAGAACGTGGAATACGCGAGCTACGCGCCCGAGCTGCTCAAGGGTGAGCACAGCCGCAATGTGGGCCCCGGCATCGACAGCTGGAGCGAGTTTCAGGCGCTGGGCGTCACGGCGGGCATCACACCCTTCAACTTCCCGGCCATGGTGCCGCTGTGGATGTGGCCCATGGCCGTGGCCTGTGGCAACACCTTTGTGCTCAAGCCTTCGGAGCGCGACCCTTCTTCCACCTTGTTCATCGCCCAGCTGGCGCTGGAGGCGGGCCTGCCACCGGGCGTGCTCAACGTGGTCAACGGCGACAAGCTGGCCGTGGACACCTTGCTGCAAGACCCCCGCATCAAGGCCGTGAGCTTTGTGGGCTCCACCCCCATCGCCGAATACATCTATGCCGAAGGCTGTCGCCAGGCTAAGCGCGTGCAGGCCCTGGGCGGCGCCAAGAACCACGCAGTGCTGATGCCCGACGCCGATGTGGCCAACGCCGTGAGCGCGCTCATGGGCGCGGCATACGGATCGTGCGGCGAGCGCTGCATGGCTATCCCGCTGCTGGTGGCCGTGGGCGACGAGGTGGGCGATGCCGTGGTGGCGGGTCTGAAAGTCGAGATCGCCAAGATTAAGGTCGGCCCGGGCACCGACAACAGCAACGACATGGGCCCGCTGGTCACCAAGCCGCACTTTGAAAAGGTGAAGGCCTATGTGGACAGCGGTGTGCAGGAGGGTGCCACGCTGGTGGTGGATGGCCGTGGCGTGAAGGTGGCCGGGCATGAGGAAGGCTACTTTTTGGGCGCCTGTCTGTTCGACAACGTGAAACCCGGCATGAAGATCTACCAGGAAGAAATCTTCGGCCCCGTGCTCGGCGTGGTGCGCGTGAAGACGCTGCAGGAGGCCATGCAGCTCATCAACGACCACGAATACGGCAACGGCACCTGCATCTTCACGCGCGACGGCGAAGCCGCGCGCTACTTCACCGACCACATTCAGGTCGGCATGGTGGGCGTGAACGTGCCCCTGCCCGTGCCCGTGGCCTACCACTCGTTCGGCGGCTGGAAGCGCAGCCTGTTCGGCGACCTGCACGCCTACGGGCCCGATGCGGTGCGCTTTTACACCAAGCGCAAGACCATCACGCAGCGCTGGCCCTCGGCGGGCGTGCGCGAGGGTGCGGTGTTCAGCTTCCCGAGCAGCCGTTGAACTCCTGCCGCGCAGCAGGCCAAAAAAACATGTGATTTCATTAGGCGAAATCACATTTCATGAAATTACGTCACAATGGCGATGTCCCTGCGGGCGGGTTGTTCTGCGCGCAGGTTACGGAACGCAACCTACAATCGGCCCACCCCTGACCCAGGTCGGCCGTCCGCGCCCCTTGTTGGCTGGCGCGGGACCGCACACCGGAGACATCCATGCCCGACCACGCACCGGCCCAACCCACCAGCAATCCCGACAAGCGCGCCCTGCTGCGCAAGGCCGCACTCGAATACCACGAGTTCCCCAAACCCGGCAAAGTGGCCATAGCGGCCACCAAGCAGATGGTCAACCAGCACGACCTGGCACTGGCCTATTCGCCCGGCGTAGCCGCACCCTGCGAAGAAATCGTCAAAGACCCCAACGCCGCCTTCCGTTACACCAGCCGGGGCAACCTGGTGGGCGTGGTGACCAACGGCACCGCCGTGCTGGGCCTGGGCGACATAGGCCCCCTGGCAGGCAAGCCGGTGATGGAAGGCAAGGGCGTTCTGTTCAAGAAGTTCTCTGGCATCGACGTGTTCGACATCGAGATCAACGAAAAGGACCCGGACAAGCTGGTCGAGATCATTGCCGCCATGGAGCCCACCTTTGGTGGCATCAACCTGGAAGACATCAAGGCGCCCGACTGCTTCTACATTGAGCGCAAGCTGCGCGAGCGCATGAAGATTCCCGTCTTCCACGACGACCAGCATGGCACGGCCATCGTGGTCGGGGCGGCCATTCTCAACGGCCTCAAGGTTGCGGGCAAGGATCCCAAACAGATCAAGCTGGTCACCTCCGGGGCCGGTGCCGCCGCCCTGGCCTGCCTGGGGCTGCTGGTCAAGCTGGGCATCCCGCGCGAGAACATCTGGGTGACCGACTTGGCCGGTGTCGTCTATGAAGGGCGCACCGAGCTGATGGACGAGGACAAGGCGCAGTTCGTGCAAAAGACCAGTGCGCGCACCCTCAGCGAGGTGATCGAGGGCGCGGACGTGTTTCTGGGTCTGTCTGCCGGAGGCGTGCTCAAGAAGGACATGGTGGCCAAGATGGCGGCGCGCCCGCTGATTTTTGCCCTGGCCAACCCCAACCCCGAAATTCAGCCCGAAGACGTGAAGGCGGTGCGCGACGATGCCATCATCGCCACGGGCCGCACCGACTACCCGAACCAGGTCAACAACGTCCTGTGCTTCCCCTACATCTTCCGGGGGGCACTGGACAGCGGCGCCACGACCATCACGCTGGAGATGGAAATCGCCGCCGTGCACGCCATTTCCGAGCTGGCCCAGGCCGAGCAAAGTGAGGTGGTGGCGGCGGCCTATGTGGGAGAAAAGCTGTCCTTCGGGCCCGAATACCTGATTCCCAAACCCTTCGACCCCCGACTGATGATGAAGATCGCGCCCGCCGTGGCGCAGGCGGCGGCCGACAGCGGCGTGGCGCTGCGCCCCGTGCCCGACATGGATGCGTACCGCGACCAGCTCCAGAGCTTTGTCTATGCCTCGGGCACGCTGATGAAACCCATCTTCCTGGCGGCCAAGCGAGCAGCCAAGAAGCGGGTGGCCTATGCCGAGGGTGAAGAAGAACGCGTGCTGCGTGCGGCGCAGATCGTGGTGGATGAGCGGGTGGCACGTCCCACGCTCATCGGCCGCCCGAACGTTATTGCGCAGCGCATCGAAAAGTTCGGCCTGCGCCTGCAGGAAGGGCGCGACTACGACGTCGTCAACGTCGAGCAGGACCACCGCTACCGCGACTTCTGGCAGACCTACCACCGCATGACTGCGCGCAAGGGCATCACCGAGCCCATCGCCAAGATCGAGCTGCGGCGGCGCCTGACCCTGATCGGCAGCATGCTGCTGCACAAGGGCGAAGTCGATGGCCTGATCTGCGGTACCTGGGGGCACACCGCGCACCACCTGACCTACATCGACCAGGTCATCGGCCGCCGCGCCGGGGCGCATATCTACGCCTGCATGAACGGGCTGCTGCTGCCGGATCGTCAGGTGTTCCTGGTGGATACCCATGTCAACTACGACCCCACAGCGGAGCAGCTGGCAGAGATCACCATGATGGCCGCCGAAGAGCTGCTGCGCTTTGGCATCAAGCCCAAGGTGGCCTTGCTGTCGCACTCCAACTACGGCAGCAGTTCGCAGCCCAGCGCCGTGAAGATGCGCGAGACGCTGGAGCTTTTGCGCGTGCAGGCCCCCTGGATGGAAGTGGACGGCGAAATGCACGGTGACGTGGCTTTGAGTGGTGCTGCGCGCGCTGCACTCATGCCGCACAGCACGCTGCTGGGTGACGCCAACCTGCTGGTGATGCCCAACATCGATGCCGCCAACATCTCCTACAACCTGCTCAAGACGGCGGCGGGCGGCAACATCGCCATCGGCCCGGTGCTGCTGGGCGCGGCACAGCCGGTGCACATCCTGACGGCCAGCGCCACCGTGCGCCGCATCGTCAACATGACAGCCATCACTGTGGCAGACGCCAATGCGCAACGCCACGCAGAAAATGGATAGCAAGCGCTAACTACCGGGCGCACTCGGTGACCGGTAGGCGTGCCTAAAGAATGGGCAAACGCTTGCTTTTTTCGGGGTCTTCGGTCACACTTATGCCTCGAAATTTCGGGTTAACCCGTAGTTTCTGAAAGGTGTCTATTGATGCTGAAGGCTTGGTCCAGCGGGACGCACAAGGTTGTCGCTGCGTTGATATTGGGTGTTGCCTGTGCGTTCGTGCCCTCGACCGGCATGGCGCGCAACCAGCCGTCCACCGGCGGCCTGGAAACCATCCGCATCGATCAGCTGCCGCAACAGGGCCGCCAAACCTACGCGCTGATCCGCCAGGGCGGGCCCTTTCCTTACGACAAGGATGGCACGGTCTTTGGCAACCGCGAAAGGTTGCTGCCTCAGCACAAACGCGGCTACTACCGCGAGTACACCGTCAGAACGCCTGGCGCGCGCAACCGGGGCGCCCGGCGCATTGTGTGTGGTGGCCTGCAGCCCCGGACGCCGGACGCCTGCTACTACACCAGCGACCACTACGCCAGTTTTCGCGAAATTGTCGAATGAACCCCCGCACCCAGCGAGCCCGCCCGCACCGTGCGTGGGGATCCTTGGCCTAGCCACAGTCTCCCGGGGACTTGCATTGATCACCCCGGGTGCCATTGTTTGGACTTCAAAGAAAGAGTAGCGGAGATGGACACACCACTTCGTAAAGACCAGGAAAACCCTCTGCGCGGTGTACGCCCCAACATCGTGCAGTCGATCCGTGCCTTCCGTGTGCACGACCTGCAGGACGCCGCGGCGCGGCTGGGACAGCATTTTCTCTATGCCAACCTGGCGCATGCCCAGTCCAAGCAGGATGTGCTGGATCTGATCGCACAGCAGTTCACCTTTCCCGCGCATTTCGGGAAAAACTTCGACGCGCTGTCCGATTGCCTGACCGACCCGCTGCACAAATCGGGCCCCCAGCCGGGCTTCATTGTGGTGCTGGAGCAGATCCCCGCCACCGCCAAGTTCGACAAGGAAGCCCGCGAGCAGTTGCTGGACGTGTTCCGCGATGCGGCGGATTACTGGGCCGATCGCAAGATACCGTTCCGCTGTTTCTATTCTTTTCTGTAGCCCGTTCTGCAACCACCGGCCAAGCAGAACGGGCCAGCGAGGCCCCGTCGAATCCCAGCGCAGTGCAGGGCATCGACATCGGCGGCGATTGCGCCGAGAAGATGCCCACCGACAAGCTGGTGGACATCTCCCCCATGGCACTGCGCATGAGCAGTCCGTTCAATTCGGGGTATTGGCTCACGGCCGCCTGAGTGTCTGGCCCTCCGTCCTCCGCAGCCCGTCCGCGTGACGGGCTGTGTCGTTTCTGGAGCCCCAACTTGGTGGGGCGTCGGCTGCCGCTATAGTCGGCTGCCTAGCTCCAGCCCGCTCCCATGTCCCGAGACAAAACGCTCTTCACTTGTGCCGAATGCGGTGGAACCACGCCCAAGTGGCTCGGTCAGTGCCCGCACTGCCGGGCCTGGAATACCCTCACTGAGGCACTGGCGGAGCCCGCTGCTGCACGCAATCGGTATGGGCAAGGCACGTCCCATGCGTTGAATGCAGCGCAGCCGGTGACGCCGCTGTCGGCCATCGAAGCATCCGATGTCGCCCGAGCGGCCAGCGGCATCGACGAGCTGGACCGGGTGCTGGGTGGCGGCATCGTGGAGGGCGGTGTGGTGCTGATGGGGGGGGATCCGGGCATCGGCAAATCCACCCTGCTGCTGCAGGCGCTGGACGCACTGCAACACGCGGGCCTGCCCACCTTGTATGTGACGGGTGAGGAAAGTGGTGCCCAGGTGGCGCTGCGCTCGCGCCGCCTGGGGCTGGAGCACAGCCAGGTGCAGGTGCTGGCGGAAACCCAACTGGAAAAGATCCTCGCCACCGTGGAGGCGGTTCAGCCCGCAGTGGCGGTGATCGACTCGATCCAGACCATCTACTCCGACCAACTGGCGTCGGCGCCAGGGTCGGTGGCCCAGGTGCGCGAATGCGCGGCGCACCTCACGCGTGCGGCCAAATCCACCGGCGTGGCCATGGTGCTGGTGGGCCATGTGACCAAGGAGGGCGCGCTGGCCGGGCCGCGCGTGCTGGAGCACATGGTGGACACGGTGCTGTACTTCGAGGGCGACACGCATTCCAACTTCCGACTGGTGCGCGCCATCAAGAACCGATTTGGCGCAGTCAACGAAATCGGTGTGTTCGCCATGACCGAGCGTGGCTTGCGCGGTGTGAGCAACCCCAGCGCGATCTTTCTGAGCCAACACAGCGAACCCGTTCCGGGCAGTTGCGTACTGGTCACGCTGGAGGGGACGCGCCCGCTGCTGGTGGAGATCCAGGCACTGGTCGATGGTGGCGGCCCCTCGCCCCGACGCCTGTCGGTGGGACTGGAGCGCGACCGCCTGGCCATGCTGCTGGCGGTGCTGCACCGCCATGCGGGCGTAGCCTGTGCCGACCAGGATGTGTTCGTCAACGCCGTGGGCGGGGTTCGCATCAGTGAGCCTGCAGCCGATCTGGCGGTGATGCTGGCGATCACCTCCAGCCTGCGCAGCCGGGCGCTGCCCAAAGGTTTCATTGCATTTGGCGAAGTGGGCCTGGCGGGCGAGGTGCGTCCTGCGCCCCGTGGCCAGGAGCGCTTGCGCGAGGCCGCCAAGCTGGGGTTCACCGTGGCAGTGATCCCCAAGGCCAACGCACCGCGCCAGCCTATCGAAGGGCTGGAGATCCACGCCGTGGAACGCATCGAGGAAGCCATGTCCGTGGTGCGCGGCTTGGGCTGAGCCGCGTCGCAAGCTGCCCGTCAGCGGGCGTCCTGGCGAGGGCTGGTCGCCCCTTAAAATCCCGGTATCCGCGAAAACGCAAGCAAAGGATTCCCATGAGCCCCGTAGTTCCCTCGATGGCCGACCGTGACGGCAAGATCTGGATGGACGGCCAGATGGTCGATTGGCGCGACGCCAAGATCCACGTGCTGACCCACACGCTGCACTACGGCTGCGGCGCCTTTGAGGGTGTGCGGGCCTACAACACGGTGAACGGCACCGCCATCTTCCGCCTGCAGGAGCACACCGAGCGCCTGTTCAACAGCGCCAAGATCCTGCGCATGAAGATCCCGTTCACCATGGACGAGGTCAACGAAGCGCAAAAGGCCGTGGTGCGTGCCAACAACCTGGAATCCTGCTACCTGCGCCCCCTGACTTGGATCGGCGACAAGAAGCTGGGTGTCTCGCCCAAGGGCAACACCATCCACTTGATGGTGGCCGCCTGGGCCTGGGGCGCCTACCTGGGCGAGGAAGGCATGAAGCGCGGCATCCGCGTCAAGACCAGCAGCTACACGCGCCACCACGTCAACATCACCATGACGCAGGCCAAGGCGGTGAGCAACTACACCAACTCCATCCTGGCCAACATGGAAGCCACGGACGAGGGCTACGACGAAGCGCTGCTGCTCGACAGCGCAGGCTTCGTGTCCGAAGGCGCTGGCGAGAACCTGTTTGTCATCAAGAACGGTGTGATCTACACGCCCGACCTGTCGGCCGGTGCGCTCAACGGCATCACGCGCAACACGGTGTTTCACATCGCCAAGGATCTGGGCCTGGAGATCGTGCAAAAGCGCATCACGCGCGACGAGGTGTACATCGCCGACGAGGCCTTCTTCACCGGCACGGCGGCCGAGGTCACGCCCATCCGTGAACTCGATCGCATCGAAATCGGCGCGGGCAGCCGCGGCCCCATCACCGAAAAAATCCAGAGCGCGTTCTTTGACATCGTCAACGGACGCAACCCGAAATACGCCCACTGGCTTACCAAGGTATAGAGCCGTTGTAGGGTATGCGTATCGTCCACGTCATCCTGACCAACCGATTTGCCGGGAGCGAGCGTTACGCCATTGAGCTGGCCAATGCACAGTCTGCAAGCCACGATGTCACCCTCATCCTGCGCAGGACGGCGCACCGCGATCGTCCCACGGGCTATTCCCACAAGGTCGATCCGCGGGTGAAGATCCTCTGGGTGGGGCGGTGGCTGGGGCGTTGGCAGGCGCGCCGTTGGATACGTCGCTTGAGGCCCGATGTGGCGCATGCCCATTTAAGCGATGGTTGCAAGGCCCTCGGGGGCCTTCAGGACCTGCGTGGAACGGTTTTGCGTGTGGCTACATTGCACATGCGGTACAAGCCGCAGCAGCACCAGAACCTCGACGCCCTGGTCGCCATCGCGCCCTGGCAGCTGCAGGAAGTGCCATCGCAACTGCGCGCCCATACGGTCCATATCAACAACTGGACGCTGCCGTATGCACCCAGCCCTGGCGCGCGCGCGCTCATGCGGGCGCGCCACGGCATTGCGGAGGATGCCTGGGTTCTGGGCTCTGTGGGGCGCGTGGAGCACACCAAGGGCCTGGACGTACTTTTGGATGCCTTCGAGATGGCTGCGTTGCCTGGGGCTTGTCTGGTGATTGTGGGACAGGGGGCCGAGGTCGAAGCCTTGAAACAGCGCAAGGTACCCGGCGTGTTGTTTGTGGGTTTTGCTGAAAAGCCTCAGGACTGGCTTGCCGCATTTGATGTGTTTGTGAGCTCCGCCCGCGAGGAGTCCTTTGGGTTGGTGATGCTGGAGGCCGCTGCGGCGGGCCTGCCTATCATTGCGACCGCGACCGAGGGCGCCCGGCATCTGGCCGATGACGTGGTGGAGACCATCGTGCCCGTGGAAAACCCGGCTGCATTGGCCAAGGCTTTGCGGGATGCGTTTGAGGAAAGGCCGCTCCGCCGGCAAAAGGACATGCGCAAGTACGCTGTGGAAACGAGCGTTGCCGAGATCTTTTCCTTTTACCAGCGTGAGCGGTCCGTGGTGGTGAAGGCGGGTGCGTGATGTGCCTGCGGGCCTTGATACGGGCCGAATCTTGAAATCATAGTGAAATGGTGATGTGAATCATGAGCGAGAACAAAGCGATTCAATTGAATGCCGAGGACCTGGATGGGCAAGGCAATTTCCCTTGCCCCAACCCCAAGGCGGCCGTCAAGCAGTGGAGTGGTCATCCAAAGGTGTACCTGAGCGCGAAACCCGGACAAGTGGTTGCCTGCCCCTACTGTGGCACCCAATACGCGCTTGCGGCGGGAGTGAAGACGGGCGGTCATTGATACCGATGATCGGCCGGGAAAATCCGTGCTTCCAGTCCGCGCGACAACGCTTCTTACTTCCCAACTGGCTTCGGTGTCGGCATTCTTGCTGGGCGCCTTGACCTTGCTGCTGCCCTCGGGCTACGCCTATGGGGCGGCTGTCTTCATTGTTTTCGCGATGACATCCTTTCCCCTATGGGCCAAGGAGCGTTTGAGCGATAGATCGGCCGTCTGGCTGGCCTTGGTGTTTGCGGTGATGGGTGCCGTGTGGATTTTTGGCGCCGACCTTGACCGTGGGCTGTCGGCGCTGAACAAGCCGTTCCGCTATGTGCTGGCGCTGGCATGCATTCCTGTTGCCTTTTTGTACCCCCCCAAGGGGCGATGGCTGCTTTGGGGCATTGCGGTGGGTGCCGCCTTCGGTGGGCTGAGGGCCTCCTACGATATCTTTGTGCTGGGGTACGAAAGAGCCTGGTACGACGCGGCCCACCAAAGCAGCAGTGGTGTCATTCAGTACGGAAACATGTCCGGGCTGTTTGGGCTCATCTGCTGGGTTCAGTGGGCGGTTTTCCATGAGCGCTGGAGCTGGCGCCGCTCGGCGCTGATGCTGGCCTGCGTCTTCCTGGGCGTCCTGGGCTCCTTGCTTTCTCAGACGCGGGGCGGCTGGGTCGCCCTGGTCTTGTGCATGGTTCCACTGCTGTGGTTGATTTATCGCTATGTGGCGAACCATCGATTCATCTATGCCGTACTTGGCTTGCTGGCCGTGGTGATGGCCTTGCTGTGGCACCAGTCCTCGTACCTGCAGGAGCGCTGGAGCCTGGCGCGTGATGAGGTGGCGGGGTTTGTCAAGAACGGTGAGGCCGACAACTCCGTGGGCCACCGGCTGGCCCATTGGAAACTGGCCTGGGACATGGGGCTGGAGAAGCCGCTGACGGGCTGGGGCGAGGCGGGATACGCCGAGCAAAAGCGTCTGCGTGTGGAAAAAGGGGAGGCTCCCCCTTCGGTCATGTACTACGGCCATGCGCACAACGAGTGGTTTGATATGTTTGTCAAACGCGGTGTGATTGGGCTGGTGGGCCTGCTGCTGTTCTATGCCGTCCCTCTGGCCTTGTTCTGGCCCACGCAGGCCCGGGTGCAGCGCCCCGATGGAACGATAGACCCCGAGGCCTTGTGCCTGCGTTTGGCGGGCATGCTTTTTCCGCTGGCGTACCTGGGTTTCGGATTGACACAGGTGTACCTCGCGCATTTCAACGGCAACATGATCTATCTGTTCATGGTCCTGTTCTTCATGGCGGCCATCCGCGGCCATCAGCGCGGCCACGGGGGGAGCGTCTAGGAGCCTGTCGGACTTGGGGCGTCGAAAGCAAAAATTGGCCCCAGCGAGGACAGTTTTTGCCGGATTTGCAGTCCCATAGCGGGGCTATGGGGCAAAAAGACGGTGAAAAATGGACCGCTGCGGCCCATTTGCAGCCGACGATTCCCAAGTCCGACAGGCTCCTAGGCAAGTGGGGTGATGGGCAGGCGCAGCACAAAACAGGCGCCCTGGCCCTGCGGGTTGCCCTCGCAGTGCACGGTGCCTTGGTGGCGCCCTGCGATGGAGCGCACCAGGGCCAGGCCCAGGCCCACGCCACCGGCGCGCTCGCTGGCGCCGGGCAGGCGGTAGAAGGGTTCGAAGATGCGTTCGCGCAACTCTGCGGGCACGCCCGGCCCCTGATCGCACACCCGCACTTCTGCCATGCCCCCTTGCAGGTGCAGGCTGACGCTCACGGTGCCATCGCTGTAGCGGCGGGCGTTTTCCAACAGGTTGCGCAGCGCGCGGCGCAGCAGCTTGGCCACGGCATGCACTTCCAGCGGCTGGTTGCCTGCATCCAGCTCCGCGCCGGTACGTGCGCATTCCTCTGCGGCCAGCCCCACCAGATCCACCACCTCGAACGAGCCCACATCGGCCTCGCGCGCGTCCAGGCGGCTGGCCAGCAGGATTTCGTCCACGAGCTGGTCGAGCTCGGCGATGTTGCGCAGGATCTCGGCCCGCGCACTGGCCGATGGCACACCGTCCTGCATCAGTTCCATGCCCATGCGGATGCGTGCCAGCGGTGAGCGCAGCTCGTGCGATGCGTTGGCCAGCAGCGACTTGTGCGAACGCAGCAGCGCTTCGATGCGCCCCGCCGCAGCATTGAACTGGCGTGACAGATCGGCCACCTCATCGTGGCCCTGCACGGGCACGCGGGCTGCCAGATCGCCTTCGCCAAAGCGCTGCACTCCGCGCTGCAGTACCTCCAGGCGCGACATCAGGCGACGGATGATGGGAAACACCCCCAACGCCACAGCCAGCCCCACCAGCACCAGCATCCACAGGAAGCCAAACGGTGGCCGCGTCCAGAACGCCAGGCTCTGCGGAGGGGGCGGTGCGCGCAGGGCGGCTGCGCGCTCATGGCGCTCGCGGCGATCCATGCGCTCGCGCCCTTGAAAGCGGGGCTCCAGCTCCAGCTCAAAGGTTTGCCCGTCGGTGGTCTGCAACTGGTAGAGCACCCCTTCCGATGGATGTTGCGGCTGGCGTGTGGCCGTGCCTTGCAGCACCACGCGGCCCTGCAGGTCGCGCAGCACCACCTCCCGCGCAGGGGGAGCAATGCGCAGCGCGTTCTGCTCTGCCGCCGTGCGCCAGGCCCAGCCCACCACCAACGTGAGCACCGCCACGCCCCCGACCACGGCCAGCCAGATGCGCAGGTACAGGCGCTGCGAAAAGGTGCGGGAGATGGAGCGGAGCATCGACATATCGATCACCGTGTGCGCGGTGCCCAGTCACGGGGGCAAGATACTGGCGCTGCGCAGGCCAGCAGACCCCGTGGAACTGGCTTTGCCAGGCCACTGGCGTCGTCCCCCCTCCCGCAGGAGAGGGGGGAAGGCGCGAAGCGACGCAGGGGGGTGTTCACATCACTCCTGCTGCTTGGCAAACACATAGCCCACGCCGCGCACCGTGAGAATGCGGCGCGGGTTCTTGGGGTCTTGCTCGATGGCGGCGCGAATGCGGCCCATGTGCACGTCGATGGAGCGGTCGAAGGCCTCCAGCTCGCGCCCACGCACGGCTTCCATGATCTGGTCGCGCGTGAGCACGCGGCCGGCACGCTCGGCCAGGGCCACCAGCAGGTCGAACTGGTAGGAGGTCAGATCGGCCGCCTGGCCCGCCACCGAGACACTGCGCGCATCGCGGTCGATCTCCAGCGTGCCAAAGCGCAGCACGTGGGCGACGGGCGCCGCGCCTGCGTTGCGCCGCCGCAGCAGGGCGCGGATGCGTGCCAGCAACTCGCGCGGCTCGAAGGGCTTGGGCAGGTAGTCGTCGGCGCCGATCTCCAGGCCGATGACACGGTCCATGGGGTCGCCCTTGGCCGTGAGCATCAGCACCGGCATCTGCGCCACCGGCCCGGGCAGCGCGCGGATGCGGCGGCAGACTTCCAGCCCGTCCATGTCGGGCAGCATGAGGTCGAGGATGACCAGCTCGGGCAGTGTGCCGCCGTCCTGTCCCTGCAGGCGCGCCAGGCCGCTGGCGGCGTCGGGGCAGTGCGCGAGCTGCATGCCCGACTGGCCCAGGTACTCCCCCACCATCTGGGCCAGGCGCAGGTCGTCTTCGATCATCAGCAAGGAGGTGCTCATGGCGTCAGCAAAGGGGGTGCTCAGGGTGGGAGGATGGGGGCATCATGCCTGCTACCTGTCATGTCTCCTTGTCCTGGGCGTAAAGCACAGGTAAACGTGGCGCAGCTTCACGGTTATTTTTGCTATGTATTTTATAGCTGCTTGCGCTTATGTATTAGGCGCTGGAGGCCGATTTGGCCTTGGATGCTATCCACACCAGTCCCAGCACCGGCAGGCCCAGCAATGCGGTGGACGCAAAGAACTGTGCGTAGCCAAAGGCGTTGACGTAGTCGCCCGAAAAGCCCGCCACGAACTTGGGCAGCAGCAGCATCATCGAGCTGAACAGCGCGTATTGTGTGGCCGAATAGCTGACGTTGGTCAGGCTGGAGAGGTAGGCAATGAAGGCCGCCGACGCAATGCCGCTGGCCAGGTTGTCGGCAGAGACCACGGCGATGAGCGCCGTTACATCGTGCCCATGGCCCGCCAGCCAGGCAAACAGCAGGTTGGTGCAGGCGCTCAGCAGGGCGCCCAGCATCAGGATGCGCATCACGCCAAAGCGCATGGCGAGCGAGCCGCCCACAAAGGCGCCGACCAGCGTCATCACCACGCCGTACACCTTGGTCACGGCGGCCACCTCGTCCTTGGTGTAGCCCATGTCCACGTAGAAGGGGTTGGCCATGATGCCCATCACCACATCGCTGATGCGGTACACGGCGATCAGCGCCAGGATCAGCGCCGCCTGCCAGCGGTAACGGCGCACAAAGTCGGCAAACGGCTCCAGCAGCGCGCCGCGCAGCCATTCGGCGGCGTTGCGTGCCGGGGGCAGCTCCACAGGCCGGGGCTCGCGCGAGAACAGCACCGTGACCATGCCCACGGCCATGGAGGCCGCCATCACCAGGTAGGCCGTCTGCCAGGCGCTGTTCTGGTAGGCCGCGGCGCCTGCCGCTGCGGCTGCCGCACCCGCCAGTGCGGGCGCCTCGGCACGCGCAGCAATCCACAGCACACCGGCACCGGCCCAGATCATCGCCAGCCGGTAGCCCGTCTGGTAGGCGGCAGCCAGGGCGGCCTGGTGGCTGGCGTCGGCCGATTCGATGCGGAAGGCGTCCAGCGCAATGTCCTGCGTGGCCGACGCGAAGGCCACCATCAGCGCACAGGCCACCACGGGGCCCAGCGCCTGGCGCGGGTCGGTCAGCGCCATGCCCACCAGCCCCACCACCACCAGGCACTGCGACAGCAGCAGCCAGCTGCGCCGCCGCCCCAGTGCGTGGGTGAGCAGTGGCAGCGGCAGCCGATCCACCAACGGCGCCCAGGCCCATTTGAACCCATAGGCCAGGCCCACCCAGCTCAGGTGCCCGATGGTGCTGCGGTCTATGCCCGCCTCGCGCAGGCGAAAGCTCAGCGTGCCCAGCACCAGCAGCAGCGGCAGCCCGGCCGAAAAGCCGAGCGTCAGCATGCGCAGGCTGGCGGGTTCGAGGTACACGCGCAGCGTCTGGAGCCAGGACAGGTGCGCTGCGTTGGGAGAAGGCGTGGTGGTGGGCGGCATGGGGTGCGGTGTTTTGACTATTATTCCCGCATGTGCTTTCTTTGCCCCGCCCCTTCCGTGGCCCCGTCGTCCCCCTGGCAGGCGCGGCGTGCCTTTGTGCTGGCTGCCGCCGCTGGGGCTGCTGCGCCCGCGCTGGCGCAGGTGGAGGTGGGCTCCGCCTCGGGCATGCGCCGCCTGGTGCCTGCCGAAACGCTGGAATCCTCGGCCACCCAGCAGTACAGCCAGTTGCTGGCCCAGGCCCGGGCGCAGGGGGCGCTGGTGCCGTCCGGTCATCCGCAGCTTGCGCGCCTGCACGCCATTGCACGGCGCCTCATCCCCTTCACCGCGCCGTGGAACGACCGTGCGCGCCACTGGCGCTGGGAGGTCAACCTCATTGCCAGCAAGCAGATCAACGCGTTCTGCATGCCGGGGGGCAAGATAGCGTTCTTCACCGGCATCCTGGACCAGTTGCGCCTGACCGACGACGAGGCCGCCATGATCATGGGCCACGAAATGGCCCACGCGCTGCGCGAACACGCCCGTGAGCGCCTGGCCAAGTCCCAGGCCACCAACCTGGGTCTGCGCCTGGGCGCGCAGCTGCTGGGACTGGGCGACGTGGGGCAGGTGGCCGCCAACCTGGGCGGGCAGTTGCTCACCCTCAAGTTCAGCCGGGGCGACGAGAGCGAGGCCGACCTGGTGGGCCTGGAGCTGGCCGCTCGCGCGGCCTACCAGCCCGCCGCCAGCGTGAGCCTGTGGCAGAAGATGGGCCAGGCCACAGGCGGCAAGGACGGCCTGGCCTTCCTCTCCACCCACCCCAGCGGGCCCGACCGCATCCGCGAACTGCAGCAAAACCTGCCCAAGGTGCAGGGCCTGTACGAAGCCGCCCGTCCGAATGGTTGAATGCTATTGAAATGATAGCTACTGGCGCTTTATTCACGGGCGCTAGAGGCCAAATTGACTTGAGTTTTCAGGTGCCGCCCACAAACGGGTTGCTGCGCCGCTCGCGCCCGAAAGTGCTCTCTGGCCCGTGGCCGGGAATGAACACCGTCTGGTCGCCCATGGGCCACAGGCGCTGGGTGATGCTGTCGATCAGCTGCTGGTGGTTGCCTTGCGGAAAGTCGGTGCGGCCGATGCTGCCGGCAAACAGCACGTCGCCCACAAAGCAGCGCTCGATCTGCGGTGCGTGGAACACCACATGCCCCGGCGTGTGGCCTGGGCAGTGGCGCACGCGCAGCGTCTCCTGGCCCAGTTGCACTTCGTCGCCGTCGTGCAGCCAGCGCGTGGGCGTGAAGTGCAGCGCGGGCGGAAAGCCGAACATCGCGCTCTGCTGCGGCAGACCATCGATCCAGAACTGGTCGCCCGGGTGCGGCCCGACGATGGGCAACTGCAAGCGCTCGGCCAGCTCGCCCGTGCCCCCGGCATGGTCGATGTGCGCGTGTGTGAGCCAGATCTGGCTGAGCGTGAGCCCCAGGCGCTGGATTTCTGCCAGCAGCATGTCGAGGTCGCCGCCCGGGTCGATGACGGCGGCCTGGCCGGTGGCATCGCACCAGACGATGGAACAGTTTTGCTGGAAGGGCGTGACGGGAACGGTGAGGTAGCGCAGCATGGTGGCGGAAGACAGGGTTGCAAGCGGCCGGTGGGTCGGCCTCAGGGCGCAAGTGTAGGCGCGGAGGCTGCGCCGCTGCGCCGGCCCTCCCGGGGCGCCGTGCGCGCCGTGGCGGCGCAACCCACCGAGGCCATCACGATGAGCCCGATGGCAAGCCACTGCATGACGCTCAGGCGCTCGTCCAGCAGCCCCAGTGCCAGCACGGCAGCCACGGCGGGCTCCATGCTGATCATGATGCCGAAGGCCTGCGGTGGCAGGCGCTTGAGCGCCACCATTTCCAGCGAGATCGGCACCGCGCTGGAGATGGCGGCCACGCCCAGCCCCACCGCCAGCACTTGCCAGGACAACAATGCCATGCCGGAATGCGCCAACCCCACGGGCAGCACCACCAGCGCAGCCACCGTCAGGCCCAGCGAGACCGACAGGCCCGCATGCAAATGCCCGACCCGCTTGCCGAACAGGATGTAGGTCGCCCAGCACACGGCCGCCACCAGCGAGTAGGCCACGCCCAGCGGATCCAGCGTGCTCACGTCGTGCCCCAACGGCAGCAGCAGGCCCAGCCCGGCCACGGCCAGCAGCACCCAGACGAAGTCCAGCGGCCGGCGCGACGACAGCACAGCCACCGCCAGCGGCCCGGAGAACTCGATGGCCACGGCCACGCCAAAGGGCAGGGTCTGCAGCGACAGGTAGAACATGAGGTTCATCCCACCCAGCGCGGCTCCGTAGCAGGCGATGGCGCGCAGGTCTGCGCGCGTGAGGCGCCAGCGCCAGGGACGCCACAGCAGCAGGAGCAGCAGTGCCGAAAAGCCCACGCGCACGGCCGTGGTGCCCTGCGCACCGACCAATGGAAACAGGCTGTGCTTGGCCCACGAGGTGCCCAGGCCCAGGAAGGTGACCGAGCCGAAGATGGCCAGCAGCGGAATGAACGGAGAGGTACGCAAAGAAGACGACATGCAGAAAATATATTGCGCTACCCTTGCGTCTTCTGCTCTATTTCTGGGCCTGCCACGCAACTTTCGCTCACATATGCCTGCCGCCGATCCCCTGAAGCTCGACGCCTTCGACCTGGCCATCCTCGACATCCTGCAGCGCGACAACACCGTGCCGCAGCGCGAGATCGCGCAGGCGGTGCACCTGTCCGCCCCGGCCGTGCAGCGGCGCATCCGGCGCCTGCGCGAGAGCGGGGTGGTGCGGGCCGAGGCAGCCCAACTCGACGCCAGCCTGCTGGGGCGCCCGCTCACGTTGCTGGTGGAGGTGCATGTGCACGACGAACACCCGCTGCGCACGGCCGGCCTGCGCCAGCGCATCGCCGACGAACCGGCGGTGCAGCAGTGCTACGCCATCACCGGCGAGGCCGGACTACCTGCTGGTCATCACCGCCTCGACCATGGCCGACTACGAGGCGCTGACAGGGCGCCTGTTCGGCGGCGACGACAACGTGCGGCGCTTTCGCACGTCGGTGGCGCTGGGCTGCCTCAAGGTGGGCCTGCAGGTGCCGCTGGACCGCTGCGGTTCGGCCGCATAGCGCGCGTTGCCGCGCGGCTCACAGGTTGGTGGCCGCCGTCACTTCGGACATGTCGGTCAGGCCTTGAAGCACTTTTTCGATGCCGTCCTGGCGCAGCGTCTGCATGCCTGCGGCCAGTGCGGAAAGGCGGATTTCGGTGGCCGAGGAGCGGTGGCGGATGTGCTGGCGGATGGGCTCGTCGCTCAGCATCAGCTCGTGGATGCCCATGCGGCCCTTGTAGCCGTGCGACTCGCATTGCTCGCAGCCCTGGCGCCGCCACAGCGTGATGGCGCCGCCCTCCTTGCCGTAGGTTTTACGCCAGCGGGTGATGAGCGCATCGCGCGCTTCGGCGCTGTTGGCGGCGCTGCTCTCCAGGTACTGCGAGGCCATGGCCTGCAGCGTGTCGTTGTCGGCGGCATGGGGCTGGCGGCACTGGGTGCACAGGCGGCGCACCAGGCGCTGGGCGAGGATGGCCAGCAGCGAGTCCGAGAAGTTGAACGGGTCCAGCCCGATTTCCAGCAGACGCGCAATGCTCTCGGGCGCCGAATTGGTGTGCAGGGTGGACAGCACCAGGTGGCCGGTGAGCGAGGCCTCGATGGCGATGCGCGCGGTCTCCTCGTCGCGCATTTCGCCGATCATGATCACGTCAGGATCGGCGCGCAAAAAGGTGCGCATGGCCGCCGCAAAGGTCCAGCCGATGCGCGCGTTCATCTGCACCTGGCGCAGACCGCTCTGGGTGATCTCGATCGGGTCTTCGGCCGTCCAGATCTTGCGGCTGGAGGTGTTGAGGTCGCGAACCACCGAATGCAGCGTGGTGGTTTTGCCGCAGCCCGTGGGGCCTACCACCAGCACCAGGCCGTAGGGCTTCTGCACCATGGCGCGCAGCGCCTGCAGGTTGGACGGGTTCAGGCCGATGTTCTCCAGCGGCAGCGGCTTGGCACCGGCCAACAGGCGCAGCACCACGTCCTCCAGGCCGCGCGAGGTGGGCACCGTGACGACGCGCAACTCCACCGGCGGTCCACCAAAGCGCGAGAAGTCGATCTTGCCGTCCTGCGGTTTGCGGTGCTCGGCAATGTCCATGGTCGCCATGATCTTGATGCGCGCCACCATGGCATAGCGAAAACGTGCGGGCAGCTCCAGGTAGGGCACCAGATCGCCGTCGATACGCAGGCGCACACGCACGTTGCCGGGCGCGGGTTCGGTCTCGATGTGGATGTCCGACGCACGGTGCGCAATGGCTTCGTCAATGATGGAGTTGATCAGCCGCACCAGCGTGTTGTCCGACTCGGTCACCACATCGGTTGCCACGGCGTCGGAATCCGGGGCCATGCTGCTGAGGTTGCTGACCAGCTCCTGCGAACTGGGGCGTTGCGCTGCGCTTGCGGGCGGCGGGGCGCCGCCATTGCCGTTGCGAGACGCCGCAGTGGCGGGCTTGGGCGGGTCTGTGTGGACGCTGTAGGCCTTGGCAATGGCCGGCATCAGCGTGCCGGGTGCGGCCTGCAGCGGCACCAGGCGCCGCTGGCTCAAAAAGCGCAGCTCGTCGAGCAGGGTGCGGTCGCTGGGGTCGGCCATCAGCACCACCAGCGCATCGTCGCGGGCCAGCAGCGGCAGTACTGACTCGCGCTCGGCCACGCTGCGCGGCACCAGCGCCACGGCCACCGGGTCGGGCTGCAGGTGTCCGGGGTGCACCACATACTCGCCCAGCCAGGCGGCAATCGCCTGGCGCAATTGGTCCTGCGACACCAGGCCCAGCTCCACAAAAATTTGGCCAATGGGGCGCTGGCGCCCCCGGTCGCGCTCCCCTTGCTGCGCCTTCAGGCTTTGCATCAGGTCGACGGGCTGGATCATGCCCGCATTGATCAAGGCCTCACCCAGGTGGTGCGCCTTGCCCACGCCGGGGTGCGGTGCGGTCACCAAGTCCCACAACTCGTCGGTGTTGCGGGGCTGGAAATACTGGCTGGAGGCGTTGTCCTGCGTGGTGGTGTCTGCCATGGCGTGGGGCCGTCGGTGGATACAGCCCTACAGGTTACAACATGCAACCAGGAGGGAGTGGCAGATTACAGAGCAAAGTCGTAGTCGATGGTCAGCGGCGCATGGTCGCTGAAGCGCTGCTCTTTGTACACCTGGGCCGAGCGCGCCGTGGCGGCCAGGCAGGGGGACGCCAGGTGGTAGTCCAACCGCCAGCCCACGTTGTTGGCCCAAGCCTGGCCCCGGTTGCTCCACCAAGTGTAGGCCTCGTCGGTGGTGTGGGGGTGGAGCTGTCGGTAAACGTCCACCAGCCCACCGTCTGGGTCAGTTGTGTGCAACAACTTTGTCATCCAGGCGCGTTCTTCGGGCAAAAAGCCGCTGTTCTTCTGGTTGCTGCGCCAGTTCTTCAGGTCGATCTGCTGGTGGGCGATGTTCACATCACCGCACAGGATGAAGTCCCGCTGCCCTTTGGCGCGCAGGAGGTGCGGGTGGAACTGCTCCAAAAAGCGGAACTTGGCCTCCTGCCGATCTTCGCCCGAGGAGCCGCTGGGAAAGTACGCGCTGATGATGGACAGTTTGCGCTGGGGGGTGTCAAAACGCAGTTCCAGGTAGCGGCCTTCGGCGTCAAACTCGGGGCTGCCAAAGCCTGCGATCACGTCGCTGGGCTCGTGCCGCGTGTAGACGCCCACGCCAGAGTAGCCCTTCTTTTGGGCAAAGTGAAAGTGGCCCTGCAGCCCCGCCAGTTGCTCGAAGCGCCCTTGCACGTCGGCCGCCTGGGCCTTGACTTCCTGCACGCAAATACAATCCGGGCCAGTGGCGGCGATCCAGGGCTCCACGCCCTTGGTGGCGGCAGAGCGGATGCCGTTGAGGTTGAGGCTGGTTAAACGGAACAAGGGAATCACTCCATGGTCGATCAAGGCACGCCCACCGGTTTGGACGACGGTCTGGCGCAGGATTTTGTGCAGTTTGCCGTGGAGTCCGGCGTTCTGCGGTTTGGCGAGTTCAAAACCAAGGCGGGCCGCATGAGCCCGTATTTTTTCAACGCCGGGCTGTTCGATGATGGCGGCAAGCTGGGCCGCCTCGCGCAATTCTATGCAAAAGCCCTGCTGGCCAGCGGCATCGAGTTCGACATGGTGTTCGGCCCGGCCTACAAGGGCATTCCGCTGGCCGCCACCGTGGCGGTGGAGCTGGCGCGCCTGGGCCGCAATGTGCCCTTTGCCTACAACCGCAAGGAAGCCAAGGACCACGGCGAGGGCGGCATGCTGGTGGGCGCGCCGCTGCGCGGGCGCGTGCTGATCGTGGACGATGTGATGTCGGCCGGAACGGCAGCGCGCGAATCCATCGCCCTGATTCGCAGTGCAGGCGCCACACCCCATGCCGTGGCGATTGCGCTAGACCGCCAGGAAAAAGCCACCGAGAATGGCAACGATGTGCCCTACAGTGCCGTGCAGTATGTGCGCGAGCAGCTGGGACTGAAGGTCTGCGCTATCGCTACACTGGCAGACTTATTGCTTTACCTATCAAACCATGGCGGGGGCGAGATGACTCCCCACCATGAAAGGGTGTTGGCCTACCGCCAGCGTTACGGTGTCCACCAAGGATGATGCATTGAAGGTTCTTTGCGGGTGTTCTACGGTTGCGGGCCTGCTGCTGGCGACCTTGGGCCTTGCTGCATCGGCGCAGCAGGGAGCGCCTGCGGCGGGTATTTACTCCTGCGTGGACAAGAATGGCAGGCGCCTGACCTCGGATCGCCCCATCCCCGAATGCATAGACCGCGAGCAGCGTGAACTGGGGCCCACTGGCACCGTGCGCCGTGTGATCGGCCCCACGCTCACCGAGCACGAGCGCGAAGCCCTGGAAGTGCAGCGGCGCAAGGACATGGAAGAGCGCAACCGTATTGCCGAGGAGCGCCGCCGCGAGCGCGTGCTGCTGGCGCGCTACCCCGACAAGGCCGCCCACGACGCCGAGCGCGCCGCCGCCATCACCCATGTCGATGAGGTCACGGCCACGGCCAAGAAGCGCATTGCCGAGCTGCAGGAGCGGCGCAAGAAGATCGACGTGGAGATGGAGTTCTACCGCAAGGATCCCGTCAAGGCGCCCATGAACCTGCAGCGCCAGTTGCTCGAAAACACCGAGGACATGGCCGAGCAGCAGCGCTTCATTGCTGGGCAGGATCAGGAAAAGCGCCGCGTGCACCAGCGCTTTGATGCCGAGCTGGTGCAGCTCAAGGAGTTGTGGGCCGGTCGGGTGGCGCCCGCTCAGGCCGCTAACGCCACGGTGCCCGCAGCTTCGCGCTGAGCCCTTGGGCGGGGCTCGTACTGCCGCCCTCGCCCCTCCCTATCGTTTTCAGCCTTCCAGGCGCTTGCGCAGCAGCTCGTTGACCTGGGCCGGGTTGGCCTTGCCCTTGCTGGCTTTCATGATCTGGCCCACCAGCGCGTTGAAGGCCTTGTCCTTGCCCGCCTTGAACTGCGCCACGTTGTCGGGGTTGGCGGCGATCACTTCGTCGATGATCTTTTCCAGCGCGCCGCTGTCATTTATCTGCTTGAGGCCTTTGGCCTCGATCACGGCATCGACCTCGCTGCCTTCGCCGTTCCACAGCGCATCGAACACCTGGCGTGCCGCGTTGTTGCTGATGGTGCCGTCGCTGATGCGCTGGATCAGCGCGGCCAGTGCTGCGCTGCCGACCTTGGCGTTCTCGATGCCGGTTTCCTCACTGTTCAGGCGCCGCGATACCTCGCCCATGATCCAGTTGCTGGCCAGCTTGGCCTGGCCGCTGGCCTGGGCGGCGGCTTCAAAGTACGCTGCCATGGCCTTGCTCTGCGTGAGCGTGGTGGCGTCGTATTCGGGCAGGCCGTAGTCCTGCACGAAGCGTGCGGCCATGGCGCGGGGCAGCTCGGGCATCTGCGCGCGCGTGGACTCCACCCACTCGGGAGCGATCACCAGCGGCGGCAGGTCGGGGTCGGGGAAGTAGCGGTAGTCGGCCGCGTCTTCCTTGGTGCGCATGGCGCGCGTCTCGCCCGTGTCGGGGTTGAACAGCACCGTGGCCTGCTCGATGGCGCGGCCATCCTCCAGCTCCTCGATCTGCCAGCGGGTCTCGTAGTCGATCGCCTGCTGCATGAACTTGAAGCTGTTGAGGTTCTTGATCTCGCGCCGCGTGCCCAGCGGCTGGCCGGGTTTGCGCACGGACACGTTGGCGTCGCAGCGAAAGCTCCCTTCCTGCATATTGCCGTCGCAGATGCCGATCCAGGCAACGATCTTGTGCAGTTCCTTGGCGTAGGCCACGGCCTCCTCGGTGCTGCGCATGTCGGGCTCGGTCACGATCTCCAGCAGCGGTGTGCCCGCGCGGTTCAGGTCGATGCCGCTCTGGCCGTGGAACTCTTCGTGCAGCGACTTGCCCGCGTCTTCCTCCAGGTGCGCACGCACCAGGCGCACGGTCTTCTTCTCGTCGCCCAGGTAAAAGCTCACCTCGCCGCCCTGCACCACCGGGATCTCGAACTGGCTGATCTGGTAACCCTTGGGCAGGTCGGGGTAGAAGTAGTTTTTGCGCGCAAAAATGCTCTTGGGCGCAATGTGGGAGCCTAGAGCCAATCCCAATTTGATAGCGCAGGCCACGGCCTCGCGGTTCATCACCGGCAGGGTGCCCGGCAGGGCCAGATCCACGGCGCAGGCCTGGGTGTTGGGCTCGGCGCCAAAGGCGGTGCTGGCGCGGCTGAAAATCTTGCTGTGCGTGGCCAGCTGGGTGTGGGTCTCGAAGCCGATGACGACTTCGTACCCGTGGATCAGTTTCGCAGACATGGAGAGCTGTCCTTGGCTATCAAAAAGAGGAGCTGTTCGCGCTTGATTTACCTGGGTTTCAGCATGATTTGATGCTGATTTCGTTTGCTATCAAGCGCCGACAGCTATGGTTTTCAGAGCGGGCTGCGCAGGTGGAAATCCGTGGCCTGCTGCAGGCGGTGGGCCGCGTTGAGCAGGCGCGCCTCGCTGAAGTAATTGCCGATCAGCTGCAGGCCCACGGGCATGCCGCCTTCGCCAAAGCCCGCGGGCACGCTCATGCCGGGCAGGCCGGCCAGCGATGCGGGCAGGGTGAAGATGTCGGCCAGGTAGTCGGCCAGCGGGTCGCTGCCGTGCTCGCCGAGCTTCCAGGCCACGGTGGGCGCCACGGGGCCAGCGATCAGGTCGCACTCTTTGAAGGCGCTCTGGAAGTCGTCGGCGATCATGCGGCGGATTTTTTGCGCCTGCAGGTAGTAGGCGTCGTAGTAGCCGTGGCTCAGCACGTAGGCGCCGATCATGATGCGGCGCTTGACCTCGTCGCCGAAGCCCTCGGCGCGGGTCTTCTTGTACATGTCGAGCAGGTCGCCGTAGTCCTTGGCGCGGTGGCCGAACTTCACGCCGTCAAAGCGCGAGAGGTTGGACGAGGCCTCGGCCGGGGCGATGATGTAGTAGACGGGGATCGACAGCTCGGTGCGCGGCAGGCTGATGGGCACGAGCTTTGCGCCGAGCTTTTCGTATTCCTTCAGCGCGCCATCGACGGCGGCGCGCACGTCGGGGGCCAGGCCCTCGCCGAAAAACTCGGCCGGGATGCCAATGCGCAGGCCGTCGAGCGGGTCGTTCAGCGAGCGGCTGTAATCCTCGGCGGGCATGTCCAGACTGGTCGAGTCGCGGTCCGGGTCGGGGCCGCACAGGGCGGACAGCAGCAGCGCGCAGTCCTCGGCGCTGCGGGCCATGGGGCCGGCCTGGTCCAGGCTGGAGGCGAAGGCGATCATGCCGTAGCGGCTGGCGCGGCCGTAGGTGGGCTTGATGCCGGTGATGCCGCAGAAGCTGGCCGGCTGGCGAATCGACCCGCCCGTGTCGGTGCCGGTCACAGCGGGCGCCAGGCGCGCGGCCACGGCCACGGCGCTGCCGCCCGATGAGCCGCCGGGGATGCGGGTCGTGTCCCAGGGGTTGCGCACCGGGGCCGGGGCGTCAAAGCCCACGGGGGCCACGGCGGAGTTCTCGTTGGCCGAACCCATGGCGAATTCGTCGCAGTTGAGCTTGCCCAGGGTCACGCAGCCCGCCTGGGCCAGGCGCGCCACCACCGTGGCGTCGAACGGCGACTGGTAGCCCGCCAGCATCTTGGAGCCTGCGGTGCTGGGGAAGTCGCGCGTGACGAAGATGTCCTTGTGCGCAATCGGCAGGCCTGCCAGTGGCCCGCCGGTGCCAGCGGCCAGCTGCGCGTCGGCGGCGCGGGCTTGGGCCAGGGTGGCGTCTTCGTTGAGGGCTACGAAGGCGCCAAGGTGCTGGTGGTTTTTGGCTCGGGCCAGGAAATGCTGGGCCACCTCGACGGCGGAAACGCGACGTTCGCGCAGTTCGGTGGCGAGCTGGGCCACGCCCAGGTCATGCAGTGCGGGTTGGGTCATGCGGGGCTCACTCGATCACTTTGGGCACCAGGAACAGGCCGCGCTCGACGGCCGGTGCGCTCTGCTGGTTGGCTTCGCGTTGGTTGGGCTCGCTGGCCACGTCTTCGCGCAGGCGCAGGACGATGTCCTGGATCGCGGCCACCGGGTGGGCCAGCGGCTCCAGGCCCTGGGTATCCACAGCCCGCATGCGTTCCACGATGTCAAAAAACCCATTCAGTTGTGTAAGCATGCGCTCACTTTCCTGGGGTGCTAGTTCGAGCCGCGCCAAATGGGCGATGCGGCCAATGTCCTGGGGTGTCAGTGCCATAGAGTGGTGTGCCTACAGAAACCGGATGTAAAGCTTGAACAACGGGTTTTCTGGGGCAAGTTATTCACAGGGGATGCGGTATTATCCCGCCTTTGCCGCACAAGGCTGCACATGGCTGTCGATTGGCAGGCAGTTGCGCGCAATAGAGTCAATTTGAATGCCACAAAACCGGCGATGGCACGCCGAAGCGCCTGCCCTGCCCGAGAGGATTTTTGAATGTTCGGAGCTTTCCGTCGGTATTTCTCCACCGATCTTGCCATCGACCTTGGCACCGCCAACACCCTGATCTTCGCCCGCGACAAGGGCATCGTGCTGGACGAGCCTTCCGTGGTCGCCATCCGCCACGAAAACGGCCCGCACGGCAAGAAGGTGATCCAGGCCGTGGGCCATGAAGCCAAGGCCATGCTGGGCAAGGTGCCCGGCAACATCGAAGCCATCCGCCCGATGAAGGACGGCGTGATCGCCGATTTCGTGATCACCGAGCAGATGATCAAGCAGTTCATCAAGATGGTGCATCCGCGTTCGCTGCTCACGCCCAGCCCGCGCATCATTATCTGCGTGCCCTGCGGCTCCACCCAGGTGGAGCGCCGCGCCATCAAGGATGCGGCCGAGGCGGCAGGCGCCACGGCGGTGTACCTCATCGAAGAACCCATGGCCGCCGGTATTGGCGCGGGCCTGCCGGTCAGCGAGGCCAGTGGCTCCATGGTTGTGGACATCGGCGGCGGTACCACCGAGGTGGGCGTGATCTCGCTCGGCGGCATGGTTTACAAGGGCAGCGTGCGCGTGGGTGGTGACAAGTTCGACGAGGCCATCATCAGCTACATCCGCCGCAACTACGGCATGCTGATCGGCGAGCCCACGGCCGAAGCCATCAAAAAGCAGATCGGCAGCGCGTTCCCGGGCTCCGAGGTGCGCGAGATGGAAGTGCGCGGGCGCAACCTCAGCGAAGGCGTGCCGCGCAGCTTCACCATTTCCAGCAACGAAGTGCTCGAAGCCCTGACCGAACCGCTCAACCAGATCGTCTCGGCCGTCAAGAATGCGCTGGAGCAGACGCCGCCCGAACTCGGTGCCGACATTGCCGAGCGCGGCATGATGCTGACCGGCGGCGGCGCACTCCTGCGCGACCTGGACCGCCTGCTGGCCGAGGAAACCGGCCTGCCTGTGCTGGTGGCCGAAGACCCGCTGACCTGCGTGGTGCGCGGCTGCGGCATCGCCCTGGAGCGCATGGACCGCGCGGGCAGCATCTTCACCAGCGAATAAGGCTGACAGGCCCCACCCACCCGGCGCACAGGTGGGGTGGGGCGCCCAAGCCACCGCACTGCCAGAACGCCAATGCCGCTCGGAACCCTGGAACGCAGCGCCCCTTCCCTGTTCCGCCAGGGCCCTTCGGCCCTGTCCCAACTGGTGTTCTACAGCGCGCTGGCCCTGTTTTTGATGGTGGCCGACGCCCGCCTGCGCATCACCGACCCCTTGCGCAAGACGGTGGCCGCCGTGCTCTACCCCGCCCAGTGGCTCATGCTCCAGCCTGTGGAGTGGGCCACCCATGGGACAGGGTATTTCCAGTCTTTGCAGCAAGCCAAGGCCCAGGCGGAAGAAGCGCGGGTGCAGATGGCACGGCAGGCGCTGCAGGCGCACCAGTCGGACACGTTGACCCAGGAGAACGAGGCGCTGCGCAAGCTTCTGGGCTTGCGCGAGCGGATGGCCGTGCCCTCACTGGCCGCGCAGATCCTCTATGAAACGGCAGACCCCTACAACCGGCGGGTGCTGCTGGACCGGGGACAGGATGCCGGTGTGCAGCCCGGGTCGCCCGTGCTGGATGGGGCGGGTGTGCTGGGGCAGGTCACGCGGGTTCATCCCTTTGTGAGCGAAGTCACCCTGCTAACCGACCGTGAGCAGGCCATTCCCGTGCTCAATGTGCGCACCGGCGCGCGTGGCGTGGCCTATGGCGATCCTGTGGCCAGCCATGGTGGTGGCATGGAACTGCGCTTTGTGTCGGCCAATGCCGATGTGCAGGAGGGCGACGTGCTGACCACCAGCGGTCTGGATGGGGTCTATCCCGCGGGGCTGCCGGTGTCGCGTGTCGTGCGCGTGGAGCGGCGTGCCGACTCGGCCTTTGCCCGCATTTACTGTGAACCCGTGGCGGCCATCCAGGGGGCGCGCCATGTGCTCGTGCTCCAGCCCGAGGCACTGCGCCTGCCCCCACGCCCCGATGCCATGGCGGAAGAGGCGCCGGTTCGCAAGAAAGGGCGCAAATGAGTCGCTCGCGCGCACCACTGGCCGTGCCGATTTGGACTGAAGAGGCCTGCGCATGATCATGCCCCGTGGGCAGCCCTTGCTGCTGCCGGTCAACCCTGCCTTCATCACCGCCAGCCTGTTGGTGGCCCTGGCGCTGAACCTGTTGCCCTTGGGCCGCGTGGTCTGGATGCCCGATGCGCTGGTGCTGGCACTGGCGTTCTGGGGGGTGCACCAACCTTTGCGCGTGGGCCTGGGCATCGGATTTGCGCTGGGCCTGTGCATGGACGTGCACCAGTCTTCCTTGCTCGGACAGCATGCGCTGGCCTACACCGTGCTGATGTACGGCACCCGCATGTTCCACCGCCGTGTGCTGTGGCTCAAGCCTTTGCAGCAGCCGTGGCAGATGGTGTGGCTGTTCATTGCCGCCCATGCGGCCTACGTGCTCGCCGGTCTGCTGGCGGGGCGCGGTCTGCCCGGTTGGGGCATTGTGCTGGCGCCCCTGCTGGAGGCCCTGCTTTGGCCCTTGGTCAGCTGGATGCTTCTGGCACCGCAGCGCCGTTCGGTCGATGCGCCGGACAAGCGCCCGTGAACGCTGCGCCTGCACGGGGAAGGGCTGAGCCATGACCGAACTGCGCAACGTCGAAGCCGAAGCGCGCCGCTTTCGCCTGCGGGTGGTGGTGCTGGGGCTGGTGGTGCTGCTGGCGTTCGGGCTGCTGGTGGCGCGGCTGGTGTATCTGCAGGTGCACCGCCACGAGGACCTCGCGGACCAGGCCGAAAGCAACCGCACGGCCGTGGTTCCCATCGTACCCAACCGGGGCCTCATCCTGGACCGCAACGGCGTGGTGCTGGCCACCAACTATTCGGCCTATACGCTGGAGATCACGCCCTCCAAGGTGGCCCATCTGGAGCAGACCATCGATGGCCTGGCCGAGATCATCGAGATCCAGCAACGCGATCGGCGCCGTTTCAAGCGGCTCATGGAGGAAACCAAGGGCTTCGAATCCCTGCCCATCCGCACCCGCTTGAGCGACGAGGAAGTCGCCCGCTTCACGGCGCAGCGCTACCGTTTTCCGGGCGTGGATGTGAAGGCGCGCCTGTTCCGCAACTATCCTCAGGGGGAAGTGGGCAGCCATGCCATCGGCTACATCGGCCGCATCAACCAGGCGGAGAAGGCCCGCATCCAGGATTCCGAAGACGAGGCCAACTACCGGGGCACCGAGTACATCGGCAAGCTGGGCATAGAGCAGAGCTACGAGGGGCTGCTGCACGGCACCACGGGGGTGGAGCAGATGGAAACCTCGGCCGGTGGGCGCGCGGTGCGCAAGCTCGACAGCTTCCCGGCCACGCCAGGTCAGACGGTGATGCTCACGCTGGACATCAAGCTGCAAAAAATGGTGGAGGAGTTGTACGGCGACCGCCGTGGGGCGCTGGTGGCCATCGACCCGCGCAATGGCGAAGTGCTGGCCTTGGTGAGCAAGCCCACCTTCGATCCCAACCTGTTCGTCGAGGGTATAGACACGGAAAACTGGAACGCGCTGAACACCTCGGTGGACAAGCCCCTGCTCAACCGTGCGCTGCGCGGCACCTACCCGCCGGGTTCTACCTACAAGCCCTTCATGGCCATGGCCGCGCTGCAGCTGGGCAAGCGTGCGCCCAGTGTGGTGGTCAATGACCCAGGCTTCTACAACTACGGTGGGCGCACGTTCCGAAGCCACGAGGGCGGACTGGGCGGGGTGGACATGCACCGCGCCATCCAGTACTCCAGCAACACCTACTTCTACTCCTTGGGGGTGGAGCTGGGTGTGGACTCCATCCACGACTTCATGAAGCCCCTGGGTTTCGGGCAGATCACCGGCATCGACCTGGGCGGTGAACTCCGCGGTGTGCTGCCCAGCACGGCCTGGAAACGCCAGATCAACAAGCGTGCCGAGGCCAAGCGCTGGTTTCCCGGCGAGACGGTGTCGCTGGGCATCGGGCAGGGCTACAACAACTTCACCATGCTGCAGTTGGCGCTGGCCGAGGCCACCCTGGCCAATGGCGGCATCCGCTATCGCCCCCACCTGGCCAAGGCGGTGCGCGACTCCGTGACGGGCATGGTGAGCGAGCTGGAGCAACCTGCGGGCGAGAGCCTGGGCTATGCCCCCACGCACGTGGAAGTGGTGCGCAATGCCCTGGTGGCCGTGAACAAGGGCGGCACCGGAACCCGGGTGTTTGCCGGTGCCACCTACACCTCGGCCGGAAAGACTGGAACCGCGCAGGCGGTGAGCCTGGGCCAGAACGTCAAGTACAACGCCCGGTTGCTGGAGGAGCACCAGCGCGACCATTCGCTGTTCGCCGCATTTGCACCCGCCGAAAATCCCCAGATCGCGCTGGCCCTGATTGTCGAGAACGCTGGCTTTGGCGCAGCCAGCGCCGCGCCCATCGCACGGCGCGTATTCGATTACTGGCTGCTGGGCCAGTACCCCAGCGAAGAGGACATGGCAGCTGTGCGCAAAGGCCAGGCATCGGCGCCCCTGGGCAAACCGCGCAAGGTGGAAGACATCGCGCTCACTGCGCCGTGAGCTGCACCTTGGCTGGTGGCTGGAGCTGGCTCAACACCAGGCCACCAATGATCAGCGCTGCCCCCGCCAGCCCAGACCAGCCCAGTGTTTCGCCCAGCATCGCCCAGGCGGTCAGGGCCGCAAACACAGGTTCCAGACCAAAGACGATGGCGCTGCGCATCGCATCCACCCGCTGTTGGCCCCAGGCCTGCAGCGTCACCACCACCACGCTGGCCAGCACGCCCAGGTACACCAGGGCCGCCAGCGCGTGGGGCGCCAGCGTATGCACCTGGGCCAGCGGCAATTCGGAGCCCCTTGCCCACAGCAAGGCGCTGGAGGCCCCCAGCATCACGCTGGCCTGCACGGCGGCCATGCGCGTGGCACGCAGTGGCCGCAGCAGCGTTCGGCGGGTGCTCTCCTCCAGCGCGAGGATGTAGATGGCATAGAACACCGTGCTGGCCAGGGTGAGAGAGTCGCCCAGGTTCCAGGGCGCATCCTCATGGAACATCAATGCCATGCCCATACACGCCAGGGCGCAGGCCGCCCACAGTTGCCAGCCATAGCGCCGCCCCAGGGCCAGCATGGCGATGATCGGAACCACCAGCACGTTCAGGCCGGTGACAAAGGCATTGCGGTTGCTGCTGGTGCGTGCCAGCCCCTCGATCTGCAGCCAGAACGCCAGGAACAGCAGCAGCCCCAGCAGGGCGCCCCAGCGCAGTTCACTGCGCCGCATGCCCCACCACAAAGGGGCCAGCACCAGCAGCGCGATGGCAAAGCGCCACCAGATGATCTGCAGTGCATCGAGCTGTGCGGACAGCAGCTTCATCGCAGGAAAAGTGGTGCCCCACACCAGGGTCACCACCAGCAAGGCCATCAGGCCCAGTCGTTCAGAACGCATGGCAGCAGAAAAAGAAAAGGCTGGCCGGTTGCCCGGCCAGCCTGGTGAAGGGCCCAGGGCCGGATCAGTTGAACAGGTAGCGCGCCTGCAGGTTCAGGCGCGTCATGTTGCCCGTGGCGCCGCCAAAGGTGGTGCGACGGCCGCCCAGCAGTTCGGTGCCGAGTTCAACGTTCTTGATCGGGGTGTAGTACATGCCGGCATGCCATTGGAACAGGCGCAGGTTGCCGGTGTCGCCGTAGGCGCTCACGTAGGCATCACCCAGGCGGTTGCGCGAACGCACCCAGCCCATGGACAGCGTGCCACGCAGTCGCTCGCTGAACACGTTGCCCAGTCCCAACACCACGCCCTGGGCGCGGTCCAGGCGCAGGGTGGTGCCATCGACCACCGGGTAGTTGGCGCCCACGAGGTAGGCGCCGTCGTTGTCGCCGTCCATCAGCGTGTACTGGCCCATCAGGGTGGTGGTGCCCGTGAGCTTGTACGCGCCCGACAGGCCCAGGCCCATGCCGCGCTTGCTCACACCGCTGATACGCTGTTCGTGCGACAGGATGCGCGCGCTCAGGCTGCCCCAGTCGAAGCCCTTGTCCACACGTGCGATCAGGTTGGGCGAGTGTGCGCCGTCAGACGGCTCCTCCAGCGCGAACTGGAACTTGGCCAGCTGGGGGTTGTTGTAGGTGTAGCGCACCATGGTGGGGCGGCGCGAGGTGGCACCCGGAGGGCCGTTGAAGTCCACTGTCTCGGGCAGGTTGTCGAGGTCCATGAAGGTGGACCAGGTCTGGCCGATCAGCCAGCCCGCGTATTCGCCATAGGCGTGGCGCAGGCGCAGGCGGTTGCGGTTGCACTCGGAGCCGCAGTAGCCGTAGAAATCGGCCTCGATCTTGGTGTTGAACGCGCCGTTGCCCATCGGGGTGGAGGTCTCGAAACCGAAGCGCGAGGTCTGGCCCGTGAGCACGGTCTTGCCGTTGTCGCTCTTGCCCAGCGGCTGCTCGGCAAGGTTGGAGAAGTTGTCGCCCGGTGCCGTGCCCTTGAAGTCCTTGATCAGGTTGGCCTCGGCAAAACCGTACACGCGGATCGAGGTTTCGCTGCCCGGCAGGCGGAAGCTCCCGGGAATGTCGCCCAGCACCACGGCATCCTTCTGCTTGAGCTCCACGGCATCGATACGGTCATTCCAGGCCGATGCCGAGGCGGCAGGTGCCTGTGCCTGCTGGGCCTTGAGCTGGTTGAGCTCGGCGCGCAGGGCCTTGAGCTCGTTGCGCAGTTCTTCCAGCTCTTTGGCGGACTGCGCCAGGGCGCCCGCAGGCAGGCTGCACAGGCCGGCGGCCAGCAGGGTCACGAAGGTGTGGGTCAGTTTCATGGTCACTCCGTTGGGTTGTGTGGGAGGTAGCGAAGGAACGGTGGGCTCTGGATCTCAGGCGCCCATGCGGCCGATGAAGGCACGGATGCGGTCATTGCCGGGGTTGTCGAAGAACGAAGCAGGCGGTGCATCGTGCGCAATGCGGCCCTGGTCGAAGAACAAAACGCGGTCGGACACCTCGCGGGCAAAGCCCATTTCGTGGGTCACCACGATCATGGTCATGCCGCCGCGCGCCAGCTCGCGCATCACATCCAGCACTTCCTGCACCATCTCGGGATCGAGCGCCGAGGTGGGTTCGTCGAACAGCATCACCTGGGGCTGCATGGCCAGCGCGCGCGCGATGGCGACACGCTGCTGCTGCCCGCCCGAAAGCTGCCACGGGTATTTGTGCGCGTGCTCATGCAGGCCCACGCGGCGCAGCAGCACCATGGCCTGCTCATTCGCCTGGGCCCGAGGGGTGCGCCGAATGCGCCGGGGCGCCAGCGTGATGTTGTCCAGCACGCTCAGGTGGCCAAACAGGTTGAACTGCTGGAACACCATGCCCACCTCGCAGCGTTGCTTCTGCAGGGTGTGCGGGTCGTCGGTCACGGGCACGCCACCGATGGAAATGGTGCCGCTGTCGTGCGGCTCCAGCCGGTTGATGGCGCGCAGCAGCGTGCTCTTGCCCGAGCCCGAGGCGCCGATGATCACCGTGACTTCGCCCGTGTTGAAGTGCGTGGACACGTCGCGCAGCACCTGGTGTGTGCCAAACGATTTGCACACATGCTCTGCCACGATGTAGGGGGTGGGTTGGGGTCGGCTCATCGCGCGCGCCCTTCCACATCGAAGCGGTATTCGATGGCGTTGGAAATCTGCGTGACCAGCGTGGTCAACAGCAGGTAGGTGACAGCCACCGTGGTCAGCGTGGCAATGGGTTGGAAGGTGGCCGACTGGATGCGGTTGCCCACGTTGGTCAACTCCACTACGCCGATGGCGTAGGCCAAGGACGAATCCTTGAGCAGTGCGACAAAGTTGCTCACCAGCGGCGGCAGCGCAATCTTGAAGGCCTGCGGAAACACCACGTCGAAGAACACATGCATGCGCCCCAGGCCCAGGGCGCGAGCTGCCTCGGTCTGGCCCCGTGGCACGGCCAGCAGGCCGGCACGAATGGCTTCGGCGTTGTAGGCGCCCACGTTGAGCGACAGTGCCAGCACGGCGGCGGCAAAGTCCGGCAGGTTGAGGCCTGGGACCAGCACCGGAAGCGCAAAGTAAACGAAAAGAATCTGCACCAACAGCGGCGTGCCGCGGATGACCCAGATGTAGAAGCTGGCCACATAGCGCAGCGCAGCCCAGCGGGCCGTGCGCGCCAGCGCCGCCGCCGTGCCCAGCACCAAACCGATGCTGCCGCTGATCAGTGTCAGCCACAGCGTGGTGCGGGCGCCGTCGGAGAAGGCCTGCGCATTCGGGCCAATGGGTTCAGGAAGGAAGGACAGCGCCTTGCCCAGCAGAACCAGGGCAAGCACCATCAGGGCCACGGCGCTCACCAGCGTCGCATTGCTGCGTTGCTGGCGGCTCCAGTGGCTGGGCCAAAGGGCAGTAAGCATGAAAGATCAGACCGGTGAGGGCGCGTGGAGCGCCCGCGTGCTTACTGGCAGCGCACGTCTTCGTTGAAGTACTTCTTGGACAGCTGCGCGTAGCTGCCGTCGGCCATGGTTTCGGCCAGTGCCTTGGACCAGCCCTGTGCGAGCGACTGGTTGCCCTTGGCCACGGCAGCGGCGATGCGCTCGATGAACAGCATGTCGCCCAGCTTGAAGCCGGCGCCGGGGTTCTTCTCGGCCACGGCCTTGGCGACGAAGCGGTCCGTGACCCAGGCGTCCACGCGGCGCGAAGCCAGGGCGCTGCGGGCGTCCACGTCGGTGGGGAAGTTCTTCATCTCCTTGATGGCGGAGACTTTCTGGACGTTTTCCAGGTAGCTGGTGCCGGTCTGCACCGCCACCACCTTGCCCGCCAGGTCCTTGGCGTTCTTGATGGCCGGGTCCATGGCGATGATCATGCCGCCCGAGCAGTAGTGCGGTTCGGTGAAGGTCACGGCCTTGGCGCGCTCTTCGGTGATGCCGTGCGAGGCGATCACCAGATCCCAGCGGTCCTGGCGCAGGCCGGTGAGCAGTGCGTCAAAGCCCAGCGTCTTCCATTGCACCGTCACGCCCATCTTCTTGGCCACCAACTCGGCCAGTTCGACCTCGAAACCAGTGAGCGTCGTGCCGTTGAAGAAGTTGAAGGGAGCGAACTGGCCTTCGGTGGCAATCAGGATCTTGCCGTCTTTCTTGACCTCGTCAAAAGTGCGGGCCTGGGCGCCGAATACGGCGCACAGCGCCACGGCGGAAGCGACAAACTTGAGAAACTTCATCGTATGTCCTGTCGGGGTGTTCAGGTACAAAAAAATCCGGCCTGCGGATAGCGGGGCCGGAGCCAGGGAAAACGGCGTGGCCCGAGGGATGTCGGGCCACGGTGTCATCAAACTGTTGCAATTATAGGGGTCGCCCTTTTGCGCGCTGCCATCATGGAGAACCCCAATGGCCGAGTCTGTGCGCGCGGTTTAAGAACCTGTTCACGATCTTTTCATGGGGTACGCAAGGCAGCAAACCGCCACGATCTAGGCGCCTGCCGCAGCCCATGCTGGCGGCCTGGGCAAGGCGGGCAACAACGAGCGTGGCGGTTTGCTGCCTTGCCCGAAGGGTTGCCCCGCAAAAGCAGCGTCTGCGGCGTTGCAAATCCTCGCCGGGCCAC
>JAKLLE010000114.1 GCA_023150295.1 Giesbergeria sp. | reverse complement strand
CGAGGGAGCACTGCGGGTCACCCACGGGGGAATCGATGCGATAGCGCTGCGCATTCTTCCTGACAACCGCAAAGTGCTCAAATATTGAGCACCGAAGTGTTTCCGCCATGTTGCGGTTTTGAATTTTGCAAGTCCCTCCCTTATAATGCAATGCCATGGGCCTTTGGACAGACCCCGGCGATCAGGCTCGCGCTGCGACACTCTGGTAATCGAGGGAAAGCTGCCATCCACCATGCCAAAACCGCCGCCGTCGCCACCGAGCACTGCGCCTCTTGCCCAAGGCTGGCGCAAGCCCGTCTGGGTGGCATGCGGGCTGACCTTGTTTTTGCTGGGCCTGACGGCTTTGTACTGGCACACCGAGCGTCTGGCCCACCAGTACCGCAAGCAGCAGGCCTTTCAAGTGGCCGTGGATCGCATTGCGTTCAGCTTCAAGAGCCGCATGGACACCTACAAAATGGTGCTGCGCGGTGTCAAGGGCTACCACGACGGGTCTGAACAGATCGATGTGCGTGAATTCCAGGCCTATGTGACCGCACTGAACCTGCAAGACACCGTGCCGGGCCTGCAAGGCATTGCCTATGTCAAGCGCTTGAGCCCCCAGCAGGCACGAGACCATGTGCAGCAACTGCAGGCCCAGGGCAATGCGTGGTACCGCATTTGGCCTGAAGGTGAGCGGTTCGAGTACTTCCCCATCACCCACATCGAGCCAGCCGACGACGTCAACCAGTTGGTTCTGGGGTTTGATGTGGGGACGGTGGCACAGGAAGTCGAGGCGCTGGAGCGTGCGCGGGACACCGGCGAGTTGGCCTTGACCGCTGCGGTGCCCTTGCTCCAGTTTGCAGGCGTACCGCAGGCCAAGGGCATGGTGCTGTACCTGCCGCTGTACCGGGGTGGCGCTATGCCCGAGACGCTGGCGCAGCGGCGCGACCGTCTGGAGGGCTGGGTGGCAGCGCCTTTTCGGATGCAGGATCTTCTGCAGGGCATGCGCCAGCAACTGGACAAGGACATTGACCTGGCCATTTACGACGGCCCCGTGGTGGATGCTGCCGTGCGGCTGACACCTGCGGTGGATGTGCCCGAAGGCGCACTGGAGGAAATCCGCTGGTTTGAGCCGGGCGGCCGACAGTGGACTCTGGTGATGCGTGCCTTGCCGGGCTTTGAGGCACGGTGGCGCGATACCGGAGCGGCTCTGGTGGCCTTGATGGGGGTGGTACTGAGCCTGCTGGTGGGGGGCTTGACTTGGGTGCTGGCCACGGCGCGGGACCGTGCCATGGCGCTGGCCATGGACATGACCGAGAGCCTGCGCAGCACCCGCGACGAGCTGCAGAGCACGCTCAATGCCATCCCCGATCTCTTGTTCGAGTTGGACCCACAAGGGCGCATCGAGCGCTACCGACCGGGAGGCGCGGACATGCTGCATGTGCCTGCCGATATGTTCGAAGGCCGACTGCTGCAGGACGTGGTGGGGCCGCAAGCCGCTGCGGGGTGCAGCGCTGCGCTGGAGGCAGCGCAGAGCACTGGCCATGTCTCCGGGTATCCGTTTTCGTTGGATGTCGGTGGGCAGAAGCGCTGGTTCGAGCTGTCTCTGGCGCGCAAGGGGGAGCCCACGGGTGCGGGTGCACAGCACATGGTGGCCCTCTCGCGCGACATCACCGATCGCAAGCTCTCCGAGGCACGCACGCACCAATTGGCGTACTTCGACACCCTGACGGGGCTGGCCAACCGGCGCATGTTGCTCGATCGGCTGGACAATGCCCTGGCCTGGGCGCGCAAGTCCCACGAGGTGGGCGCGTTGCTGTTCATCGATCTGGACAATTTCAAGCAGATCAACGACGCGCGGGGCCACCGGCTGGGCGATGCGCTGCTGCTGGAGGTAGCGCGGCGCCTGGAGGCACTGCTGCGGGCCGGAGACACCCTGGCGCGCCTGGGTGGCGACGAGTTCGTGCTCTTGCTCAACGACCTGGCGCCCGATATGGAAAACGCCGGTCGCGTTGCCCTGCTGGCCGGCGACCAGGTGCGCACCGCGCTGGAAGCGCCCTACGGCATCGAGGCGCACAGCTACAGCAGCACCGCCAGCATCGGCATCACCCTGTTCCCCAAACACGCCGAAGGCGTGGAAGACCTGCTGCGCGAGGCGGACACTGCCATGTACCGCGCCAAGGACCTGGGGCGCAACCGCATCTGCTTTTACGAAGCGGCCATGCAGGCCGATGTGCAGGAGCGCATGGCGCTGGAGCAGGACCTGAAGAAGGCCATGGCCGCAGGTGAACTGGCGGCCTACCTGCAGCCGCAGGTGGCCCCGGACGCCACTTTGCTGGGCGGCGAGCTGCTGATGCGCTGGAGCCACCCGGTGCGCGGCAATGTGCCGCCCTCGCGCTTCATTCCGGTGGCTGAGTCCTCGGGCCTGATCCTGCGCATGGGCGACTGGATGCTGCAACAGGCCTGCGAGGCGCTGGCCCAAATGCAGTCGGCACAGCGCCTGGTTTCGCTCTCGGTGAACGTGAGCCAGCGCCAGTTCCGCCAGGATGACTTTGTCGAGCGTGTGCGCGCCATGCTGGAGCTGACCGGCGCTCCGGCCGAATACCTCATCCTGGAAGTGACCGAAAGCCTGTTGATCGAGGATCTGGACCACACCATCGCCCGCATGACCGAGTTGGTGCATATGGGCGTGCGCTTTTCCATCGACGACTTCGGCACGGGCTACTCCAGCCTGGCCTACCTCAAGCGCCTGCCCTTGTACGAACTCAAGATCGACCGCAGCTTTGTGCAGGACACCCCCGACGACCCCAACGACACGGCCATCGTGCAGTCCATACTGTCCATGGCTGGTCACCTCGGGCTGCGTGTGGTGGCCGAAGGCGTGGAAACGCGCGCGCAGGCCGACTTTCTGACCGCCAGCCGGTGCGATTGCCTGCAGGGCTATCTGTTTGGTCGCCCCGAGCCCCTGGGGGGCTGGCTGCAGCGCCACCTTGCGTCCTGAAGGGGCCGCGTCCTGCGCGCTGCTGCCAAGGGGTCAGGCGCGCTCTGTGCCAGCGGCACGGGCCTGCGCCGCCACTTCGCGTGCTGGCAGGTGCTTGAGTCGGTGGTCGCTCCAGACCTGACGCCAGCGCCGGGCGCCGCTCAATCCGTGGCGCAGGCCCAGCATGTGGCGTGCGATGGCGTACCAGGGCGTGCCGTATTGGGCGGCTTCGCGCTCCATGTAGTCCACCATGGCGTCTTCCACGGCCTCCATGCTCAGGTGGCGCTCGGGTGCGCCGAAGTACAGACTGTCCCAGCGCGCCAGCCACCACGGGTTGTGGTAAGCCTCGCGTCCCACCATCACGCCATCGACGTGCTGCAGTTGGGCCTGCACGACCTCGTCGGTGCGGATGCCGCCGTTGATGGCAATCGTCAGGTGTGGGAAGTCCTGCTTGAGCCGGTGCGCCACTTCGTAGCGCAGCGGCGGGATGTCGCGGTTTTCCTTGGGCGAGAGGCCCTGCAGCCAGGCATTGCGCGCATGCACGATGAACACCTTGCAACCGGCGTCCTGCACGGTGCCGATGAAGTCGCGCACGAAAGCGTAGCTCTCATCCTTGTCGAGCCCGATGCGGTGCTTGACCGTAACGGGTACCTCCACCACGTCCACCATGGCCTTCACGCAGTCGGCCACCAACGTGGGCGACTTCATCAGGCTCGCGCCAAAGGCGCCGCGCTGCACCCGGTCGCTGGGGCAGCCGCAGTTGAGGTTGATTTCGTCGTACCCCCACTGTTCACCCAGCCGTGCGGCCTGGGCCAGCTTGCCGGGCTCGTTGCCACCCAGCTGCAGGGCCACGGGGTGTTCTTCGGCGTTGTAGCGCAGGTGCCGCTCGGTACCGCCAAACAGGATGCCACCCACATTGACCATCTCGGTGTACAGCAGGGTGTGGCGTGTGAGCAGACGGTGCAGGTAGCGGCAATGGCGGTCCGTCCAGTCCATCATCGGCGCTATGGACATGCGCCATGGGCTAAGTGTTTGATTTAAAACGATATTTTCCAACTACAAACCCTTGGTTTTTGTGTGTGTGCAAGATAAAGTGCACACGAAGTGCACACAACGGGGCTAAAAAGTGCAAAATCTGAGCATCCAACGATGCACACGAATGCACACACATGGCCTCATTTTCTCAGTTACCGTCGGGCAAATGGCGTGCCCAAATCCGCAGGGGTGGGCTGTACCGCGCTGCGACGTTTGCCACCAAGCGCGAAGCCAAGGATTGGGCGACCCAGATTGAAGCGCAGGCGAACCACATTGCTGCCGGTGGGTTTGCGCCTGTGCCCAAGGGTGCAACGCTGGCAGACCTGATCGACAAGTACACCGAAAGCAGCACCAAGCTACCCGGCAAGACCAAGGAGGCCACCTTGAACATGCTTAGGCGCGAGCTGGGCAAGGTGAAGCTGTGCAACTTGAACGCCGTAGTGCTGCGTGACTTTATCGACCGGCGCCAGGACGATGGTGCAGGGGGCGTGACCATCGCCGCTGATCTTTCATTCCTGTCTGCCGTGCTCAAGTGGGGGCGCCATGCCCGACAGCTTGATCTTCCGGAGCGCCTCGCACTGGAGGCCCGCGCCAGCCTCATGCATCGTGGCCTCAACACCCGAAGTCAGGAGCGAGACCGGGAGCCTACAGACGGGGAGCTGAACCGCATCTATGGCTATTGGGCCACCTTGAAGCGCCAGAAAATCCCCATGCAGACCTTGTGCGAGTTCGCTTTGGCTACTGGTATGCGGCAAGGCGAAATCACGCGCCTGGAGGTTGAAGACGTCAACACCGAGGCCAAGACCGTGGTGATCCGCGACCGCAAAGACCCGCGCAACAAGAAAGGCAACGACCAGACGGTGCCGTTGTTGCCTGATGCCTGGGCCATCGTGGCGCCCATCATCAAGGAGCGCAAGACCGGGTTCATTTTCCCCTACGACCCTCACAGCGTGTCGGCATCCTTCACACGCGCCTGCATCGCTCTGGAAATCGACGACTTGCATTTTCACGACCTGCGCCACCGCGCCGCCGCTCAGTTTTTCCGCATGGGCCTTGGCATCCCTCAAGTAGCGCTACTGACGGGGCACAAGACCTGGGCCATGCTGCGCCGCTACACGGACATAAAGCCCGAGGACGTACACAACGCAATGAAGAAAACGGAACCAAAGGAGCAGCACAAATGACCGAAACCGAAACCGCCGCTATGCAACTTGCTTTTGAGCGCCATTACGACGCGCATTGGGACGATGCGAGCCTCCGCAATGAGCGACTGGGTTGGATTGCTTGCTGGAAAGCAGCACGCGCTGCCACGCAGCGATAACCGGCAAGCCCTGCGCCGGACCATGCAGGGCAACAAGACGGCGACCGGGAAGCCTGAGAACGACCTGGCCGCCTGACCACAACGCACACCGGAGGTGCACTATGGCTACTTTGAATCCTACCCCCTCTGCAGACCTCGAAGCCGCGCCCTTGCGCACAGACAGTTCGCACACCCTGGCTGAAAGCACCCCTCTGCCGTGCGAGGTGAAATATGAGCTTACGGAAATACATCACATCATCGGACTGACCGCGTTTGCAATCGAAGCCCGGCGAATCCTGCGAGATGTTGACTTAGTGGCCGAGTCAATGCCGCATGTGGGTGAGGTGCTGAACAAGCTGATAGAGGCCCGCTGCCAATGGAGCGAATGTCCTGACACGGCGTCAGACGTTCTGATTGATGTGCATGAGCGCCTGGGGGCGCTGCTGGTGAGGGTCTGAGCCGTGATTTGCGCGGCAAATGCTTGTCGGTTCTACCCGCAGCCGACCGACGACCCGGCATTTATGCGATGGGCATATCGCATTGCGTTACGGCTGGCGAATCTTCCCGCTGATGCGTCTGAGCGCGATATTCGACGGGTGATTTTTAGCGAGGGCACCCAGGGGCCAGAATGGACGGAGGCCCTAATTTTCATGATGACACTCCGCAAGGGTTCTTCGTCGTTTCGTGTGGAACTTGACAGCGAGAATCCATCGTAGTGGAGCCCGGTGGGGCTTGTGGGCAACTCGGCAATCCGAGTTGTCCACAAATCCACGGGGCGGTGTTCTTTGCCAAGGAGGATTGCAAGAT
>JAKLLE010000018.1 GCA_023150295.1 Giesbergeria sp. | reverse complement strand
GCGTCAGCAGTCGCGGCCACAGCAACCCTCGTGGCGTCAAGCGCAAAATGAGTAACTTCAACGTACGCCATCGTGGGGAAAACCTTCATCGAAAGCACCACCCAACACCGGTGCTTCGTATCTGAACAGTATTGCCGCTAGCATCGAACCCCACGCACCCGAAAGCCCCCACCGATGGATCTCAAACCCCTGATCACCTTGCTGGCCATCGTCAACCCGCTGGCGATCGTGCCCTTCTTCATCCACTACACGCAGGGGTTCTCACAGGAGCAGCGCCTGCGCACCATCCGCACCGCCTCGTTCAGCGCGTTCTGCGTGATCGCTGCCTGCGCATTGCTGGGCCTGCAGATCCTGGACTTCTTCAGCATCTCGCTGCAGAGCTTTCAGGTGGGCGGCGGCATGCTGCTGCTCATCAGCGCCATGAACATGCTCAACGCCCAGCCCGCAGAGGCCAAGGCCAACACGCACGACCTGGAGGAAGGCGTCGAGAAGGCCGCCACGGGCTCCAGCATTGCGGTGGTGCCACTGACCATTCCGCTGCTCACCGGCCCGGCCACCATGTCCACCGTGGTGATCTACGCCGACCGCGCACAGACCTTCTGGCAGCACGCCGCACTGGTGGGCTACGGCGTGGTGATTGCCGCCGCCACAGCGGTGTGCTTCTCGCTGGCCGAACCGATTGCGCGCGTGCTGGGCAAGACCGGCATCAACGTCATGACACGGCTCATGGGCCTGATCCTCGCAGCCCTGGCGGTGGAAGTCATGGCCGAGGGCCTGGGCAAGCTCTTCCCTGTACTCCACCCCGGCTGAAAGGCTGGCGCCAAACCACCCTGCCATGGCACACCGCCTGCTTTTGCTGGAAGACGACCCCGCCATCGCCCGCACCGTGGCCTACTGCCTGGAGCGCGAGGGCCTGCAGGTGCTGCACAGCCTGCTGCTGCAGGACGCGCGGCGCCAACTGCAATTGCAGGCCTTTGACCTGCTGGTGCTCGACGTCGGCCTGCCCGACGGCAGCGGCCTGGACCTGCTGCGCGAACTTCGCCATGCGCCGGTGGGCCTGCGCACCGCAGCGCAAACGCCCGTGCTCATGCTCAGCGCCCAGGGCGAAGAAATCGACCGCGTGCTGGGCCTGGAACTGGGCGCCGACGACTACCTGCCCAAACCCTTCAGCCCACGCGAACTGGCCGCCCGCGCCAAGGCCTTGCTGCGCCGCAGCCAGTTGCCGCGCACGGCCCACAGCGCCCCCACGGGCCAGGGGCTGGAGCACGACGAAGCCGGGCAACGCATCCTGCTGCACGGGCAGGCACTGGCACTGACGCGCCGCGAATACCTGCTGCTGGCCCAACTGCTGGCTGGCGCCGGGCGCATCCACACCCGCGAAGCCCTGTTCGCCGCCGCCTGGGGCGACGACAGCGACAGCCAGGACCGCACCGTGGACACCCATATCAAAACCCTGCGCGCCAAACTGCGCGAACTCGACCCCACACGCGACTACATCCGCACCCACCGGGGCATGGGGTACAGCCTGGATGTTTGAAGCCAAATTGGCCTCCAGCGCTTATCTGGCAAGCGCAAGCAGCTATCTTTTTTAAATCATGCGCCTCGGTATCCGCCTGCTGTTTGCGTTCTTCCTCATCAACGGCATTGCGGCCTTTTTTGTGCTGCGGGTGTTCACCGCCGAGATCAAGCCCAGCGTGCGCGAGGTGATGGAGGACATGATGGTGGACACCGCCTACCTGCTGGCCGAACTGGCCAGCGAGGATCTGGCCGCCGGGCGCCTGCAGCAAGGTGGCGAGCGCAGCGCGTTTGCGCGCCAGGTGGAGCGCTACGCCCAGCGCCCGGTGCAGGCGCCGATCTGGGGCTTCACCAAGCAGTCGCTGGACTACCGCGTCTATGTGACCGACGCCAAGGGCAAGGTGGTGTTCGATTCGCGGCACGAGGCCGAAGGGCAGGACTTTTCGCAGTGGCGTGACGTGGCGCGCACGCTGCGCGGCGAGTACGGCGCCCGCATGACGCGCGAGGTGCCGCAGGACGATGGCAGCGGCGTGATGCATGTGGCCGCACCCGTGGTGGCGCAGGGCCGCACCATTGGCGTGCTCACCGTGGCCAAGCCCGTGCGCGCGGTGCAGCGCTTTATCGACCGCGCCGAGCACAAGGTGCTGATGGGCGGCGTGCTGCTGTTGCTGCTGTCGGCCGCCGTCGGCGTGGGCGTGACGCTGTGGATGGTGTGGAACGTGCGCCGCCTGCGCGACTACGCCCTGAGCGTGCAGGGCCCGGCCCTGGGCGAAGCGGCCAGCGCCACCCCGCAGCCCCTGGCCGTGCCCACCGTACCGGGCGAGCTGGGCGACCTGGCCCGCGCCATGGACCGCATGCGCGAACGGCTGGAGGGGCACGACTACGTGCAGGCCTATGTGCGCGCGCTCACGCACGAACTGAAAAGCCCAGTGGCCGCCATCCGGGGCGCGGGCGAGCTGCTGCAGGACGAGCTGCCCGCCGCCGACCGCAGCGTGTTTGCCACGCAAGTGGTGCAGCAGAGCGAGCGCCTGCAGCGCCTGATCGACCGGCTGCTGGAGCTGAGCAAGCTCGACCAGCGCCACCACGCCGACAGCCCCGGCCCGGTGGCGCTGCGCGACTGCGCGCAGGCCGCCCTGGCGCACTGCCAGGCGCGCGCGGCGCAGCGCGGCATGGCCCTGGTGCTGCAGGGCGAGGGCGACAGCGGCCCCTGGGAGGCCGAACTGGTGACCCTCGCGCTGACCAACCTGCTGGACAACGCCATGGACTTTGCCCCGCCGGGCAGCACGGTGCGCGTGGAGCTGGACGGCGCCCGCGTGGCCGTGCAGGACGCAGGCCCCGGCGTGCCCGACTTTGCGCTGCCCCGGCTGGGCGAGCGCTTCTTCACCACCGCCCGGCCCGGTGGCGAGCGCAGCGGCTCGGGCCTGGGCCTGGCCATCGTGCGGCGCGTGATGGCGCTGCACGGCGGGCGCATGCACATTGCCAATACCCAGCCCGGACTGCGGGTGACGCTCGACTTCAGCCGCTGAAGCGAAGCACCCCCTTGTCCCCTGCGGCGCCCCCTCTCCCCCTGCCCCTCTCCCACCAGGGGAGAGGGGTCACACCTCCCCTCCCCCCTTGCGGGGGAGGGGTCGGGGGAGAGGGGACGCTCCCGGCGCGGCGGGGCGGCCCTTGCGCGGTGGCCCTGGCCTGGGTCGCGCCAGTGTCATAGGTCGCGGGTGCCGGGTTCGCGGAATGGATCACTGAAGTGAACGACAGCGGCGCACTTCACACACGCCTCACAAACTTCATGCAGCCCACACGGTGCAGCGGGAGACTGCCCTGCACTTTTCACCGTGGAGGACATCTTGAAAAACATCTGGATTGGAAAACTGGTCGCGCTGGCGGCTATCGTGCTGGTGCTCGTCATCGGCCTGGGCATGATCGAAGCCGTGGTGCGCGACCGGCAGCACTACCGCCACCTGACCGAGCAGAGCGTGGCCGACAGCCTGGCAGGGGCGCAGACGCTGATCGGCCCTGTGATCCACAGCGCCTGCGTGGAGAGCTGGGACGTGGAAACCGGCAAGGGCGACGAGCGGCGCATGGTGGAGCAGCGCCGCGAGTTCCGCCTCACAGCCATGCCCGAAACGCTGCGCCTGAACACCGACGCCGCCATGCAGGAGCGCGCCCGGGGCGTGCACAAGGTCAATGCCTTCAGCCTGCAGACGCGCATCCAGGCACAGTGGGGGCCGCTGACGGCGCTGCAGCCGCAGGCCAGCATCCAGGGCTCGCGCATGCAGTGCGGCGCGCCCATCCTGATGCTGGCCGTGGCCGATGCGCGCGGCATTCGCACCGCGCAACTGGAGCTCAACGGGCAGGACTTGCACCTCAAACCAGGCACCTTCCACCCCACCTACGCCCGGGGGCTGCACGCCAGCCTGCCCGAATCGGTACGCGGCGGGGCCGAGGGCCTGCAGGCCACGCTGAACCTGGAGCTGGTGGGCACGCAGCAGGTCTCTATCGTGCCGCTGGGCGGGCGCACCGAGGTGCAGATGCAAAGCCCCTGGCCGCATCCCTCGTTCTCGGGGCGTTTTCTGCCCACCGAGCGCACGGTGCGCGCCGATGGCTTCGAGGCGCAGTGGCGCCTGTCCTCGCTGGCCACCACGGCGGCGCAGGACATTGCCGAGTCCAAGCCCGTGTGCACGGGCCCCGTGGGGGAAGACGCCTTGCGCTACGCGTCGGCGGCGCCACGGGATGCGGGCTGCGTGGACAGCTTCAGCGTTGCCTTCATCGACCCGGTGAACCCGTATTCGCTCTCGGACCGGGCGACCAAGTACGGCGTGCTGTTCATCGCGCTGACCTTTGTGGCCGTGGGCCTGTTCGAACTCATGGGAAATGGCCCCCACGCTCCGCCGCTGCGCGGGTCGCTGCCCCCCGAGGGGGCCGCGTTTTCATCTGGGGGCGGCCCGGCGATGACAACCCTGCGCGTGCACCCCGTGCAATACCTGCTGGTGGGCAGCGCGCTGTGCAGCTTCTTCCTGCTGCTGGTGAGCCTGTCGGAGCACCTGCCCTTTGGCGCGGCCTATGGCATCGCGGCCATGGCCTGCGTGCTGCTGCTGGGCTACTACGCCACGCACATGCTGGGGAGTGTGCGCCGGGGCCTGCCGTTCGGTGCGGGCATTGGGGTGCTGTACGGCATGCTGTACGTGCTGCTGCAGTTGGAGCAGACCGCCCTGGCTGTGGGAGCGGTGGCCTTGTTTGCAGTGCTGGCCACGGTGATGGTGCTGACACGCCGCGTCAACTGGTACGGGCTGACGGCCACCCGGCCCACCGAACGCCCCACCGCCCGCACGGAGGCCGCATGAACACCCACGCCCCTGCCATGGCGGCCACCGCCTGGGCGCAGCACCTGGCGGCGGCCCCCGCCACGCCCACCCGCCTCAGCCCCCAGGAAGCGCTGCGCGTGCAGCGCTACCAGGAACGCATGCTCGCAGCCCTGCAAACGCGCGACCGCTGCGCGCTGCGCGCCACGCAGCAGGAGGTGCTGCGCAGCGCCTATGCAGCCAAGACGCCCCCGGCCTTGCGCCAGGCCTTGCGGTTGCTGGTGTGGCACATGGCGGCCTGCTTGCCGCTGCGCCAAGATTTATATGAAACAGGACTCTAGCGCCCACCAGGCAAGCGCAAATAGCTATTATTTTGATAGCGTTTGCGCCGTTCCGTGGGCTGCATGGTCGTGCCCGCCCTGCCCGGCCAGCGGCGCAATGAGGGCGGCGTCGATGGCGCCAAAGGGCAGCACGCTGCCGCCCCGGCGCTGGGCGAAGGCCTGGGCATCTTCGCGCGTGGCAAAGGCCGGCAGGTTGCCCGCGCGCATGGGGCCTTTGGCCGTGGAGCCGTGCACAAACCAGGCGCTGCCAGCGTCCACCCACTGACGGCTGGGCACGTCGGTGACGTAGCGCGCAATGATCTGGGCGGCGCTGCGCCCTGGGCTGTAGCGCTCCACGTCCTGCAGGTACATGAAGAGCGAGAGCGGCGAGTCAAAAAACTGTGCGTCGCCGTTGTCGAAGATGACCTGTGCCGCCCAGTCGGGCGCGCGTGCGGGGAACATGCCGCAGACCGGGCAGCGCACATCGGCAGGCACCGGTCGCGCGGCGTGCTTGGGCAGGCCCGAGGCGCGGTCATACGGCGTGGGCGGCGCAACGATGCAGACATCGGGCTCCAGCGCCGCTTCGGGATTGCCACCGCCCAGCCCCTGCCACACGCCCACCTGCCAGCCGCCCCAGCCCAGCAGCAGCGCCAGCACGGCGGCGCCCGCCACCACGCGGAGCGTGCTGGCAGACAAGGCAGGGCTGGCGATGCGAGCGGGCATGGTGGGAATGGCGGGGAAGTCCTACATCCGGGTGTCGTGCAGCGCGCCGCCGCTCAGGTCCACCATGTCGGCCTTGATGTCGCCAAAGCGCAGCACCTTGCCGCCATGCTCGGCGGCGAACTTGGTGGCGTCGGCCTCTTGCGCAAAGCTGCCGATGGTCGGCCCCATGGAGCCGTGGCGCTTGCTGCCCAGCACGTAGAAGGCGGTCTTGGCGTCGATCCAGTGGCCTTGCGGCTGGTTCCAGTCGGCCTTGCCCATGTCCTGCACGTACACGGCCTGCACGGCACGCACCTGCTCGCCCGCCAGCAGGGTGCTGAACAGCTCCACCGTGTCGCAGAAGAAGCTGGGCTTGTCCTGGCCCGCGAAATGGATCTGCGCCTTGGGGCCGGGGTAGTCGGCCAGCAGCATGCCGTCGAGTTCGCAACTGGTGGAGCGGTCGATTTCGACCGGCGCCAGCGAGCGCTGCTGCGCGGCCTGCTCGCTGCAGCCGGACAGCAAGCCCAGCGGGGCGATGGCAGATGCAGCGGAAATGGCCGCCCAGCCCAGCAGGCGGCGGCGGCAGGAACAGTGGTATGTCATGGCTTGAACCTCCAATGCGCCAGAGCCAGTGGCACTGCAATCCAGACCAGCATGGCGCCGCCCATCTTCAGGGGGCTGCCCATGGCAGGGGGCACCACGGTGGCCAGTCCGTACAGCGTGCGCACGTCTTCCAGCGAAAACACATTCAGGATGCGGAACACATCAGCCGGGTTGAGCAGCAGCAGCAGCGCAAAGGATTCGCCGCCAAAGCGCCCGCCGCTGCCCACCAGCACGCCCAGCAGCAACAGGTCGAACACCAGCACAAAGAAGAACCAGGTGGCGATGGCCAGGCCCGAGGCACGCGTGCGGTCGCGCGCGAGTACCGACAGCAGCACCGCCAGGCTCAGAAAGGCCAGGCCCAGCAGCACCGAGCTGAGCATGAAGCCGAAGTAGTGGTACATCGAGGCCCAGCTCATCTGCCGGGACAGCAGCACCGCCACCATGCCGAAGCCCGCCAGGGTGGACAGCGCCAGCGCCGCCGCCAGGCCCAGGTACTTGCCCAGCAGCAGCTCCAGGCGGGTGATGGGCAGGGACAGCAGCAGGTCGAGCGAACCGCGCTCGCGCTCGCCCACGATGGCGTCAAAGCCCAGCAGCAGCGCGATCAGTGGAATCAGGTAAATGACCAGGCTGACCAGGCTGGCGATGGTGAATTCGATGGAGCGAAAGCCCACGGCGCCCTGCTGCGCGCCGCCGAAATAGGCGATGACGAGCGAGAACACGGTGAACACCAGCGCCACCGCCAGCACCCAGCGGTTGCGCATGCGGTCGCGGAATTCCTTGGCGGCAATGGTGAAGATCTGCGTCAGTTCCATGGGCCGTCTTTCAATCTGCAAAGCCGAAGAACACGTCTTCGAGCGAGGGCTCGAGCATCTTCAGGTCCTGCACGCGCGCACCCAGTGGCGCCAGGGCCGCCAGCACCGCCATCTTGTGCGTGCGCGGGCAGCGCAGGCGCAGGCCGGTGGGCAGCACTTCGGGCGTGATCCCCGTGGCCTGCGCCAGCAGGCGGCAGGCCTCGGTGGCGTCCTGTGGCGCCAGGTCGATGGTGAAGCACAGCGGCATTTGGGTCTGTTCGCGCAGCGCCTGCACGCTGCCCACGGCCTGAACCTTGCCCGCGGCCATGATGGCCAGGCGGTCCACACGCTCCTGCAGTTCGGCCAGGATGTGTGAGGTGATGATGACCGTCACGCCATCGGCCTGCAGGCCGCGCAGCGTGGCGTAGAAGTCGCGGATGGCCTGGGGATCCAGGCCGTTGGTGGGCTCGTCCAGGAACAACACGCGCGGCTGGCCCAGCAGGGCCTGGGCAAAACCCAGGCGCTGGCGCATGCCCTTGGAGTATTCACGCACGGGCCGCTGCCCTGCATGCTGCAGGCCCACGCGCTCAAGCACGGCCTGGCATTGCGTCTGGGGCGCATGTTTGAGGCGCGCGAAAAAGCGCAGCGTCTCCAGGCCGCTGAGGTTGTCGTACAGCACCACGTTCTCGGGCAGGTAGCCCAGGTGGCGCCGGGCTGCGCGAAAGTCGCGCCCACCCACCTGGGCACCACCCACCACAATGCTGCCCTGCGTGGCGGGGACGAGGCCCAGCATCATCTTGAACAGCGTGCTCTTGCCTGCACCGTTGTGGCCGATGAGGCCAAAAATCTCGCCACGCGGGATGTCGAGGTCCACGCCATCGACGGCGTGCAGTGCGCCGTAATGTTTGCTCACGCCACGCAGTGCAACTGCGGCGTCCTGCGCTGCAGTGTCACTGGCTGGGGAAATGCTTGCCACGCCATTCGCTCCATTGTTGGTGGGTTGGTTGCATGCGGGGTTTGGGGTCCACGACCGAGGGCACACGCAGCACGGGAAACTGCTGGCCCACCAGGCGCAGCGCCTGCACCGCTGGGCTGGCCAGCAGCAGCTTCATGCTCGGGTGCTTCCAGGTGAGGCGGTCCACCATGTCGTTGGCCTCATAGGGCACATCGCCCCGGCTGTCGCCGTCTCGGTCCCAGCCCAGGTAGTTGCTCCAGTGGTTGCCGCCTTTCACGCCCCAGCGCTCGTCCCGCGAGCCCACATAGCGCACCTGCTCGCGGTTACCGATGAAGTCGTTGCCCTCGACCTCATTGCGCGTGGAACCCGCCGACAGGTGCACGCCCACCACGTTGTCCACCACCAGGTTGCCGTTGAGCTTGATGTACTCCACGTCGTAGATGAAGAAGCCCCGGTTGTTGCCGGCCACGATGTTGCTCTCAATCACCGCATCCTGGAGGGTGCGCAGCATGATCCCGTGGTCGGAGTTGCCCCAAGCGCGGTTGTTGCGCACCACCTGCTCACGCACTTCCATGAGGGCCAGGCCACCGCGGTTGTAGAAAGTATCGTTGTCCTCCCACAGGTTGTAGTAGGAGTTCATGTAGTGCGTGCCATAGCGGCTGCGGTGCAGCTTGTTGCCCTTGAAGACGGCATGGTGCGACACGTCCACATACAAGGCATCGCGCACGAAGCTGATGTTGTTGCGGTAAATGCGCGCACCTTTGGTGTTGTAGAGCTGGATGCCGTTGCCGCGCTGGGACGATGCGTACTCCCGCTTGCCCGTGATGAGGTTCTCTTCGATCAGCACGTCATCGGCCTTTTCGATCCACAGGCCGAACAGGTTGTAGGTCAAATCGCAACGCCGCACCACCGCCCGGTGGGCGCCGGGGTAGAGATAGATGCCTGCGTTCTGGTCTTTCAGGCTGTCGCCGGAATCGCGCACGATCAGGCCTTCAATCACCACGTCGGGTGCCGTGACCCGGATGGTGTCGCCCTGGTTGCCCCCGCTGAGGGTGGGCCGGTCAATGCCGCGCAGCGTGAGTGGCTTGTCGATCAGCAGGTTGACGTGGTACATGCCCCGCGCCACCTCGATCACGTCGCCCGGCGCGGCGGCCTTGACGGCAGCCGCGAGGTCCTGGCCCGGTTGCACCGATACGGTGGCCGCCCAAGCGATGCCCGCACCCCACCAGCCCAGCAGCACGGCACAGGCCGTGCGCAGTAGGACACCTGTCATAGGATCAGCAGACCCAGCGTCTTGAGCGCCAGGAACAGTGCTGCACCGATCAGCAGATTCTTGAATCCGACGTAGCTCATCATGTCCATCACGCTGGCTGCACGGTAGTTGCCGCGCCACCAGACACCGTCCTTCACATAGCGGCGACCTGACAACCGGATCAGCACTTCATAGACGCTCCAGCCGAACCACCAGCCGATGATGGCGCCCGAGGACAAATGCCCCAGGGCCGCCATGACCCAGGCCACAGTGGCAGCCACCGCCAGCGAGAAGCCCGCCACCTGCAGCGCGCGCTGGCTGTGCCAGCCTTCCGTGCTCCAGGGCCAGAGGTGATCGCGTACCTCCAGCATGATCCACCTGAGGCGGGATTCACCCGCCTTGTGGAAGGGTGCCACAGGTTCGGTAGGCATGCGTGGGTCGGGGCCATTCGCGGCCTTGGCGCTGATCTGCGCCTCAAAGCTGGTGTCCGGATGGATCGGGATGAAATAGCCGTTGGCCCCGATGGGCGTGATCTCCAGACCGTCTTTTTCGCGGCGCTTGCGCTCCTTGGCCAGGGGCGGGCAACCCTTCACATCGGTGTACAGCACCATGCAGTCCAGGCAGTGCAGGCATTCGCGGTGGTCGATACGACCATCGGCATCGATGGCCTGCGCACCGCAGCCCACAGCGCAGGCCTTGCAGCTATTGCAGTCCTGCTTGCGCTTGAGGCCGAACCAGCGGAAGGTACTGGGCATGGCCAGCGACGCGCCCAGCGGGCATATGTACTTGCAGTACGGCCGCTCGATGAAGATCGACACACCCAGGATGGCGGCCACGAACAGGCCGTAGGGCCATGCGCGGTTCATCACACCGACCAGGAAGGTGGTCTTGAACGGCTCCACCTCGGCCAGCTTCTCGGCCATGCCCATGGAGAACATCGACACCGCGAGCAAGGCAAAGAAGACAGCGTACTTGAGCCACTTGAGACGGTCGTGCCACTTTTGCGGCAGCTTGGTCTGGAAGCGCCCCAGGCCCACCAGACGCGCGATCTTGTAAATGGATTCCTGCAGCGAGCCAAACGGGCACATCCAGCCGCAGAACAGGCCGCGCCCAAACAGGAACACGGTGACGATGATGAAGATCCAGAACAGGAAGATGAACGGATCAGACAGGAAGAGCGACCAGGTCCACTGGAACAGGATCGAATGGAACCAGGTCAGCACCTGCGTGATGGAGGGCTGCGCCATCAGGCCAAAGCCCACCCAGGCCATGCTGATGGCCCAGAAGCTGTACTTGAAGCCGTTGACCGGCCACTTGTTCTTGTGGGTGGACAGTCGCGTGAGCTTCTCGCGGTAGGCATACACCACCGTGACTGCCACAAGGACCAGCGCGAACAGGGCAATCGAGACAGCCTGGGACTTCCACACGCGCACCCAAGGCGCATCCGGCTCGTCCACCTTGGGCCGTCCGCCCTCCAGCATGGCAGCGGGCAACCAGTACTTGGATTCAAAGACGGCAAAGCTGCGATGCCCGGTGGCACGGTCCACGCGGTTACCCAGGAAGGCCAGCTTCCAGGGGTAGGCCGCCGAGAACGACTGGGAGCGGATCACGAAGATGGCCGACTCGGTGTAGCGCGGCGCACCTGCAGCCTCCAGACCGTAGAGGTTGTAGGAATCCAGATCGCGGAAGGTGAACGAATCCGCGCCTTGCTTGACCTGCACGCGGTCGTAGATACCGCCGCGCACAAAGCCCGAGCCCTTGAAGGACTCGGCCCCTCCCGTGCGGACGATGAAAAACGCGCTCTCCTCGGGCTTGAGGCGCGAGCGCAGGTTGTCGAAGCCGTGGTTGCCCAGCAGGCTGCGACCCACGTCGGGGTGGTTGAGATCGCCAAACCACAGTTCGATGAACGGTTCGGGGTTGCGCTCCAGCCCCACCTGTTCGGGCTTGACGAGCAATCGCTGCACCGCGCCCATTTCGACGAGCTGCGCCCAGTCGTAACGCTGGCCATTGGTCGCAAAACGCGCGGGATCACGCACCGTGGGCGCGATGATGCCGGTCTGGCGTGCCACGGCGGAGCCCGAAAGCATCATCACCTGGTTTTGCGCGATCACGGTCACGGTGGCGCCGGAGATGGCGTCCACACCGATCACTTCTTCATCGGGGCGCGAGGGACCGACCTCCAGTTTGTCGGTGACGGACTTGCCCAGGTACTGGTTGTTGAAATTCACCAGCGCCGACTCCGGGATGCCCAGCAACAAAATGGGCTCGGAATGCTTGAGCACCTTGACGCCCACGAAGCGCCCCTGGGTGTCCATCCCGATCAATGTGACCACCGGCTTGCCCGAGTAGGCGGGCGTGTCGGTGATGTCGGTCGAGAGCATCACATAGCCCAGCAACTTCTTCTGGGCCGAATCATTGTCATAGGCCTCCACATACGGTGGCTGCCCCTTGCGCTGCGAAAAATGCCCTGCGCCCGGAAACACCTCGGCGCAGGGCAGCAATGCACACATGTCGGGCGCCGTGTTGGCACCCTCCGGTAGCTCGGCCTCGTAAGCGCCCGCATGGACTTGCGGAGCAAAAAGCGACAGCGCCAGAAAAAAAGCGACCCCGAGGATCGCGAACCGATGACCGAGCAGAAACATCACACTTTCCTATCAAGGAGGCGCCGCACCCCTGTGCGAGCGCCTCCGGTTGGCTGCCTATCAGGCCTCAACGATCATGCGCGTACGCATTTCCAGGTGAAGCGCGTGGCAGAAGTGGGTGCAATAGCACCAGAACACGCCGGGTTGGTCGGCAACGAAGGTCACCGAGGCCGTTTCCTGCGGATTGACGATGAAGTTGACGTTGTAGTTCGGAATGGCGAAACCGTGCGTCAAATCTTCGATCTTGTCCAGGTTGGTCAGGATCAGGGTGACTTCGTCGCCCTTCTTCACCTTGAACTCGCGCATGCTGAAGGCCGGCGCTTGCGAGGTCAGCTTGACCGTCACCTTCTTGCCACTGCGGAACACGCCAGATTCCTTGGGATCCTTGATGGCCAGCGGGTGGTGATCCAGATCATAAACCTGCTTGGGCTTGACCAGATCGCGCTTGAAGATGATGAAGTCGTGCGGCTCGCCACGCACCGGGTGGTCGGCCAGGAGCACCATCTTCTCGCCAGAGATGTCGATCAGCTGCTCGTTCTCGGCGTGCAGCGGGCCCACGGGCAGGAAGCGGTCCTTGGAGAACTTGCAACCCACGGCCAGGTACTTGCCATCGGCGGCAATCGTTTCCGATTGCGAGGCGTTGATGTGGCCGGGCTGGTAGTGCACGTCCAGACGGTCCACCACATACTTGGCGTTCTTGTCACCCTTGTGGAAGGCAATCGCCTTGTCGATGTTCCACTTGACCACCTGGCTGTCCAGGAACAGCGTGGTGAAAGCATTGCCGCGACCGTCGAAAGCAGTGTGCAGCGGGCCCAGACCCACTTCGACCTCGGCAACGATGGCGTCGTCGAGCTTTTCCGACTTGCCGTCGAACCAGTCAAGCACCTTGGCCAGCTCGATCACGGTGACGGTCGGCGAGAGCTTGCCGGCGCAGATGAAGTACTTCTGGTCGGGGCTGGCGTTCACGCCGTGGGGGTTCTTGGGCACGGACACGTAGGCCGTCAGAGCGGTCTTGGGGTCCTTGTTGGCTTCGTGCGTGCCGTCCACCACGGGCACCTTGGAGCTGCCGATGGTCTTGAACTTGCCAGCCTTGACGGCTTCTTCGATGCGGGCGATGTTGAAGAACAGGCAGGCGTCGCGCTCGGCGGACATCATGTCTTCGTACTTGGCGCCCATTTCGGTGTTGTACTGGTTCGTGGCGGCGAGCTTGCCGTCGAACGAGGTGGCCACCAGATCGCAGTTGCCGTCGATCAGCACCTGCCAGCGCACTTCCATGGTCTCGGCATCCACGCACGAGAACAGCGAGCGGTACTTGCTGGAGTCTTCGATACCGGCGTTGGGCAGGGGAATGGAGAACTCACCGCCGCAGAACACGCGGGTGGTGTAGTTGATGGCCTGATCCACGGGGTCGCGCTTGTCCGGGAAGATGCCGTGGAAGCCCTGCACGTTGGGCAGTTGGGTGATCTTGTCGCAGACAAAATAGTCGAGGCGGATACGGGCGATACGGCTGTTGATCTTGTCGTTGATCCAGGCGTAGCGGCCGTCGTAGTTGCCGTCCTTGTAGGAGGCGTGCGTGTGGTGGGTATCGCCCACGGTGTAACGCAGGTGGCCATCGGGCTTGGTGCCCATGACGGCCTTGGATTCGTTGGTGATGCCCCAGCCGACCAGTGCGTCGGGCACGAAGCAGGGGATGCGCAGGAGTTCGCGACCCGAAGGCAGGCCCAGAACGCGCATGTCACCGGTGTGGCCACCGCTCCAGAGGCCGTAGTAGGTGTCGAGTTCGCCGGGTTTCAGGTGGACATTGGCGCCGGCGTGGGCTGTCGGTGCAGGTGCGGGTGCAGGTGCCGCAGGGGCCGCTGCAGGAGCTGCCGCCGGCTTGTCATTGCAGGCTGCAACGCCTACCGTCAAGCCCGCCAGCGCAGCGGTGTTGATGAAACGTCGACGGCCGAGGCCTACGGTTTCATTGGGTGTATCCAGTTTCTTGTCGCTCATGTTGACCTCTCTTGGTTAAGGCGTGTGAAAAACGGAGGGGCTCGCGCTGGTGGCGGAGCCCCCATTGCGGCTGGAATGTGATCAAGGGATTGGGTGGCACGCAACTGGGCCGCCGGCGACAGGGCCGGCAACCGTGCTTGCTGGGGATCTGGAGGCGTGTTGGCCAACAAACACAGGGTGCAGTCCATGCCCATGTCGGACGCATCGACCGCATTGCCTTGTGCTGAATGGATGATGATTTTTGTCAAGCCCGACGCGGAGCACACCAACTCCATCGCCCGGGGCTGAACCAGTGGCGATGCCATCGCCACCCCCATGCTCACAATGAACCATGCTGCGACCAAGCGCCGAAGCCATGGAATGGATCTGAGGGTTTTCATGGACGGCAAGTATAGGGAGCCAAAGTGAACCGAGGTTGATTTCGGTCATGCTCTATCGCTGCACTGACGGCTTGGCAATCCAGCCATGCCGATTACATTATGGGACACGCAGTGTGGGTAAGACAGCATACGCTTGACCAGGGCGCTATGATTTGTGGTCCGCCCACCCCGACTGCCGCCATGCGAGGAGCAGATCTTCTGTTTCGGGCTGGGGAGCGGCTGCATCCAAGGCGCGTAGCCCCTTGATTCTTTCATTCTCCACTTCCTATCCACGACCATGAAAAAGACCTCTTCCGTCATCGCACTGAGCGCTCTGGCGCTGTTCCTGACCGCCTGCGGTGACAAGAAGCCCGCCGAAGCCCCTGCCGCAGCGCCTGCTCCCGCAGCAGCCCCCGCACCCGCACCAGCCCCTGCAGAACCCGCCCCCGCCGCAGCACCTGCGGCCTCGGAAGCACCTGCCGCGCCCGCAGCCTCTGAAGTCGCCGCCGCCCCGGCCGCTCCTGCAGCACCTGCAGCCAACCCCGAAGCGGGCAAGTCGGCCTACAACAAGACCTGCGCCATGTGCCATGCCGCTGGCGTGGCTGGCGCACCCAAGCCCGGCGACAAGGCCGATTGGGGCCCACGCATCGCCCAGGGCAAGGACACGCTGTACAAGCACGCCATCGAAGGCTTCAACGGCGCCAAGGGCTCGATGCCTGCACGCGGCGGCAATGCCAAGATGTCCGACGAGGACGTGAAGGCCGCTGTCGATTACATGGTCGGCCTCTCGAGCTGATTTATAGGAGAGTTCCATGCACGAGCCACTTGCACCCCAGGGCCTGACCCGGCGCCGCCTGGCCATGGCACTGCCCCTGCTGGGCGCCGCTGCCCTGGCGCCCGCCGCACTGCAGGCGGCAACGCCTGCCGTGGTGGAGCGCAGCCAGCGCACGCTCATGGGCACGCAGGTGGACATGGTGGCCCAGGGTCTTGACGCTGGCGCTCTGCGCAGTGCCATGGACCGTGCATGGAGCGAGATGGAGCGCCTTGCCGCGCTGATGACGCGCTACCACCCGGACAGCACCGTCAGCGCCCTGCACCGCGCAGCGGGCCGGCATCCTGTGCCCGTACCCGCTGAGGTGTTGGCCGTGCTCCAGGCCGCGCAGGCGATTGCAGTGCAAACCCATGGGGCCTTTGATGCCACCGTGGGCGCACTGCCCTGGCAGTTCGGTACCGCCGAGCAGCACCTGCCCAGCGCCCAGGACATCGAAGCCCAGCGCCGCCTGGTGGGCTACCGGGGCTTGGTGATCGACGCCAAGGCCGGCACCGCCTTCCTGCAACAGCGCGGGATGGCACTGGACCTGGGCGGCATCGCCAAGCTCCCCATCCTCGAAGCAGGCATGCGCACGCTGCGCGCCCAAGGCGTGGAACATGCCATGCTCAACGGCGGCGGCGATGTGCTGGTGGCGGGGCGCCTGCAAGGCCGCCCCTGGCGTGTGGGCCTGCGCGACCCGCGTGCGCCCGAGCGCCTGCTGGGCGTGCTCGCGCTGGAAGGCCAGGCCATCGTGGCGTCTTCGGGCGACTACGAGCGCTTCTTCATGGCCCAGGGCGAGCGCCAGCACCACATCCTGAACCCGGCCACTGGGCGTCCCACGCAGGGCCCCCGCGGCGTGAGCCTGCTGGCACGCGATGCGGCCAGCGTGAACGGCCTGGGCACCGCCCTGATGGTGATGGGCAGCGCTGCCGCGCCCGCGCTGCTGCAGCAGCGCCCTGGCGTGCAGGCCTTGGTGGTCGAGCGCGACCACAGCATCTGGCAAACACCTGGCATGGCGGCCGTGCTGCGCACCGCCTGAGCCTCTGCCGTCCTTGGCACCAAGGCCCTGTTTGAGCGACAGGGCCTTTTTTTACAGGCTCGCAGCGAGCGCCGTGTATTCCTGCACCGGCACTTCCTCGGCGCGGCGCTGCACATCGAAGTTGCCCGCAAAACCACGCGCCTCCAGCCAGCGGCCCAGGGTGTGGCGCAACAGCTTGCGGCGCTGGCTGAAGGCCACCTGCACCAGTTCCTCCAGCACAGCCACGTCCAGTGCCACAGGCTCCTCGTGCGGCACCATGCGCACCACGGCGCTGTCCACGCGCGGAGGCGGATCAAAGCTCTCGGGCGGCACGAACAGCACGTTCTCCATGGCGTAGCGCCACTGCAGCATGACGGACAGCCGCCCATAGTCGGCCGTGGCGGGCGCTGCCACCATGCGGTCGATCACTTCCTTTTGCAGCATGAAGTGCTGGTCGGCAATCACATCCACATACTGCAACAGATGGAACAGGATGGGCGTGGAGATGTTGTACGGAAGGTTGCCAACCACTCTCAATTTGGTAGCACCCAGCGCTTGTGTCACCTGCGCAAAATCGACCTTCAGCACATCGGATTCGATGACCTGCAACTGCGCATGCTGGCGCAGGCGCTGCGCCAGGTCGCGGTCCAGCTCGACCACGGTGAGCCGCCCCAGCCGCTCGACCAGCGGCTGCGTCAGCGCCGCCAGCCCCGGCCCGATTTCAACCATGGGCTCGCCCGCCTGCGGCGCAATGGCGCGCACGATCCCATCGATGATGGCCGGATCGGACAGGAAATGCTGGCCGAAGCGCTTTTTTGGAACGTGCTTCATTGGGGAGGGTCGCGGTACTCAACGTAAGCGCGGCCGCGCACTTCCTGCATCCAGGTGGCGTAGGCGTCTTCGGTCTTCTTCATGCGCACGGCCTGGCGCGCCACCTCACGCTGCTCGCGCGCGGACAGGCGTTGCTCGCGCCGCTCCTGCAACTGGATCAGGTGCACGCCAAAGCGCGAAATCAGCGGCTGGCTCAGGTCGCCGGGCTTGAGGGCGTCCATGACTTCTTCGAACTCGGGCACAAAGGTGCCCGGATTGACCCAGCCCAGGTCACCGCCCTGCTTGGCGCTGGCGTCCTGCGAATGCTCACGCGCCAGTTGGGCAAAGTCGGCCTGGCCCGCAAGAATGCGGCGGCGGTAGTCGGCCAGCCGCTCCACCGCGGCGGTTTCGCTGAGCTGGGCGCTGGTACGCAGAAGGATGTGGCGTGCGCGGCTTTGCACCACGGTGGCGGGCAGGCTGGCGCGGCTTTTCTCGATCAGCTTGAGCACATGGAAACCCGCGCCGGAGCGCACCGGTCCGACCACGCCACCCACCGGCAGACTGGCCACCGCCGAGACAAACAGCTCGGGGTAACGGTCCGCAGCGCGCAGGCCCATTTGGCCGCCCGAGTTGGTGGCGCCAGGCGCATCGGAAAACTCGCGCGCCAGGGCGGCGAAGTCCCCATTGGCGCGCGCCTTGTCGGCCACGCCCTGGGCACGCGCCTGGGCTGCTGCCACCTGAGCCTCGCTCGCATCCTCGGGCACGGCGATGAGCACCTGGGCGATGTTCAGCTCAGTGCGGGCCAGGTCGGCGCCCTGCGGGGACTGTTCGCGCAGAAACTGATCGATCTCGGGTTCGCTCACGCGCACGCGGGCGTCCACCTCGCGCTCGCGCAGGCGCTGCAGCGTGAGCTGGCGGCGCAATTCCAGGCGGAACTGCTCGCGCGAGACACCCTCCGCCGACAACCGACGCAGCATCTCTTCCATGCTGACCTCGTTGCGCCGCGCGATGGTCTGCGCAGCCTGGTCAATGGCCAGCTCATCCACCGTGATGCCACCTTCCTTGGCCAACTGCATTTGCGCCTTTTCCACGATGAGCTGCTCCATGACCTCCGCCGCCAGCAGGTCCAGGGGCGGCTGCGCGCCACCGGATTGCTGGATCTGGCGCAGCACGCGGGCCATGCGGGCGCGCACCTCGTTGTTGGTCACAGGCTCGGCATTGACGACGGCCACGATGAAGTCGGCCTGGCGCTGGGTGTTGGATGGCGCTGCCACAGGGGCCGACAACTGGGGACGTTGCGCCCCTGGCAGGCGCACGCCCTGCGCTGCGGCGCCCAGCGGCACGAGGGAGGCCAGGCCCATGAGGCCCACAGCAATGGCACGAGGTTTCATGGTGAGCATGCGGTGCGTTAGTCGTAGTTGCTGAAACGGCTGGGGGTGCTGACCTGGTCACGCAGGTAGCGGTAGCCGGGAATGTTCTGCTTGAGGCTGGACAAGGGGTTGGAGCCCAGGCTCAGGCGCGAGAAGCCGACGAACTCGATCTGGAACAACAGGCGCGTGTTGGAAGTGCTGCGGCCGTTCTGCAGGCGCTCCAGCACCACGCGGCCAATCCAGCAGCAACTGTCGTATTCGAAGCCAACCACCGTATCGACCAGCTTGCGGTCCTGCAGGCTGTAGTTCAGGCGGCCCACGCTGTACCAGCGCGCCTGCTTGGGGCTGGACGCCACGGAGGCCTTGTCCGCCACGCCCCACAGGCTGTCGAGCGGCCACTGCCAGCCCAGGTCCACCTGCTCGCTGGTGCCGCGCTGCAGGCGGTAGGCAGCGCTCACCACGCGGTAGGCACCGGGCTGGTAGCGGGCGCTGAGGGTGGAGCGGATCGAGCGCCGGGTCTTGGGGTTGAACTGCACGGTGGAATCCATGCCCCACTGCGTCGTCCAGTTGACGGCCGCACCCAGCATCACGTCGGACAGGCGCTCGCTCACCGGCGTTTCACTGGGCAGGGTGACGTTCTGGTCCGAAAAACGCAGCCGCTGGGCAATGCCGAAGCGCGCGGCCTCGGCACCTGTGGTCGGGTTGAGCAGGCGCGTGGTCACGCCCAGGGTCAGCAGGTTGTTGTCGGCAATGCGGTCCTGGCCACCGTAGGCGTTCTCGGTGTAGATGGTGGCGAAGTTGAAATCGTTGGCCGCCGTGTCGTACAAGGGCAGCATGCTCTGGTCGCGGTACGGCGTGTAGGTATAGAAGGCGCGCGGCTCCAGCGTTTGCACAAAGGCCCGGCCGAAGTACTGTGCGTCGCGCTCGAAGAACAGGCCACTGTCCACGCTGAAGGTGGGCAAGGCGCGATGGACCGAGCGCACGCCACTGGGCAGCAGGCCGTCGAACTGGTAGTTGCTGGCATGCCATTGCAGGCGCGGCGTGACAAAGCCCGACGGCGCCAGGAACGGGCGGCTGACCTGCGCCAGCAGGTAACTGCGCTGCGCATTGGGCTGCCCGGTGAGCGCCGTGTCGGCCCGAAACCGCGTGGCATCAAGCTCCACGCTCGCATCCAGGCCGCCCGCCAAATGCTGCGGCGCATAGCGCCACTGCCACTGCGGCAGGCGGTCGTATGGGGGCACGATGGGGGCCGAGGCATCCTGCAGCGTCTGCCATTTGAGGGTGCGCAGGCGCATGCTCATGTCGCCCAGGCCCCAGGTGAACAAGGCGTCGCCCGGCAACAGGCGCTGGCGCACCACCTGCGCATCCGATGACACATCGCGCGAGAAATCGCGCCAGAAGTCATCGTCGCTCACGCGGCGCAGGTTGACCTGCAGGCCCAGCGCACCCACCGGCACGCCAATGGCGCTGTTGTGCTCCAGGGCATAGCTCCAGCGCGTGCGCTGGCGCAGCCGATCCGAGGGCAGCACATCGGCGCGCACCTGGCCCTGGTAGCTGGGCTCCAGGTAGCGGAACTCGCCCCCCATCTGCACACCGCGCTTGGCCAACAGGGCGGCCTGCAGCGTGGCGTCACGGTGGGGTGCGATGTTCCAGTAGTAGGGCTGGGCATATTCAAAGCCGTTGGTGCTGTCCACGCCCAGCGTGGGGGGCAGCAAGCCGCTCTTGCGCTTGTCCGACAAGGGAAAGCTGATGGCCGGCAGGGGCAGCAGCGGCACGCCTTGAAACTCCAGCACCGCCCCTTCGGCGCTGCCGACTTCGTCCTGCTGGTCGATGTGGATGCGGTCCGCGCGCAGCACCCAGTCGGGCCGCCATTGGGCACTTTCTTCTCGGGTGCAGGTGGTGTAGGTGGCCTTGTGGATCTGGGCCCGGTCGCGGTCGATGAAATCCACACGCAGCGCATCACCATGCGCGCCGTTGGCCAGGAACCGGTAACGCGCTTCGGTGAAAAACCCCTCGAAGGCGTTGACGCGCAGTTCCAGCTCATCGCCCTCGTACACGTTGCCCGCGCGGTTGATGCGCACCTTGCCCTTGGCATGGGCCAGGTCCTGGGCGGCGGTGTATTCCATGCGGTCGGCACGGATCACGGTGTCGGCACGGCGCAACTCGGCGTTGCCTTCGATCTCGGCGCGCACATCGGGCTGGCCGGTGATGCGCTCGCCCGACACAAACACCGGGGACTGCGAGCGCACCTGGGGTGTCAGGGCCTCCATCAGTTGCGAGGAGGAGCGCAGCGCCGGGGGCGCATCCCACGCGCTGGTCTGTGCGTGCGCCGTGCTCCCCATGGCGGCTACCAGACAGGCCAGCACCAGCGGTTGCGCTGGCGGCAGCGCGCAGGGCAACGAAGGGCGGTAGGGCAAGGGATGCAAAGGCGTCATGGGTGGGTGGCCGGGTGTTCCGGAGCGCGCCCCGAATCCCCCAGGCCGACAAGACCGGGTTTGTAGAATCCGATTATCCATGAGCCACCCTGCCCCCACCGCACCCTCTGCCCCCACGGGCACCCCGGCCGCTTCCGTCACCTGGGCGGATCCCGCCCGCCACGCCGCCTTCGACGCCTGGCTGGCCCCCCTGGTGGCCGCGCACGGCCTGCTGCCCGCCAGCCTGCGCCCCGCGTCGGCCGACGCGAGCTTCCGCCGCTACCTGCGCATCGACACCGCCACGCCGGGCCAAAGCTGCATCGTGATGGACGCGCCGCCCGACAAGGAAAACTGCACCCCCTTCGTGCAAGTGCAGGCGCTGATGCAACAGGCCGGGCTGAACGTGCCGCGCATTCTGGCTTTCGACGCCCCACACGGCTTCATGCTGCTGTCCGACCTGGGGCCGCACACGCTGATGCAGGCGCTGAACCCCGAAGCGCCGCAAGACGCCCACCGCTGGTACCAGCAGGCCACCGACCTGCTGATCGACTGGCAAAAGGCCTCACGCCCCGGCGTGCTGCCCGCCTACGACGAAGCCCTGCTGCAGCGCGAGCTGGCGCTGTTCCCCGACTGGTACCTGGCCCAGCACCGCAAGGTCACGCTGACCGATGCCCAGCAGCAAACACTGGCGCGCAGCTTTGCCGCCATCGTGGCCAACAACCTGGAGGCCCCGCAGGTCTTCGTGCACCGCGACTTCATGCCGCGCAACCTGATGCAACCCGTGCAGGAAGGCGGCCCGCTGGGCGTGCTCGACTTCCAGGACGCCGTGTACGGCCCCATCACCTACGACATCGCCAGCCTGATGCGCGACGCCTTCCTGAGCTGGGACGAGGATTTCGTCATCGACATCACCGTGCGCTACTGGGAAAAGGCGCGCAAGGCCGGCCTGCTGGGCGCCAACAGCGCCAGCGGCTGGGGCGCAGACTTCGGCGACTTCTACCGCAGCGTGGAATGGATGGGCCTGCAACGCCACCTGAAGGTGGCCGGCATCTTTGCGCGCCTCACGCTGCGCGACGGCAAGCCGCAGTACCTCGCCGACACGCCCCGTTTCATCGCTTACATCCGTTCCACGGCCAGCCGCTACCGCGAGCTGGCGCCGCTGCTGCGGCTGGTCAACGAGGTGGAGCAGATCCAGGAAACCGTCGGCTTCGCCTATGGCCGGGTCTAGCAATAATTTGAGCAAAATTGGCTTCCAGCGCAATGAATACGAGCGCCAATAGCTATCATTTTAATAGCAAATGCCCCGCTTTCACTGCCCAGCCACGCTGATCCCCGGCGAAGAAATCGCCCTCCCCCCCGGCGCCGCGCGCCATGTGCAGGTGCTGCGCATGCAGCCGGGCGAGGCGATCACGCTGTTCCACGGCGGCGCTGACGGCCCCGGCGGCGAGTTCGAGGCCACCGTCACCCACATGGGCCGCAGCGAGGTGCTGGCGCGCATCGGTGCGCACCACGCCGTGGAGCGCGAGGCGCCGCGCGCCGTGCACCTGCTGGCCGGCATCACCGCCAACGAACGCATGGACTGGCTGGTGGAAAAAGCCACCGAACTGGGCGTGGCCAGCATCACCCCGCTGCTGGCCGAGCGCAGCGTGCTCAAGCTCAAGGGCGAGCGCGCCGACAAAAAGCTGACCCACTGGCAGGCCGTGGCCGTGGCTGCTTGCGAACAGTGCGGACGCAACCGCGTGCCCACCCTGCACCCGGCCCAAACACTGGCCGACTGGCTGCAGGCCCCGCCGCAGGACGGCCAGCGCCTGCTGCTGTCGCTGCGCCCCAGCACACAGCCGCTGCGCAGTGCGGCGCCGGGCCACGCAGACCTGGTGTTCCTGTCCGGCCCCGAAGGCGGCCTCAGCAGCACCGAGGAAGACCTGGCCCTGGCCCACGGCTTTGCCCCCGTGACCCTGGGCCCGCGCGTGCTGCGCGCCGAAACCGCGCCGCTGGCCGCGCTGGCGGCGCTGCTGGTCTGAAACGCCTCAGTGATCCATTCCGCGAACGCGGCATCCGCGACGCATGCAACCGGCGCACCCCAGGCCAGAGCTCCCGCGCAAGGGCCGCCCCGCCGCGCTGGGAGCGTCCCCCTGCCCGCAGCGCGCAGCGTTGCGAGAGCGGGGGGAAGGCGCGCAGCGCCACAGGGGGGTGTTTCATCTCAGCGCCGGGGCTGATTGAAGGGCTTGACCTGCCCGCAGTCTGCCCCCAGCCAGCGGCCCTTCTGCACCATGTCGATCTGCTCGGGGCGACCGTTTTCCTGCGTGGTCTTGAAGCGGTGCTTGCCGCTGTAGGCCGTGGGGCTTTCGATGGTGACCGTGCCCTCGCCCGAGGACGGCGGCTGGCCCTTGCCGCCCTTGCACTGGAACGCCACCTTGACAGTGTTGGCGCCCACGCGATCCACCTTTTGCGTGCATCCTTCCTGGGCGGGGAGTTGGTCCATGTCCACGTCCTGCTGCGTCATGCAGATGCGCACCACATGCCCACCGCCGGGCGTCATGCCCACGCCCTGCTGGGCCATCATCTGCTCCATCTGCTTGCGCTGCTCGGGCGGCATGCTGGCCAGGGATTTCTGCATTTCGGCCATGGCGGCTTCCATCTGGCCGCTCTGGCTCTTCATGGTGCCGCTGTGCTCCCATAGGCCGGGGCGCAGCTTGGTGGTTTGTGCGGTGGCTGCGGTGGCAAAAACGCTTGCGGCCGCCAGGGCCAGGATCCAGGGTGCGATGCGCATGGGTGGTTGTCCTTTCGTGGGGAAGGGGCCGCACACTGCAGCGCGGCGACAGGCGCGCAGCATCGCACGACAGGCCCGGCTCGGCAAGGCCCGCCCGGCGCAGGCACCTGGCGCCGGCGTGACGGGGTGCACGGGGGCCTGCGGTTTTCGCTTGCCTATCTGCGCCCGCCTGCCAGCCCCAGCAGCGGCAGGCTGAACACCGCCGCCAGCGCGCCCAACCCCAACGCCACGGCCAGCAGGTTGGCCCAGTCCACCCAGTAGCCCATGTTGGCCAGGGACGACTGGGTGAGCGTGGGCACGCTGAAGAACAGCGCCACAGCCACCAGCGCGCCCAGCAGCGCCGCCTGGCGCACCTGGCGCGCCCCCAGGCGGCCACGCGCGGCCACCAGCAGACCCAGCCACACGGCGAGCAGCAGCGCCAGCAGGGGCCAGACCCCTAAGGCGATTTCATAGACGATGTTCATTACCAGCCAGATTTCGTACATGGTGTGTCTCCTTTGCTTGCGTGGTGGTCAAACCCTGCCCTTGAGCACCGCCATGTAGGCGGGCTTGAGCATGCGCACCTTCATGAGCCAGGCGAAGTAGCTTTCCTGCAGCGGCTCGATCATGGGCAGCGAGGGGGTGAGTCGGCCTTCGTAGTCAAACTCGATCAGCATGGCCGAGCCTTCGCGCACGATGAGCGGGCAGGAGGTGTAGCCGTCGAACTTTTCGCCCGGCGCGCGCCCGGCGATCACATCGGCCAGGTGCTGCGCGACGATGGGGGCGCTTTTCTTGACCGTGGCCGCCGTCTTGCCGCGCGGCGTGCCGTTGATGTCGCCCAGGCCGAACACGTTTTTGTAGCGGCGGTGCTGCAGCGTGTCCTTGTCCACCTCCAGCCAGCCGCCTGCGGCCATGGGGCCTTCCTTCCAGGCGAGGTCGGAGTTCTTCACCGCGTCGGGCGCGCGCATGGGCGGCACCACGTGGATGAAGTCATAGGGCACCTCGGTGGCTGCGCCTTCGGGGTTCACAAAGGTAGCGCGGCGCGCGCCGATGTCGATGGCCTTGAGCTTTTGCGTGAACTGCACCTGCACGCCCAGGGCCTTCCAGCGCTCCAGCACGTTGTCGTTCACGGTCTTGACGCTGAACACATTGGGCAATGCCGAGTAGAACGTGACCTGCGACTTGCCCAGCGTGCCCGCCTGGGCCAGGCGGTCGCGCACCATGAAGGTCATCTTGAGCGGCGCGCCCGCGCACTTGAGCGGCGTGGAGGGCAGCTTCATCACGGCCTGGCCTCCCTTTTGGCGGAAACGGTCCATGGCGGCCCAGGTGGCCACGGCGGCGTCGGAGCTGGGGTACACGCTGGCCAGGCCGTCCCGGCCAATGGCCTTGGTGTCCATGCCTTCGATCTGCGCCCAGTCCTGGTGCGTGCCCACGGCCACCACCAGGTAGTCGTAGCGGATGCGCTGGCCGCCTGCGGTGACCACGGTGTTGGCGGCGGGGTCGAACTCGGCCACCATCTCGCGCACCCACTGCACGCCTGCTGGTTGCAGGCTGGCGTTGCTGTCGATCACCTTGTCCACCGGCCACACGCCGCTGGCCACCAGGGTGTAGCCGGGCTGGTAGTTGTGCACTTCCTTGGCGTCGATGATCGTGATCTTGGCGCCGTCGAGCAGGCCCTGCAGCCGGTGCGCTACGGCAATGCCTGCCAGGCCGCTGCCCGCAATGACGATGTGGGCCTGCGTGGCCTGGCGTGTCGCCTGCGCTGCGGTGGGCTGCAGGCCCAGGCCCGCAGCGGCGCTGGCGCTGGCTGCGCCGGCCAGCCAGGCACGGCGTGTGGGCGCCCCTTGGGGTGCGCGGTGGGTGGTGGTTTTGTCTCGCTTCATGCTTGTCTCCTGTCGTTGATGTGTGGCATGGGCTGGGCCGGGGGAATGACTGCGGTGCGCGGGCCTGGGGCGCACCGCAGGGTGGCGGGGCTAGCGGTAAGGTCGCAGGTAATTCCATTCAAAGGCGCGCTTGGCCCAGTGCATGGCGCGCAGGGGCGGCAGCAGGCGCTGGCGCGTGGGGGTGCGCCAGACCAGGGTGCCCTGGTCCAGGCTGTCGATGATGCAGGCCAGCTCCACCTTGAAACGCGCCGTGGCTGGGCGCCCGGCGAGGGCCGCCAGCAGGTTGGCTGCTGCGGCCCGGGCCTGAAGGTCGGCCATGTGGGCTTGTTTGGGCATCCAGTCGGGGCCGGGGAAGCTGCCCGAGTCGCCCACCACCCACACGTGCTCGGTGCCGGGCACGCGGCAGTGTGCGTCGGCCTGCAGCAGGCCGCCAGGGGAACGCGGCAGGTCGGTCTGGTCGAACCAGGCGCTACCCGTCATGCCGGGCATGAAGAGGATGAGGTCGGCCGCAAACTCCCCGCCCTCGGTGACCACCTTGTCGGCCTCGAAACGCTGCATCTTGTGCCCCAGGTGGGTGCGGATGCCCCGGCGCGCCATCTCGGCCAGCAGGTGCTGCACGGTGGCCGGGCCCAGGCGGTTGCCGGGCTCCTGGCTGGGGTTGAAGAACACCAGCTCAAAGCTGCTGCGCCGCCCTTCGCGGCGCAACTGGGTGTCGATGCCGAACAAAAATTCGAACATCGGCCCGCCACGCACGGCCTGGGGCTCCTGCGGGTTGGCGGCAAAGCCCACGGCAATGGTGCCGCCTTGCAAGGCACGCAGGCGGTCGCGGATGGCTTCTGCGGCGGCAATGCCCTCGCAGGGGGTGATGGCGTGCTCGATGCCGGGCAGCTTTTTGATGAAGCGCCCGCCCGTGGCAATCACGAGCGCGTCGTTGGTGACTTCACCGCCGGTGGTGAGCACGGTTCGCCCGCCGTCCTGCAGGCCGGTGACTTCCGCCGCCACATGGCGCACGCGCATGCGCTGGAAGAATGGCCCCAGCGGCACGATGAGCTGCTCGCGCGAGCGCAGGCCGCTGGGGATCCAGATGATGCCGGGCAGGTAGTGCAGCTCGGCACGCGGGGACACCAGGGTGATCTCGGCGCGCGGATCGCGGTGGCGCAGCGCGCGCACCGCAGACAGCGCGCCAAAGCCCGCCCCCAGGATGGTGATGCGCGCGGCCACGTCAGGCCTCCTGGCCTGCGCCCAGACGCTGCGCCACGCGCTGCACGGCGGCGCGGGCCTGCTCCAGCGCATCGCGCACTTCGGCCTGGGTGCTGCCGCTGGCCTGCAGGATGACGCGCGGGTCCTGCAGCACGATGCGCGTGCGCCCCGGCGTGGGCTCGGCAATGCTGCCGCCGCAGGGCAGCAGCGCGGCGATGTCGGGCTCGGCGCTCACCAGGGCATGGGCAATGCGCGGCGAGCACAGGCCCAGCAGGCGCTGGGGCGGGCTGTCCAGCCCGAGCTTGGCCTTGAGCGTGGCCTGCATGTCCACCTCGCTGACGATGCCCATTTGCTCGGCGGCCAAGGCGGCGCGCAGGGTTTCCAGGGCCTGGGGCAGCGGCTGGGCCAGCTCGGCGGTGAAGGCGTAGGCGGGGGTGGTCATGGCAAGGGATTCCTCTCAAAGAAATTTGGGGTCAAATTGGGCTGCAGGGCAATAACATCAAGCGCAAGTAGCTATTGTTTTAATAGCAATTTCATTGCGCCGCTCCTGGGGTTGGCGGCTGCACGCTGCGCAGCGTGGCCTCGTCGAGCTGGCCCGCCAGCGCGGCCAGGCGCAGTTGTTCCAGCACCAGGCTGGCGCGCGCCTGGGCCAGCGACAGGCGCGTGGCGGCGGTGTCGTTTTCGGCGTTCAGCAGGTCGAGCACGGTGCGGTGACCGACCTCCAGGCCGGTGCGGGTGGCGTCCAGGCGCGCCTCGCTGGCCTGCAATGCCTGGCCCAGCGCCTGCACGCGCTCGGCGCCCACCTGCAGGCCCAGCCAGGCGGCGTGCACATCGCGGTCCACCTGGCTGCGCGTGGCCTCGACCTGGGCACGGGCCTGGTCCCAGCGGCGCAGGCTTTCGGTCTCCTTGGCGCCGCGCCAGCCGCCGGTGTACAGCGGCACGGTGAGCTGCACGCCCACCATGGCGTTGACGCTGCGGTTGCGCGCACTGCCGTGGTCGCCACTGCCGCGCAGGCGCTCATCGCCCGCCTGCGCCACGAGGTCCACCGTGGGGGCGGCGCTGCGGCGGTGCTTGTCGGCCTCGGCCTGCGCGATGTCGGCGGCCAGTTGCTGCAGGCGGATCTGGGGGTTGCCGTCCTGCGCCTGGGCCTGCCCGTGCGCCAGCGCGGCCTGGGTGCGCGCGGGCTCGGGCACCAGCGCTGCGGGCAGGTGCGCCTGCAAGCCGTCCATGGGCAGGCCGGTGCTGTCGGCCAGCTCGCGGCGGCGCAGGTCCAGCGCCACCTGGGCGGCGAGCACCTGGGCGCGCAGTGCGCCCTGGCGCGCGCGGGCCTCGTGCGTGGCGGTGATGGGGGCGGCGCCCAGCGCGAAGCGGTCCTGCGCTTCGGCGGCGGCCTGCTGCACGGCCTCGTATTGGCGCTGCAGCACCTGGAGCGACTCCTGCGCCACGGCCAGCTCGAAGTAGCGCTGCGCGGTGCGCAGCATCAGCGCCTGTTGTGCGGCCTGCCATTGCAGCTCGGTGCTGTCGGCCTGCAGGCCCAGTTGCTGCTGCTGGGCGCGGCGCTCGGCGTTGAGCAGGGGCTGGCGCGCCTGCAACGCCCAGCGCGTGGCCGTACCGCCGGTGACCGAGGTGCTGAAGTTCACGCCGCTCGACGTGCCCATGCCGGGCGCCGAGAACTGCGCGCCGCGCATGTCGCTCTCGCCCGTGGCCACGCCTGCGGATGCGGTGAGCGCCACGCCGGGGCGCCACAGGGAGCGTGCCTGGTCGCGCAGGGGTTGCGCGGTGGCCTGGGCCGCGCGGGCCACGGCCAGTTCACGGTCGTTTTGCTGCGCGGCCTGCCAGGCCTGCAGCAGGTCGGTGGCCCGGGCCGTGGGGGCGGCCAGTGCCAGGGCCAGCAGGGAGGTGCGCCAGAGGGCTTGCATCGGGAGCCTTTCTGTCTTTCTGTCCACGGGCTCAGGCGGTGGCCTGGGCGCTGAGTTGGCTGAATTCGTCGAACGCGGCGGAGGCCTTGGCGGCGTACATGAGCGAGGGGCCACCGCCCATGTACACGGCCATGCCCAGCGCCTCGGCGACCTGCGCGCGCGAGGCGCCCAGTTCCACCAGCGCCTTGGCGTGGTAGCCGACGCAGGGGTCGCAGCGCGCGGCCACGGACAGCGCCATGGCAATCAGCTCCTTGGTGGTCTTGTCGAGCGCGCCGTCCTTGGTGGCGGCCTGGGCCATGGCGGAGAAGCCGCGCATCGTGTCGGGGATGTCGGCACGCAGGCTGGCAAGCTGGGCCGAGGTGGTGCGGGTGATGTCCTGGTAGCTGGTCATGGTATTTTTGGCTTTTAAGGCTTATGGGTAGTGCGCAAACAGCTATTGTTTTGATAGCTATTGGGCGATGCTGGCCGGGCGCAGGCGATCCAGCCGGTGGCGGTAGGCCATGTAGTACAGCGTGGGGATGACCACCAGCGTGAGCACGGTGGACACGGCGATGCCGAAGATCAGCGAGATCGCCAGGCCGTTGAAGATGGGGTCGTCCAGGATGAAGAACGCACCCACCATGGCGGCCAGACCGGTCAGCACGATGGGCTGGGCGCGCGTGATGGCCGAGTGCACGATGGCGCGCTCGAACGGCACGCCGCCCCGCACCTGCAGGTTGATGAAGTCCACCAGCAGGATGGAGTTGCGCACGATGATGCCCGCCAGCGCGATCATCCCGATCATGCTGGTGGCCGTGTACTGCGCACCCAGCAGGGCGTGGCCCGGCATCACGCCGATGATGGTCAGCGGGATGGGCGCCATGATGATGAGCGGCGTGAGGTAGCTGCCGAACTGCGCCACCACCAACAGGTAAATCAGGATGAGGCCCACGGCATAGGCGGCGCCCATGTCGCGGAAGGTCTCGTAGGTGATCTGCCATTCGCCGTCCCACTTGAGGGCGTAGCCGCGCCAGGCGTCGCTGGGCTGGCGGATGAAGAACTCCTCGACCTGGCCGCCGTCGGGCGCGGTGATCTGCGCAATGGCGCTGCGCGCCTGGAACATGCCGTACAGCGGGCTGTCCACGCGGCCGGCCATGTCGGCCACGACATAGTTCACGGGCAGCAGGTCTTTGTGGAACACGGGCTGCTCGCGCAGGCTGTCGCTCACGGTGACCAGCTCGCGCAGCGGCACCAGCGCACCAGTGGCGCTGCGCACACCGAGCTGCAACAGCGCCTGCAGGTCGCCGTGCAGCGTGGGCGGCAGTTGCAGCGTGGCGGCGGCGGGGTACTTGCTCTGGTCGTGCAGATAGGCCGCCTGCTCACCGGCCAGGCCCGCGCGCAGCGTGGTCACGATGGCCTGCTGCGGCACGCCCAGCAGCGCGGCCTTGCGCCGGTCCACCAGCAGCAGGGTGCGCGGAGCGTCGGCAATGCTGCTGTCGTCAATGTCCACCAGCCCGTCGGTCTGGGCCAACGCCTTGCGCACGGCCTGGGCCACCTGGCGGCGGCCTTGGGCGTCGGGGCCGTAGATTTCGGCCACGATGGGGGCGAGCACCGGCGGGCCGGGCGGCACCTCCACCACCTTGACGTTGGCACCAAAGCGCTGGCCAATGGCCTGCAGCGTGGCGCGCTCGCGCATGGCGATGGCGTGGCTTTGCTGCTTGCGCTCGCCCTTGGCCACGAGGTTGACCTGGATGTCGCCCACATTGCCGCCGCTGCGCAGGTAGTACTGGCGCACCAGGCCGTTGAAGTTGATGGGCGCAGCCGTGCCCGCATAGGCCTGGTAGTGCGTGACCTCGGGCACCGTGGCCAGGTGCGCGCCCAGCGCGTGCAGCGTGGCGGCGGTGTGCTCCAGCGGGGTGCCTGCGGGCAGGTCCACCACCACCTGGAATTCGGACTTGTTGTCGAACGGCAGCATCTTGAGCTGCACCCAGCCGATGACGGGCAGCGCCACCGACAGCGCGATCAGCGCCGCCACGCCCAGCCCCAGCAGGCGGCGGTTGCGCGCGCCAGCCTGGGCGTCGAGCAGCGGGCGGAAGATGCGCTCGAACACCGGCGCAATGCGCCCGGCCAGGCCCTGCGGCGCAGCGTGGGCGGCGCCCTCGGCGCTGCCGTGGCCGCTGCCGGCGGGCACGGCCTTCATCCACAGGCGCGCGAGCCATGGGGTGACGGCAAAGGCAATGGCCAGCGACAGCAGCATGCCCATGCTGGCGTTGATGGGGATGGGGCTCATGTACGGCCCCATCAGGCCCGACACAAAGGCCATGGGCAGCAGCGCCGCAATGACGGTGAGCGTGGCCAGGATGGTGGGGCCGCCCACTTCGTCCACGGCACCGGGGATGATTTGCCACAGCGGCTTGCCGGGGTGCAGGTGCTGGTGGCGGTGGATGTTCTCGACCACCACGATGGCGTCGTCCACCAGGATGCCGATGGAGAAGATCAGCGCAAACAGCGACACCCGGTTGAGCGTGAAGCCCCACACCCAGGACGCAAACAGCGTGGCCGTGAGCGTGAGCACCACGGCCGTGCCCACAATGGCCGCCTCGCGCCGCCCCAGCGCAATGAACACCAGCGCCACCACCGACGCCGTGGCGAACAGCAGCTTGCTGATGAGCTGGCGCGCCTTCTCGTCGGCTGTTGCGCCGTAGTTGCGCGTGGTGACCACCTGCACATCGGCCGGGATCACGGTGCCCTGCAGTTGCGCCACGCGCGATTGCACGGCATTGGCCACGTCGATGGCGTTTTCGCCCGGCTTCTTGGTCACGGCGATGGTGACGGCCGGATGTTCGGCGGCGTCCTGCCCTGCGGTGCCGTGCCACACGTACTGCGTGCTGGGCGGCGCACCGTCGCGCACCTGGGCCACTTCGCGCAGGAACACGGGCTTGCCTTCGCGCACGCCCACCACCAGCTCGCCCACCTCTTGCGCGTCGCGCAGGAACGGCCCGGCCTCCAGCGCCAGCGCCTGGTTGCCGCGCAGCAGCTCGCCCACGGGCAGGCCCTGGTTGGCCGACTGCAGGGCCTGGCGCAGGTCGGCCACGGTCACGCCCATGCCCGCCATGCGCGTGGGGTCCATCTCCACCATCACCGCGCGGCCGGGGCCGCCGTGGGTGCGTACCTCGCGCGTGCCGGGCACGCGCTTGAGGTCGGCCTCCAGGCTGTGCGCCACGCGCTCCAGGTCGAACGGGCCGGCATCGGCGCGCGTGCTGTGCAGCGTGAGGCTCAGGATGGGCACGTCGTCAATGCCCTTGGGCTTGATGAGCGGCTCCATCACGCCCAGGTGGCGCGGCAGCCAGTCGGCGTTGGAGTGCACGGTGTCGTACAGGCGCACCAGCGCCTCGGTGCGCGGCACGCCGACCTTGAACTGCACGGTGATGACCGCCATGCCGGGCTGCGAGACCGACATCACATGCTCGGAACCGCTGATCTGCGACAGCACCTGCTCGGCGGGGATGGCGACCATCTGCTCCACGTCGCGCACGCTGGCGCCGGGGAACGGGATCAGCACATTGGCCATGGTGACGTTGATCTGCGGCTCCTCTTCGCGCGGCGTGACCAGCACGGCAAAGATGCCCAGCAGCAGCGCCACCAGCGCCAGCAGCGGCGTGATCTGCGCAGACTGGAAGAAGCTTGCGATGCGGCCCGAGATGCCCAGCGCGGGCGTCTGGTGTTCCTGCGTCATGGTGGCGATCCTTTCAGCGTGCGCGGGCCGCGGTCTGCGGCTCGGTCAGCACGGCTTCGCCTGCGGCAACGCCGCTGAGCACTTCCACCCGCCCGCCTTCGGCCCGGCCCAGGCGCACCTGGCGCAGCTGGGGCTGGCCGCCCGCGCCCAGCACGTACAGGCCGGTGAGCTCGGCGCGGCGCACCACGGCGCTTTGCGGCACGGTGATGCGCGCACCCTCACCCGCGCCCGGCGCACCGGGCAGCCACAGGCGTGCAAACAGCCCTGGGCGGGCACCGGCCAGGCCTGGGGGCAGGTCGGCGCGCACCTGCACCGTGTGCGTGGCGGGGTCCACGGTGGGCAGCACCTGAACGCGCTGCGGCGTGGTCTGCGTGCCCTGGCCCCCCAGCTCCACACGCACGTCCTCCGGCTTGACGCCTGCGGGCAGGGCCGACTGGGGCACGGCGGCCGTCACCCGCAGTTGCCCCGGGTCGTAGAGCGTGAGCAAGGGGCGTCCGGGCATGGCCATGTCGCCCAGGGCCACAGGCACCTCGGCCACCACGCCGGCATAGGGCGCCCGCACCACGTGCAGGCCGGTTTGCGTGCGCGCGGCGCCCGCCTGGGCGGTTTGCGCGCTGGCCTGGGCGCGGGCGGCACGCACCTCGGCCTCGGCACGGTCCAGCGCGGCCTGGCTGATGTACTTCTTGGCAAAGAGCTGCTTCTGCCGCTCGTATTCGCGCGTGGCCACGTCGAGCTGCGCACGTGCGGCCTGCACCTGGGCATCGACGGCAGCGGCGCTTTGGTCTGCACTGCGCGCATCGATGCGCAGCAGCAACTGGCCCGCCTGCACCGTGTCGCCCGCCTTGACGGCCAGCTCCACCACGGCGCCGGGCACCTGCGCGGCCACCACGGTCTGGCGCAGCGCCTCGACCACGCCGTCGTAGCTGCTGCGGCCCGCCTGGCTGGCGGCCTGGGCGGGCTCGGTGGCCCACGGTGCCGCCAGTACCGCAACCGGGGCGGTCGCCAGTGCCAGCGCCAGGGCCGCCTGTGAGGAAAGGTTCTTGAACATGGGGTGGTTCCTGCCTGTTCTGCCCTGCTCCGGCGTGCGGACAGGGCTGTTCATGGGATGCGTGTTGCGCTATTATTTGCGTAACTAGTTAAATAGTCAACTAGTTGAAAAGAACGCCATGCAACCGCCTCCCGCCACCCCCTGCCCTCCCGGCGGGCCCACCATTCCGGACGACGTGCTGGAAGCCGTGGCAGCGCATTTCCACGCCCTGGGCGAACCCACGCGCCTGGCCCTGCTGCAATGGCTGGCCGAGGGCGAGCACACGGTGGGCGGCCTGGCCCGGCGCTGCGGCTGCAGCCCGGCCAATGTCTCGCGCCACCTGGCGCTGCTCATGCGCCACGGCCTGGTGCAGCGCGAACAGCGCGGCCACAGCGCCTGGTACCGCTGCGCCGATGCCTCGGTCGGTGCGCTGTGCGACGGCGTGTGCAGCCACCTGGCGCGGCTGGCGCAGCGCCAGCGGGTATTCGGCCCGAACTGACGCACACTACGCGCTTTCACTCCCGTGCCAAGATAGGCGCCCCGCACTTGGCCGCGCCCACTCACCATGATCCTCAACTGTGTTGCCTACGAAAACGGCCGCAAGCTGGCCGATATTGACGTCGAAGCCATCAGCGACTGGCTGCAGCGGCCCGATGCCTTTGTGTGGGTGGCGCTGCGTGACCCCACGCACGAGGAGCTGCGCACCATGCAGGAGGAGTTCGACCTGCACGACCTAGCGGTGGAGGATGCGCTCAAGGGCCTGCAGCGCCCCAAGCTGGAGGAGTACGGCAAGACCTTGTTTGCGGTGATGCGCCTGGTGGAGCCGGACGACGGGGAGCTCAACGTGGGCGATCTGGCGGTGTTTGTGGGGCACAACTTTGTGTTGTCGGTGCGCAGCCGCAGCAAGCAGAACTTTCTGGGCGTGCGCGCCCGTTGCGAGCGCGAGCCGCTGTTGCTGCGCCTGGGCGCGGGCTTTGTGTTCTATGCACTGATGGATGCGGTGGTGGACCGCTACTTCCCGCTGATCGACGATTTCGAGTCGGAGCTGGAGCAAATCGAGCAGGACATTTTCGAGCACGGCACGGCACGCGGCTCGATCGAGCGGCTGTACGCGCTCAAGCGCCGCACCACGGTGCTGCGCCATGCGGTGGCGCCGCTGATGGAGGTGGCGGGCAAGCTGCACGGCGGGCGCGTGCCCGAGGTGTGCACCGGCGCGCAGGAGTATTTCCGCGATGTGCACGACCACCTGGCGCGCATCCAGAACGCGATCGACACCATGCGCGACACCATCGGCACGGCCATCCAGGTGAACCTGTCAATGGTGACCATCGAGGAGTCGGAAACCACCAAGCGCCTGGCGGCCTGGGCCGCGATTTTTGCGGTGTCCACGGCCATGGCAGGCATCTGGGGCATGAACTTTGAGCACATGCCCGAACTGAAGTGGGCCTTTGGCTACCCCATGGCGCTGGGCGCGATCGTCAGCGCCGGTGCCTTGCTGTACTGGCGTTTCCGCAAGGCGGGCTGGCTGTGATTGCAAGCCAAATTGGCTTCTAGCGCCTATCCATCAAGCGCAAACAGCTATTATTTTGATAGCAAATCTGGGCTATGTTGGCGGCCCAGGTGCCTGAAGGCCAGCCAGGCCAGCACGGCCCAGACCGTGGCGCGCAGGGCCAGGGTTCCTGGGGCACGGGGGGTGGGGTTGCCAGAGGGCATGCGAGATCTCCTGCCGGAAAGAGCCCTGCACGGGCCAGATACTGTTGTGTTTGCACCACCCGGCTTGCCGCAGAGGCTACCCGGTGGCAGCGGCACGGGCCATCATAGAGTCGCCGCTTCGGCCCACGGGCTGGGGCACCCCGGAGCAAAGGAATCATGGACCTGCAAGCACGCATGCAACGGCTGACGGACTGGCTGCTGGGCACCGAACCGGCCATGCGCATCCGCATGGCGATGGCCTCGTTTGCGGCGCTGATGATGGCGCTGTGCATCGTGGTGGTGCTGATGCTGGTGCACGCGGGCTTTGGCCACAAGGACTGGGCCTGGTGGTGGGCGCTGTGCACCGCGGGTGGGCTGATTTCCGTGCTGGTGCTGATCCGCAGCGGCTGGTCGCTCCGCCTGCAGGACCCGTCCATGACGCAATGGCAGATCCGCTACGCACTGGCCTGCAACGCCGCCGCCTACGTGCTCCTGGGGCAGGCGCGCGGGGTCACGCCGGTGATCCTGTCGCTGGTGCTGATGTTCGGCATCTTCGGCATGACGGCGCGGCAGTTGGCCGCCAACATGGCGTACGCCCTGCTGGTGTTCGCGGCGGCGCTGGCCACGGTGGCCATGCTCGATGAGCCGGGGCGCTCGCCCGCGCTGGAAGCGGCGCATGGCGCCATGATCGTGCTGGTGCTGATGGGCAGCACCTTCATTGCCATCCGGCTGCAGCGCATCCGGCGGCGGCTGATGCAGCAAAAGCACCAGCTCTCGCAGGCGCTGGAACGCATCAGCCACCTGGCCACGCACGACGAGCTCACCGGGCTGGTGAACCGCCGGCACATGGCCGAACTCATCCGCATGGAGCTGCAGCGCTGCGAACGCGCCGGGCGGCCGCTGGTGCTGGCGATTCTGGACCTGGACCATTTCAAGAGCATCAACGACAGCGAGGGCCATGCCGTGGGTGACCAGGTGCTGCAGGCATTTGCCCGGACGGTGCAGGCCACCGTGCGCAACACGGACATGCTCGCGCGCTGGGGCGGCGAGGAGTTCGTGCTCATGCTGTACGACAGCGACGCCGCCAGTGCACTGGGCCTGCTGGAGCGCGTGCGGGCCAAGGTGCAGGCCATGGAGCTGCCGTTCGACGGGCGCAGCGTACGGGTGACGGTGTCGATGGGCGTGGCGCTGTCTCGGCCGGGCGAGCCGCTGGAGCGACTCCTGGAGCGCGCCGACGTCGCGCTGTACGAGGCCAAGTCGCAGGGGCGCAACCGCGTGGTGCTGCAGGACGAGGCCACGCCGGGCGTGTGAAGCCGCCCCAGGGCAAGTCGGTTTAGGGCCTGTTCACACTATTTTTACCAGATGGCAAAAATAGTGTGAACAGGCCCTAGATGAAATATGGCTACAGCGCTCTGTTCATGGGCGCAAGCAGCTATATTTTTAATAGCAAATCAACCCGCCTTGCGCTGGCGTGCACGCTGCAGGTTGCGCTCTGCGGTGCGCGGGTCCATGCCGTACATGTCGGCAAAGGCTTCCACGGTCTGGCCGCTGGCCTCGAAGGCGTGCAGCAGCGCTTCTTCGCGGGCGTGCTGTGCAGCCAGTTCGGCCAGGGCTTCGTCGAGCAGCGCCTGGGCCTGGGCGTCGCGGATGTGCACGCGGGCGCAGTAGTCGTCGCGCGTGAGACCGCTGGCGTCGATGGCGCGGGCCATGCGGGTGCGGATCTTGGCGCGCCATTCGTCACCACCGCGCTCCTGGCGGCGGCGGTACAGCTCCCACAGGGCGTGGTGCACATGCTCGGGGGCCATGGGCTCCACGCTCTGGCCCTGCAGGTCGTGCCGGGGCTGGCCTGCGGCCACGGCCTGCAGGTAGCGGGTGGAGCGGGTGTGCACGCCCAGCGCGAGCTTGAGGGCTTCGCGCTCGAACTGTTCGGGGTGGGCGGCCATCAGGTCGTCGAAGATGCCGCGCTTGAGCGGCAGCGGCGCCTCGCCAAACAGGCGCGGGTACAGCGCCGCCAGCTCCAGCAGCGCAGGCGGCTGGGGGCGGCTGGGCCGGGGCGCGGCGGCGTTGGGGGCTGCATTGCCCCCCGGCGCACGGCGACCCGGGCGGCCACGGCCCTGGCCCTGGCGGCGCCCGCCTTCGGGGCGCTGCGCAGCCTGCTCAGAAGCAGGAGCCGCTTCGCTGGCGGCGGCAGGGGCGGCGGCTGTGGCGGGAGAGGGGGCGTCGGTCGCCGGCACGGAATCGGTCATGGGAGGCAGGGTTTGCAGGAAAACAAGCCCGCGATCATCTCAGAAATCGGCTGCGCGGCTCATGCAAGCGCATCGTCCAGCACCTGAATCCAGTGGCGCACGGGCGTATCGGTGCCGCTTTGCAGGTGGGTGATGCAGCCGATGTTGGCCGAGATGATGACCTGCGGCGCGAGCTGGCCCAAGTGGCCGAGCTTGCGCTCGCGCAGTTGCTGCGACAGCGCGGCCTGCAGCACCGAATAGGTGCCCGCCGAGCCGCAGCACAGGTGCGACTCCTGGGGCAGGCGCACGTCAAAGCCCAGCGCGCGCAGGTGTTCTTCGACGGTGCCGCGCAGCTGTTGGCCGTGCTGCAGCGTGCAGGGCGGGTGGTAGGCCAGCACGCCGGGCAAGGCGCCCTGCGGCTTGCTGCGCAGGCGCTCTTGCAGCCGCGGGGTGATGTCGGGCAGCAGTTCGGACAGGTCCCGCGTGAGCGCGCTGATGCGGGCGGCCTTGTCGGCGTAATGCGCGTCGTGCTGCAGCAGGTGGCCGTATTCCTTGACGGTGACACCGCAGCCCGAGGCGTTCATCACGATGGCCTCGACCTCGCCCTTTTCCACCCAGGGCCACCAGGCGTCAATGTTGGCGCGCATCTGCGCCAGGCCGCCGTCCTGGTCGTTGAGGTGGAACTTGACGGCGCCGCAGCAGCCCGCCTCACGCGCCACCACGGTCTGTATGCCTGCGGCGTCGAGAACGCGCGCGGTGGCCGTATTGATGCCCGGCATCATGGAAGGTTGCACGCAGCCTTCGAGCATGAGCACCTTGCGCGCGTGCTGGCGTGTGGGCAGCGCGCCTGCGTCCTCGCGTGCGGGCACCTTGGCGCGCAGCGCCTGGGGCATGAGGCCGCGCACGGCCTGGCCCATCTTCATGGCCGGGCCGAACAGGGGCGAGGGCAGGCCTTCCTTGAGCGCCCAGCGCACAGCGCGCTCGCCCGCCGGGCGCGGCACCTTGGCATCCACGATCTTGCGGCCAATGTCCACCAGGTGGCCGTACTGCACGCCGCTGGGGCAGGTGCTTTCGCAGTTGCGACAGGTCAGGCAGCGGTCCAGGTGCAACTGCGTGCTGCGCGTGGGCTGTGCGCCTTCGAGCACCTGTTTGATGAGGTAGATGCGGCCGCGCGGGCCGTCGAGTTCGTCGCCCAGCAACTGGAAAGTGGGGCAGGTGGCGGTGCAAAAGCCGCAGTGCACGCATTTGCGCAGGATGGCTTCGGCCTCGGTGCCTTCGGGGGTGCCTTGGAATTCGGGGGCCAGTTGGGTTTGCATGGCGGCTCTCGGGGGATGGGGTGCGGACAGGGGTTCAGGGGTGGTCGTGCGCATCCGGCGCAGCGGGCGCTTCGGCGCCAGGGGCTGCCGGGGCGTTGCGCCGTGTCCGTGGCCACAAGCGGGCACGGTCGATCCACAGCGGGGGCACGGCCAGGGCGCACAGCACCAGCGCCAGCGGCACCACAAAGACGAAGCCCACGTGCTTGAAGCCCGCCGCCCCGGCAATGCCGCCCACCAGGAACATGGCCGTGAGCCCGGCAAACAGGGCCAGGCGCTGGTGGTTGGCGCGCACGCGCAGCTCGGGCCGCTCGGCGCTGTGGTTCCAGTACAGCAGTTTGCCCAGCTCGATGCCCAGGTCGGTGATGGTGCCGGTCATGTGGGTGGTGCGGATCTGGGCTGCCGACATCTTGGTGACGGTGGCGTTCTGCAGGCCCATGATGAAGGACAGCAGCAAGACCGTGGCGGGCACAGCAAAGGGTGTGCGCCAGTGCAGCGTGGCAGCCCCCAGCAGGCCGAACACCAGCATGAGCATCGCCTCGATCAGCAGCGGCAGCGCGTAGGTGCTGTGCAGTTTGCGCTTCTTGGCCCAGTGGATGAGGATGGTGGTGACCGCAGCCCCGGACACGAACGCCAGCAAAGCCCCCAGCGCGCTGAGTACCAGCACGGTATTGCCCAGCACCAGGTGGTCGGCCAGCATGGACAGGAAGCCCGTCATGTGCGAGGTGTAGAGCTTGACCACCAGAAAGCCGCCCGCATTGATCGCACCGGCATTGAACGCCAGCAGCAGGCCCAGGCGGCGGTTGCTGTCGCTGGTGCGGTGCTGTCCGGTCAGGTGGCGAAAGCGGCGCATGTCAATCCATGCCGACCGATGCGCCGGGGTTGAAGATCCCGGCCGGGTCAAAGCTCTGGCGCACGCGCTCGTGCAGGGCGCGCAGTGCGGGGGGCAGGCCGCCTTCGGGCGCGGCGGCGGCGGCATCGGACGGTCTGAACCGCCGCGCATGGCCACCCACAGCGCGCGCGGCTTCGCGCAGCGCGTTGGCATGGGCTGCGGGGGCCCACACCCAGCGCAACGCGCCATGCCATTCGATGAGCGGCGGCATCAGGTCTGCGGGTAGGTCCAGCGCGGGCGCCGCGGTGGGCACGGACAGGCGCCACAGATCCAGCCCGGTATCGGGTGCGCCTGCGGCAAACCAGGGCAGGCGCTGGTCACGGCAGGCCTCCCAATCGGCAGCAGCGGCGCTGGCGTCCATGCGCTCGCCTCCAAGGCTGCGGCAGGCGGACTCGACCGCAGCGCTGGCGCCGCGCAGGCGCAGGTACAGGGTGTCGGCCCCGGCATCGTGCACCCAGCAACTGGCGTTGAGCGGCAGCGGCTGGCCGCACCAGGCCTGCAGGCGACCCAGCGCGTCGGACTGGCTGCATTCAAAGCGCAGCGTGGCCTCGGCCGGGGGCACGGGCAGCACTTTGAGGCTGACTTCGGTGAGCACCCCGAGCTGCCCCCAACTGCCCGCCATGAGGCGCGAGACGTCGTACCCGGCCACGTTCTTCATCACCTGGCCGCCAAAGCGCAGGTCCTGGCCCAGGCCGTTGATCATGCGCACGCCCAGCACGTAGTCGCGCACACCGCCCGCACTGGCGCGCGCCGGGCCGGCCAGGCCGGCGGCCACCATGCCGCCCACGGTGCCGCCGCTGGCAAAGCGTGGGGGCTCGAAGGGCAGGTACTGGCGCTGCTGCGCAAGCACGTGCTCCAGCTCGGTCAGCGGCGTGCCCGCGCGCACGGTCACCACCAGCTCGGTGGGTTCGTGGTTGACGATGCCGTGGTAGGGGCGCGTGTCCAGCAGCTCGCCCAGCGGCAGGCTGCCCATGCCTTGTTTGGTGCCCCCGCCACCAATGCGCAGCGGGGCCTGGCGCGCGTGGGCGGCGCGCACCTGGTCGATGAGGGTTTGCAGGGCCTGGTCCATGGCGGGGAATGGTACGCGCCAGGGCCGCGCCGTGCATGGCCTGCGCGCGCGCCGGGGCATGAATTTTCTGCACAGAGGCGATGAGCGATTTCGGCCGCAGCGCCTGGCATGATGCCAATGGTCACTCGATTGCTATGCTTTTGATAGCTGCCTGCGCTGAAAGTACGGGCGCTGGAGGCCAAAATGGCAAAAAGCCCGCCCTTGGAGGGGGCGGGCAAGCTCGGAGGGTCTCGCAGGCCCTGCACCGGCGCCACCAGACACCGGTGCAGAGCGGGGCTGCTTACCGCGAGTAGGCGGTTTCGCCGTGGGAGGTGATGTCCAGGCCTTCGCGCTCGGCCTCTTCGCTCACGCGCAGGCCCACCAGCAGATCGGCGATCTTGTAGGCCACCACAGCCACCACGCCCGACCACACGAGTGTGATGAGCACGCTCTTGATCTGCACCCAGACCTGGTGGCCCATGGCGTAGGTGTCGGGGGTCAGGCCGCCCGTGCCGCCCAGGCTTTGCGCGGCGAACACGCCCGTCAGGATGGCGCCCACAATGCCGCCCACGCCGTGCACACCGAACACGTCGAACGCGTCGTCGGCACCCAGCATGCGCTTGAGCCCGCCCACGCCCCACAGGCAGACGATGCCAGCGATCAGGCCCATGACGATGGAGCCCATGGGGCCGACGAAGCCCGCGGCGGGGGTGACAGCCACCAGACCTGCCACGGCACCCGAGGCGGCGCCCAGCATGGAGGCCTTGCCCTTGTGCAGCGTTTCGCCTGCCAGCCAGGACAGGGTGGCCGCCGCCGTGGCCAGCACGGTGTTGACGAAGGCCAGGCCCGCCACGCCGTTGGCCGCACCGGCCGAACCGGCGTTGAAGCCAAACCAGCCCACCCACAGCAGCGACGCACCCACCATGGTCAGCGTGAGGCTGTGCGGCGTCATGGCCTCGCGGCCGAAGCCGATGCGCTTGCCCACCATGTAGGCACCCACCAAGGCCGCGATACCGGCGTTGATGTGCACCACGGTGCCGCCCGCGAAGTCGAGCGCGCCATCCTTGGCCAGCAGACCGCCGCCCCACACCATGTGCGCCATGGGGATGTAGCTGAAGGTGAACCACAGCACGGCGAAGATCAGCACGGCAGAGAAGCGGATGCGCTCGGCAAACGCGCCCACGATCAGCGCCACGGTGATGGCGGCAAAGGTGGACTGGAAGGACACGAACACGTACTCGGGAATCGTGGGCAGCAGGCCCGAGAGCGTGTCGGGCGCAATGCCCTTGAGGAAGAGCTTGTCGGTGCCGCCAAAGAACTGCCCTTCCCCCGAGAAGGTCAGGCTGTAGCCGTACAGGGCCCACAGCACGCTGATGAGTGCGAACACCACGAACACCTGCACCAGCACGGACAGCATGTTCTTGGAACGCGCCAGGCCGCCGTAGAACAGGGCCAGGCCCGGAATGGTCATCAGAATGACGAGCAGCGTGGAGGTCAGCATCCAGGCGGTGTCGCCCGAGTCGAGCTTGGGCGCGGGGGCCGGAGCGTCGGCAGGCGCCGCTTCGGCCACGGCGGGGGCAGCGGGGGCTGCGGCAGCAGGGGCTGGCGCAGCGTCGGCGGGTGCGGTCACGGCCGCGGGCTCGGTGGCCGCAGGCGCCTGGGCCCAGGCCAACGGCCCGGCGGCCCACAGGCCCAGCCCCAGCACCAGGGAGGCAAGCAGTTTTTTCATGGCAGATCCTTGCGTTCGGAATGGGGAGGGTGGGGTCAGATGGCGTCCGGGCCGGTTTCGCCGGTGCGGATGCGGATGACCTGTTCGAGCGGCGCGACAAAGATCTTTCCGTCACCGATCTTGCCGGTGCGGGCTGCGCCCTCGATGGCCTCGATGGTGCGGTCCACCAGGTCGTCGGCCACGGCGGCTTCGATCTTCACCTTGGGCAGAAAGTCCACCACGTACTCGGCGCCGCGGTACAGCTCGGTATGGCCCTTCTGGCGGCCGAAGCCCTTGACCTCGGTCACCGTGATGCCCTGCACCCCGATGTCGGAGAGCGCCTCGCGCACTTCGTCGAGCTTGAACGGCTTGATGATGGCAGTCACCATTTTCATTTTCAGGTCCTCCTTACAGGGTTTTGGTCAGGGTGACGATCAGGCGCGACTTGTTCACGTGCCCGAAATACGCCTTCTTGCTGGCCCCGACCACGGCCGCGCCCAGCGAGAGGCCGCCACCAAAGTCGTAGGCACCGCCCAGGCTGTAGTCGGTGTAGTTGGGCACGCCCGTGTCCTTGATGTCGCCCGCAAAACGGGTGAAGCCCAGCGAAGCCTTGAGCGTGGTCTTGGGGAACACCTCCTGCGCAAAGCCCAGCGCCAGGTAGCCGGTGTTGCGGCCCTTGCGGCCCGAACCCGACTTGGCGCCGGCAAAGCCGAAGTAGTCGTCCGACACGGTGTGCGAATACTTGGCCGTGACCGGGCCCCAGGTGGCCGCGGCATACAGCTCGGTGGTGTTGCCGGTGCTGTTGCCGGGGTACACGTAGGTCAGCGCGCCCAGGTCCCAGTCCAGCCCGGCGCCCTTGAATTTGTAGCCGCCGTACAGGTCCATCTCGATGGAGTTGCCGCTGAGCCAGTCCACGCTGGAGTTCCAGTTGCCCACGTACCAGCCGGACTCGCCGAACGCGTAGTCGAAGCCGCCCTGCACCGCAGGCTTGACGGCCTTGGACCGGCTCGCGTCCTGGTCCTGGCCACGGAACTTGTAGTTGGTGGTGAGGCTGAGGTTGCCGCTCAGTTGCGCGCTGGCCACCAGGGGCAGGGCCGCCACCAGGGCGACGCCCAGGGCCTTGAGGGATGCGTGGTTCATGGTCACTCCTGTAAAGATTCGTTGCGATAAGCCCTCAAAGCACAGACCATGCCAAACCCTTGCGCCCCTGCGCTGGCGCGCTGCAGCGCCGTTCCCGGCTACAGTGCGGGGGCTTGTGCGCGGGAGCACGCACCGCCGTGGTGCACCAGGCCCCGCCCCTGCCTTGCACTTGATTGGGGAGAACACCGCCGATGAGTCTTGCTTTGGTGCAAAGCCGCGCGCTGCTGGGCCTGGCCGCAGCGCCCGTCACCGTGGAGGTGCACCTGGCCAACGGCCTGCCCAGCTTCACGCTGGTGGGCTTGGCCGAGGTCGAGGTGAAGGAGGCCCGCGAGCGCGTGCGCTCGGCACTGATGAACGCGGGCCTGGAGTTCCCCAGCAACAAGCGCATCACCGTGAACCTGGCCCCTGCCGACCTGCCCAAGGACTCGGGCCGCTTCGACCTGCCCATTGCCCTGGGCATCCTGGCCGCCAGCGGCCAGATCGACGCGGCACGCCTGGCGGGTTGGGAGTTTGCGGGGGAACTTTCGCTCTCGGGCGAACTGCGCCCGGTGCGCGGCGCCCTGGCCACCAGCCTGGCGCTGCACGGCATGCAGGCCGGCGTGCGCCTGGTGCTGCCTCCGGGCAGCGCCGAGGAGGCCGCACTGGTGCCCGGCACCCAGGTCTGGCGTGCGCGCCATCTGCTGGATGTGGTGCAGCCGTTCCTGCCCGACGGCGCTGCCGCCCTGCCCCTGGAAGACGCCGCCACCGATGGCGGCGGCTGGGCGCGCATGCAGCCCCAGCCAGCGCGAGCGGCCACCCCCTACCCTGACCTGGCAGACGTGAAGGGGCAGGCCGCCGCCAAGCGCGCGCTGGAGATTGCCGCCGCAGGCGGGCACAGCCTGCTGATGTCGGGGCCGCCGGGTTCGGGCAAGTCCATGCTGGCACAGCGCTTTGCCGGCCTGCTGCCCGACATGGCCGTGGACGAAGCGCTGGAGAGCGCCGCCGTGGCCAGTCTGGCGGGCAGCTTTGCGCTGGAGCACTGGGCCCGCAGACCCACACGCCAGCCACACCACACGGCCAGCGCCGTGGCGCTGGTGGGCGGGGGCTCGCCACCCAGGCCGGGGGAGATTTCACTGGCGCACCACGGGGTGCTGTTCCTGGACGAGCTGCCCGAGTTCCCGCGCGCCGCGCTCGAAGCGCTGCGCGAACCGCTGGAGACCGGACGCATCACCATTGCGCGCGCAGCGCAGAGCGCTGAGTTCCCGGCGCGCTTTCAGCTCATTGCCGCCATGAACCCCTGCCCCTGCGGGCACCGGGGGGATGCACGGCGCGCCTGCCGCTGCACCCCCGACCAGGTGGCGCGCTACCAGGCCAAGCTCAGCGGCCCGCTGCTGGACCGTATCGACCTGCATGTGGAAGTGCCTGCCCTGGCACCGCAAGAGCTGCTGCAGGCCAGCGCAGGCGAGGCCAGCGCCGTGGTGCGCTCGCGCGTGGCCCTGGCCCGCCAACGGGCCTTGCAGCGCCAGGGCGCGCCCAACCAGGCTTTGCACGGGCAGCAGATCGACACCCAGGCCCGGCTGGAGCCCGCAGCGGCGCAGTTTCTGCAGACCGCCGCGGCACGGCTGGGCTGGTCGGCCCGCGCCACGCACCGGGCGCTCAAGGTGGCCCGCACCATCGCCGATCTGGCGGGCGCCGAAGGCACGCAAGTGGCCCATGTGGCCGAGGCCATGCAGTACCGGCGCACGCTGCACGATTGAAGCCTGGCCATGCACTGCGGGTTTGACGGACAATATGCGGGTTTTCCCGTGCCATGGGGTGCTTGGATGCGTCGTTTGTCTTATGCCCCAAAGCAATAACAAATCGAAGAAACTAGCGATATTGGCGCAATAAGACCTTCCGCCTCCTTTTCTCTTTCTATCCTGACTGACCACACCATGAGCGCATTTCACGAAGAACGCGTGCTGACCGTGCACCACTGGACGGATCGGCTTTTCAGCTTCACCACCACGCGGGACCCGGCGCTGCGGTTCTCCAACGGGCACTTCACCATGATCGGCCTGAAGGTGAACGACAAGCCGCTGCTGCGCGCCTACAGCATTGCCAGCGCCAACTACGAGGAAACACTGGAGTTCCTCTCCATCAAGGTGCCCGACGGCCCACTGACCTCGCGCCTGCAGAACATCCAGGTGGGTGACAACATCATCGTGGGCAAGAAGCCCACGGGCACGCTGCTCATCGACTACCTGCTGCCGGGCAAGCGGCTGTATCTGCTGTCCACCGGCACGGGCCTGGCACCGTTCATGAGCGTGATCCGCGACCCGGAAACCTACGAACGCTTCGAGCATGTGGTGCTGGTACACGGCGTGCGCCAGGTCAACGAGCTGGCCTACCACGACTACATCACCCAGGAACTGCCCCAGCACGAATTTTTGGGCGAGCTGGTGAGCCAGCAGCTCAAGTACTACCCCACGGTTACGCGTGAGCCCTTCCGCAACCAGGGCCGCATCACCGACCTCATCAAGTCCGGCAAGCTGTTCACCGACCTGGGCCTGCCCGCGCTGGACCCGATCAACGACCGCGTGATGCTGTGCGGCAGCCCCGAGATGCTGGCCGACCTCAAGCACATGCTGGAGCATGCCGACTTCGAGGAAGGCAACACCACGCGCCCCGGCGACTTTGTGATCGAGCGCGCCTTCGTCGAAAAATGACGCCCTCTGCGCAGCCTCCCACCGCCAGCCCGGCGCCCTTGCGCTGCGCACTGGTGGGCATGCCGGGTGCGGGCAAGTCCACCGTGGGGCGGCAACTGGCCCAGCGCATGGGCGTGCCCTTTGTCGATCTGGACCACCACCTCGAAAAGCAACTGGGCTGCAGCATTCGCCAGTTCTTCGAGGCCGAGGGCGAGGAGCGCTTTCGCGCGCTGGAGTCCGAGGCCCTGGCCGACATTGCCCGGCGCCCCGGCGGCATGGTGCTGTCCACCGGCGGCGGCGCCGTGCTGCGCCCCGAGAACCGCGACTGCCTGCGCCGCTTTGGCGCCGTGATGTACCTGCGCGCTTCGCCCGACGACATCTTCCGCCGCATCCGCCACGACAAAACCCGCCCCCTGCTGCAGGTGGCGCAGCCGCTGGAGCGCCTGCGCGAGCTGTACGCCCAGCGCGACCCGCTGTACCGGCAGGCAGCGCATTTCGTCATCGAAACCGGCCGCCCCTCCGTGGGCACACTGGTGAACATGATCGTGATGCAGTTGGATCTCGCGGGCCTCACGCCGCACGCGGCCTCCTGATCACTGGGGCTGGCGCTCCATCCAGGCCAGCAGCTCCGGCAGCGGCATGGGCCGCGCGTACAGGTAGCCCTGGGCCGCATCACACCCCTCCTGGGCCAGGTAGTCCCACTGCGCGGGCTGCTCCACCCCCTCGGCCAGCGTGGACAGACCCAGGCTGCGCCCCATGGCAATCACGGTGCGGCAGATGGCCGCATCGTTGGGGTCGCTCAGGATGTCGCGCACAAAGGACTGGTCGATCTTGATCTGGTCCAGCGGCAGGCGCTTGACGTAGTTGAGCGATGAGTAGCCCGTGCCAAAGTCGTCCAGCGAAAAGCGCACCCCCAGCACCCTGAGCGCCTGCATGGTTTCTATGGTCTGCTCGATGTTCTCCAGCAGCATGCTTTCGGTGATTTCGAGTTTGAGCAGCGCAGGGGCGATGGCATGCAGGCGCAACTGCTCACGCACCGCGTGCACAAAATCGGGCTGGTGGAACTGGCGCGCGCTCACATTCACGGCCATGCCCAGCCCGGCCAGGCGCGGGTCGGTCTGCCACGCAGCCATGGTGCGGCAAGCTTCGCTCAGCACCCACTGTCCGATGGGAAGGATCAGGCCCGTCGCCTCGGCCAGCGGGATGAAGTCCAGCGGCGGCACCCGCCCGCGCTGCGGGTGCTCCCAGCGCACCAGGGCCTCTACCCCCATGCAGCGGCCGCTGGTGTCCACCTGCGGCTGGTAGTGCAACACCAGCTCGTTGCGCGGCACGGCCTGGCGCAGGTCTGACTCCAGCGAGGCGCGGGCGTTGAGCCGCGCCTGGATGGCCGGATCGAAGAACCGCACCGTGTTGCGCCCGGCATCCTTGGCCTGGTACATGGCCAGGTCGGCACGCTTCAGAAGTTCGTCGGTGCCCAGCGCATGGCCCAGGAACATGGACACCCCCACGCTGGCGCTGCCCTGGTACTCCACCGTACCGAGTGCACAGGGACGGGAGAGCTGCGCCACCACCTTGTCGCCAATCTTGTCCGCCTGGGCCACGGCGGTTTCCAGGTCTTCGTCGAGCTGCTGCACCAGCAACACGAATTCGTCTCCGCCCAGGCGCGCCACGGTGTCCCCCTCGCGCACGCAGGTGCGCAGGCGCTGCGCCATCTCGACCAGCAGGCGGTCCCCCAGCCCGTGGCCATGGGTGTCGTTGAGGGTCTTGAAGTGGTCCAGATCCAGGTACAGCAAGGCGCGGTACTTGCCGCTGCGCGCGCTGGCAGCCATGCTTTGCTGCAGCCGGTCGTGCAGCAGGCGCCGGTTGGGCAGGCCGGTCAGTGGGTCGAAAAATGCGAGCTGGTAGGCCTCGTCCTCGGCCTGCTTGCGGTCGGTGATGTCGCGCCAGACGCAGTACAGCACGGCATGGTCCTGCAGCTCCAGCCGCGCCAGCGTCACCTCCACCGGAAGGCTGCGGCCATCGGCGCGGCAATGCTCCCATTCAAAACGCGCCAGGCCGTCGCGCATGGCGCGTTGCATCATTTCCTCGGCCTTTTCGAACGAGGTGCGGCCATCGGGCTGGAATTCGGGCGAAAGCCGCGAGGGGTGCTGCAGGATGTCCTCACGCTGCGCATAGCCCAAGGCCTGCACCGCCGCCCGGTTGCAGTCGGTGAACACGCCGTTCTCGATGATCCAGCACGGGTCGGGGGAGTTGTTGAACAGATCTCGAAAGCGCTGCTCGCTGCGCTGCAACTGCTGCGCCAGGGCCTGCAGCCGCTGGGCCTGCCCCAGGCGCTCCAGCACCTGGCACAACGAGGCCAGCCAGGGCTCGCAGGGGGCAAAGGCCGCTGCGTCCTCCAGCTCCAGCGCCAGCACCCTGGTGCCCGCAGCGTCGTCCGTCCAGGCATAGGCGCGCGCACTGGCCGCTGGCGGCGGGCCGTTGGCGGGCACCACCTCGGCGCGCGCGACGCCCGGCAGCGTGCGCAGATAGCCCAGAACGCGCTCCGAAAACTGGGGCTCGTCTTGCGCAGCGCACAAGGCCGCCAGCGCTTGCAGCGCATGCGCTGGCATGCCGGACGGTGGGAGGGACGGGCTCATGGCATGCAAGTCTGGGGGGCTCTGCCCATGCCGTCAAGAAAGCCAACCCGCCCCTCGGGCCCGAAAGGTCAACCTCGGGTCAAAGATTGGGGGCCAGCAGTCGGCGCAGCTCCGCTTCGTCCATGCCCCGGCGCTGGGCCATGTCGGCGAGCTGGTCTTCGCCGATCTTGCCCACACTGAAATAGGTGCTCTGCGGGTGGCCCAGGTAGAAACCGCTCACGCTGGCGGCAGGTGCCATGGCCAGGCCTTCGGTGAGCTGCATGCCGATCTCGCCGCATTGCAGGTGCGCAAACAGCGCGCGCTTGGCGCTGTGGTCCGGGCAGGCGGGGTAGCCGGGCGCGGGGCGGATGCCCTGGTAGTGCTCGGCAATCAGCGCGTCGTTGCTGAGCTGCTCACCCTGCGCGTAGCCCCACAGGTCGGTGCGCACGCGCTGGTGCAGGTATTCGGCAAAGGCCTCGGCCAGGCGGTCGGCCAGGCTCTTGAGCAGGATGGCCGAGTAGTCATCGTGCTGGGCGAGGAACTCCTGCTCCTTCTTCTCCACACCCAGGCCCGCCGTGACGGCGAACAGCCCGGCGTAGTCGGCAATGCCGCTGTCCTTGGGCGCCACAAAGTCGGCGAGACACCGGCTGGGGCGCATCTGGCCATCCACCGCGTGCTTTTCGGTCTGCTGGCGCATTCCGTACCAGGTCAGGGCGACCTGGCTGCGCGTGTCGTCGGTGTAGAACTCGATGTCGTCGCCCACACTGTGGGCGGGCAGCAGCGCCATTACGCCGCTGGCCTGCAGCCAGCGGCCCTCGATGATCTTCTTGAGCATGGCCTGGCCGTCGGCGAACACGCGGCGCGCCTGTTCGCCCACCACCTCGTCCTGCAGGATGGCGGGGTAGGCGCCCGCCAGGTCCCAGGTCTGGAAGAACGGGCCCCAGTCGAGGTAGGGCACGAGTTCGGCCAGGTCAATGTTGCTGAGCACGCGGCGCCCGATCAGGCGCGGCACCGTGGGCTGGTAGGCAGCCCAGTCGATGGCGGTGCGGTTGGCGCGGGCCTTGTCCAGCGGCCACAGCGGCACCTGCTTTTTGTTGGCGTGCTGGCTGCGCACCTTGTCGTAGTCGGCCTGCACTTCCTGCACAAAGCTGCCGGCGTTGTCGCCCAGCAGGCTTTGCGCCACGCCCACGCTGCGCGAGGCGTCGGGCACGTAAACCACGGGGCCTTCGTAGTGCGGGGCAATCTTCACGGCGGTATGCACGCGGCTGCAAGTGGCGCCACCAATCAACAGCGGTATTTTCTTGACGCGGAAGTAGTCGTCCTTGTGCATTTCGGCGGCGACGTACTGCATCTCTTCGAGGCTGGGGGTGATCAGGCCCGACAGGCCGATGATGTCGGCCCCTTCGGCCTTGGCGCGCGCCAGGATCTCGTGGCAGGGCACCATCACGCCCATGTTGATGACCTCGAAGTTGTTGCACTGCAGGACCACGGTGACGATGTTCTTGCCGATGTCGTGCACATCGCCCTTGACGGTGGCGATGACGATCTTGCCCTTGGTGCGCACGTCGCGCCCGGCGGCCTCGTCCTGGCGCTTTTCTTCCTCGATGTAGGGAATCAGGTGCGCCACGGCCGTCTTCATCACGCGCGCGCTCTTGACCACCTGCGGCAGAAACATCTTGCCCTGGCCGAACAGGTCGCCGACCACGCTCATGCCGTCCATGAGCGGGCCTTCGATGACGTGCAGCGGGCGCCCGCCCCGAGCCAGGATCTCGCGGTAGGCTTCTTCGGTGTCTTCCACGATGAAGTCGGTGATGCCATGCACCAGCGCATGGCTCAGGCGCTCGCCCACGGTCTTGGGGTGCTCGGGCGTGCCGCGCCATTCGAGCTTCTTGCTCTCGTCCTTGGCGCCGCTTTTGGCGGTTTCGGCAATTTCGACCAGGCGCTCGCCCGCGTCGGGGCGGCGGTTGAGCACCACGTCTTCCACGCGCTCGCGCAGCACGGGTTCGAGGTCGTCGTACACGCCCACCATGCCGGCATTGACGATGCCCATGTCCATGCCCGCTTGAATCGCGTGGTACAGGAACACGGTGTGAATCGCCTCGCGCACCGGGTCGTTGCCACGGAAGCTGAAAGACACGTTGGAGACGCCACCACTCACCTTGGCGCCCGGCAGGTTCTGCTTGATCCAGCGCGTGGCGTTGATGAAGTCGACCGCGTAGTTGTTGTGCTCTTCAATGCCCGTGGCAATGGCGAAAATGTTGGGGTCGAAGATGATGTCTTCGGGCGGGAAGTCGACTTCATCCACAAGGATGCGGTAGGCACGCTCGCAGATCTCGGTCTTGCGCTCGTAGGTGTCGGCCTGGCCCTTTTCGTCGAAAGCCATCACCACCGCCGCCGCGCCGTAGCGCTTGACCAGCCGCGCCTGGCGCTTGAACTCGTCAACGCCCTCTTTCATGGAGATGGAGTTGACGATGCCTTTGCCCTGCAGGCAGCGCAGGCCCGCCTCAATGACCGTCCATTTGGAGCTGTCCACCATGACGGGCAGGCGCGCGATGTCGGGCTCGGAGGCCATCAGGTTCAGGAAACGCACCATCGCGGCCTGGCTATCGAGCATGGCCTCGTCCATGTTCACGTCGATGACCTGCGCGCCGTTTTCCACCTGCTGGCGGGCCACGGCCAGGGCCTCTTCGTACTGGCCGCCCAGGATCATGCGCGCGAACGCCTTGGAGCCGGTGACGTTGGTGCGCTCGCCCACGTTGACGAACAGCGAATCCGCGCCAATGGAGACGGGCTCCAGGCCCGACAGCTTCATGGGGGGAAGGGAAATTTCAGACATGCGGCCCACCTGTGCAATACAACCCGGAACAGGTGAGCGTCGTTGCGGGTGACTGGATTCCCCAAGCCTGACAGATCCGGCAGGGGATCTGCTGCAACGCTCCTTGGGGGCAGGGCGGGATTTTACCGGCTACTTTTCCACCGCGCCCAGCGCCGCAGACCCCAGGGCCGATGCGGGCAAGCCGAACAGCTTGTCGAACACCCAACTGAACACAAAGGTGTAGCACAGGAAAAACACGATCAGGCCCAGGTCCATGAGAAACGCCTCCCACAGACTGATCTCGAACCACCAGGCAAACAGCGGCACCAGGGTGAACACCAGCCCTCCCTCGAAGCCAATGGCATGTGCCACCCGCCGGCGCAGGCTGCGCCCGCGCACGGCCTGGCGCGCTTCCCAGCGCTCGAACAAGGTGTTGAAGAGGATGTTCCACGCCACGGCCACCGCCGAGGAGACCACGGCCATGATCCCCGAGTGGCCCATGTCCTGCCCGGTGTAGCGGGCCAGCCCCACGGTGACCACCGCAATGGCAATGAGTTCGTAAATGGAGACATAGACCACACGGCGGCGCACGCCCTGCAGCCCGGCAATCAGGGCAGGAGAAGACATCAGGCGCGCATGGTACCGCGCCGCAAGCGGCGCTTTCGGCAGGGCACCCAAGACCAGGGGCATGGTGATTTCGAGCAAAATTGGCATCCAGGGCAATCACAGCAAGCGCGAATAGCTATTATTTTGATAGCATTCACAAACCTGTCACACGCGGTTAAGCTGTGCGGAGAACCACCAAGGAGACCTGCATGCAAGCCCCTTTTGCGAGCCGCAACAAAGACCTGGCCAAACGCTGGAGCCGCTGGCAGCCCGGTGTGGGCACCGGGGCGCCAGACCTGCGCGACGATGGCCAGCCCGAGCGGCGCAAGACAGGCAAGCACCGGGACGAGGTCTCGCTGCAGGACTTTGACCCCACAGACAAGCCCTTTTCCACCGGCGAGAAGAACCAGGACAAGGCGCTGGTGGAGTCGCTCGCGCTGGAGCTGGACGAACTGCAGAACCTGTTCTACGCTGACCGGCGCCACAAGCTGCTGGTGATCCTGCAGGGCACGGACACCTCGGGCAAGGACGGCACCATCCGCGGCGTGTTTGGCCGCATGAGTGCACTGGGCGTGCACACCGTGGGCTGGAAGGCGCCCAACGAGGCCGAGCGCGCGCACGACTACCTCTGGCGCATCCACCAGCAGGTTCCGCAGGCGGGCGACATCACCATCTTCAACCGCAGCCACTACGAAGACGTGCTGGTGCCCGTGGTCAATGGCTGGATCACGCCCGAGCAGCAGCACCAGCGCTACGGCCACATCAACGACTTTGAGCGCATGCTGAGCCAGACGGGCACCATCGTGCTCAAGTTCATGCTGCACATCAGCCACGAGGAACAGCGCCAGCGCCTGCAGGAGCGCCTGGACGACCCCACCAAGCACTGGAAGTTCGCCATGAGCGACATCGACGCGCGCAAGCAGTGGAGCCAGTACCAGCACGCCTACGAGCAACTGCTGGCCGCCACCCACACGCCCTGGGCACCCTGGACCATCGTCCCGGCCGACTCCAAGACGCACCGCAACCTGATGATCGCCACCGTGCTGCGCGAGGTGCTGCGCAACCTGGACCTGCGCTACCCACCGGGCGACCCCGCACTGGCCGACTTCAAAGTGGAGTGAGCGATCCCCGCTTTGTCACTGTTATGCATTTGACGCATAACCACCGAAAAGACTGGCCTTGGACAAGCCCCACCCCCGCGCCTAAGCTGCGTGCCTTGCTCTTATCCCACAAGGAAACAACGCATGCAGAACCTCTCCGGAACCTCCGGCTCCCTGAACACCCATCCCCTGCCCTCGTACCTGCAGGCCGACAAACTCGGCCCTTGGGGCATCTACCTGCAGCAGGTGGATCGTGTCACGCCCTACCTGGGCAACCTGGCACGCTGGGTGGAAACGCTCAAGCGCCCCAAAAGGGCGCTGATCGTGGACGTACCCATTGAACTGGACAACGGCACCGTGGCCCACTTCGAGGGCTACCGCGTGCAACACAACACCAGTCGCGGCCCCGGCAAGGGCGGCGTGCGCTTTCACCAGGACGTGACCTTGTCCGAAGTGATGGCCCTGTCGGCCTGGATGTCGATCAAGAACGCCGCGGTGAACGTGCCCTACGGTGGCGCCAAGGGCGGTATCCGCGTCGATCCGCGCAAGCTCTCGCGCGGGGAACTGGAGCGCCTCACGCGCCGCTACACCAGCGAGATCGGCATCATCATCGGCCCCACCAAGGACATTCCCGCGCCCGACGTGAACACCAACGAGCAGGTGATGGCCTGGATGATGGACACCTACTCCATGAACGTGGGCGAGACTGCCACCGGCGTGGTGACCGGCAAGCCCATCCATCTGGGCGGCTCGCTGGGTCGCCGCGAAGCCACGGGCCGTGGCGTGTACACCGTGGGCGTGGAAGCCGCGCACCACATAGGCCTGACGATCGAAGGCGCACGCGTGGCCGTACAGGGCTTTGGCAACGTGGGCGGCATTGCGGGCAAGCTGTTTGCCGACGCAGGCGCGCGCATCGTCGCCGTGCAGGACCACACGGGCGGCATCTACCGCGAAGCAGGCCTGGATGTGCCCGAGCTGCTGCGCCATGTGGCCGAGAACGGCGGCGTGGGCGGCTTCCCCGGCGCCGAGGTGCTGGATGCAGACGCCTTCTGGGGCGTGGACTGCGAGATCCTGATCCCCGCCGCGCTCGAGGGCCAGATCACCCGGGACAACGCGGGCAGGATCAAGGCCAGGATGGTGATCGAGGGCGCCAACGGCCCCACCACGCCAGAGGCCGACGACATCCTGCACGACAAGGGCGTGCTGGTGCTGCCTGACGTGATTGCCAACGCAGGCGGCGTGACGGTGAGTTACTTCGAATGGGTGCAGGACTTCTCCAGCTTCTTCTGGAGCGAGGACGAGATCAACGCCCGCCTGGTGCGCGTGATGAAGGAGGCCTTTGCCGGGGTGTGGCAGGTGGCGCAGGAGCACCGCGTGAGCCTGCGCACGGCCACCTTCATCGTGGCCTGCCAGCGCATACTGCATGCGCGCGAAATGCGCGGGCTTTATCCCTGATACACCCTGTGGCCTGCGGGCCACAGGCTTGGTGGCGGCGCTGCCGCTTGTCTGCCATGTGCTGCCACTGAACCAGCCAGGCAACATTTGCTTACGGGCATTCGCATTTGGTAGCTTTTTAAGCACTGCCCAACGGGAACACTCCTCCCATTCGAGGGACTTGCAAAATTCAAAACCGCAACATGGCGGAAACACTTCGGTGCTCAATATTTGAGCACTTTGCGGTTGTCAGGAAGAATGCGCAGCGCTATCGCATCGATTCCCCCGTGGGTGACCCGCAGTGCTCCCTCG
>JAKLLE010000113.1 GCA_023150295.1 Giesbergeria sp. | reverse complement strand
CGTTCTTGTGCAGGGCGATCATCATGGCGTAGGCACTCCTTCGGATTTGAGTCTCTCTATCACCCCTCGCATCACGGCCCGGGCCATGAACAAGGGGTAGCGTCGAGAGTCTATGCAATCATCCGGGACTCTACAGCTACCCTGAGTGCCCCGGCCGCATCATGGTCAGCAACCCCGACTGGCGCGGCTCGGTCCAGAGCTTTGGCCAGCGCGTGCGCCAATGGCTGCTGGCGCCCGAGGCCGACAGCCTGATGCAGCTCGCCATCTTCCTGGACGCCCATGCCGTGGCAGGCGATGCGGCACTGCTGCACGCGGTGCGTGACGGCGTGGTGGCGCAAGCCATCGACAACGACGCCGTGCTGGCGCGCTTTGCCGCCGCGATCGACAACTTTGGCGGCGCCTCGGGCTGGTGGAGCCGCCTGTTCGGCCTGAGCGACGAGGGCCGCGCCATCAGCCTCAAGAAGGCGGGCATCTTTCCCATCGTGCACGGCGTGCGCAGCCTGGCGCTGGCGCGGCGCGTGGCCGCCACCGGCACGGCCGAGCGGATTGCCGCCCTGGTGGAGGCGGGCGTGTTCGACGCTGCCCTGGGCGAGGAGCTGGTGCAGAGCCTGCATTTCCTCATGGGGCTGCGCCTGCAGGCCGGGCTGGCCGAGGTGGACACCGGCAGGCCGGTCACCGGCAACGTCGATCCCGAGCGGCTCAGCACGCTGGAGCGCGACCTGCTCAAGGACGCGCTCGCCGTGGTCAAACGCTTCAAGGCGCTGCTGCACCACCGGCTGAAGTTGGACGTGCTGTGACACTGCTCGAACGCATGCGCCGCACGTGGTTGCGCTACCACCTGGCGCGGCCGGAATATGGGTTTGTGCTCGACCCGCCACCGCCCAACGAATGGGTGGCCATCGACTGCGAGACGACCGGCCTGAACCGCCGCACCGACGAGATCATTGCCATCGGCGCCGTGCGCATTGTGGGCCAGCGCATCCTGACCAGCCAGCGACTGGAACTGCTGGTGCGGCCCGACAAGGAGGTGCCCGCAGACAGCGTGCGCATCCACCGCCTGCGCAGCCGTGATGTGGCCCAGGGCCTGCCGCTGCCGCTGGCCATGCACCAGTTGCTGCATTTCATCGGCAGCCGCCCGCTGGTGGGTTACTACCTGGAGTTCGACGTGGCCATGCTCAACCGCGCCGTGTGGCCCTTGCTGGGCATGGGCCTGCCGCAGCAGCGCTTGGAGGTGTCGGCCATGTACTACGAGCACAAGTTCAAGCAGTTGCCGCCCTACCAGCAGTTCGACAATGCCCACATCGACCTGCGCTTTGCCACGCTCATGGACGACCTGGCGCTGCCCCAGCGCGAGGCCCACGACGCCCTCAACGACGCCGTCATGGCTGCCATGGCCTTCGTCAAGCTGCGCCAGTTGCAGGGCCAATAAAAAACCGGGCACAAGGCCCGGTAGGTTGTCCCCATCCCGCATCGCGCAACGATGCGAGGGGGAAGGCGCCAAAGGCGCCACAGGGGGAGTTCCCCATCAATGTCCAGAGGCCCCAGCGGCGCCCAGGCCCGTTTCCGAGCGCACCTGCTGCGCAGGGAACGCAGCGCGCTCGCGTGCGGCGTTGGCGCTCTTGTCGGTGATCGAGAAGAGCCAGATGCCCACAAAGCCGATGGTCATGGAGAACAGCGCGGGCGAGGTGTAGGGGAACAGTGCCGAACCGGCCGGGTTGCCCAGCGTGGCTTCCCACACCGAGGGCGACACGATGGTCAGGCCCACCGAGGAGATCAGGCCCAGGAAGCCGCCAATCACCGCACCGCGCGTGGTGCAGTCCTTCCACAGCACCGACATGAACAGCACCGGGAAGTTGGCCGAGGCCGCGATGGCAAACGCCAGCGAGACCATGAAGGCGATGTTCTGCTTCTCGAAGGCGATGCCCAGCACCACGGCGATCAGGCCCAGGGCCAGGGTGGTCATGCGCGAGACCTTCAGTTCCGAGGCGCTGTCGGCCTTGCCCTTTTTGAACACCGTGGCGTACAGGTCGTGCGACACGGCCGAGGCGCCCGAGAGCGTCAGGCCAGCGACCACGGCCAGGATGGTGGCAAAGGCCACAGCCGAGATGAAGCCGTAGAACACGTTGCCGCCCACCGACTTGGCCACCAGCACGGCCGCCATGTTGGCCGTGCCCGCGCCGCCGTGGATGATGCCCTTGACGGTATCGGCGAACTCGGGGTTGGTCAGCACCAGGGTGATGGCGCCAAAGCCGATGATGAAGATCAGGATGTAGAAGTAGCCGATCCAGGTGGTGGCCCACAGCACGGACTTGCGCGCTTCCTTGGCATCTGGCACGGTGAAGAAGCGCATCAGGATGTGCGGCAGCCCGGCGGTACCGAACATCAGCGCCATACCGAAGGAGATGGCCGAAATCGGGTCCTTGATGAAGCCGCCCGGGCCCATGATGGACAGGCCCTTCTTGGCCGCGTCTTCGGCCGACAGGCCGGTGTTGGCGGCGATTTGCGTGCGCACCTCCACGCCCTTGGCGAACAGCGCCTCGGGGCTGAAGCCATACTGTGCCAGCACCATGAAGGCCATGAAGCTCACACCGGCCAGCAGCAGCACCGCCTTGATGATCTGCACCCAGGTGGTGGCTGTCATGCCACCGAACAGCACGTAGACCATCATCAAGGCGCCCACGATGACCACGGCCATCCAGTACTCCAGGCCGAACAGCAGCTTGATGAGCTGGCCTGCGCCGACCATCTGCGCGATCAGGTAGAACGCCACCACCACCAGCGTGCCCGAGGCCGCGAAGGCGCGGATCGGCGTTTGCTGGAAGCGGTAGCCCGCCACGTCGGCAAAGGTGAACTTGCCCAGGTTGCGCAGGCGCTCGGCCATCAGGAAGGTGATGATGGGCCAGCCCACCAGGAAGCCGATGGAGTAGATCAGGCCATCGTAGCCGGTGGCCATCACAGCCGCCGAAATGCCCAGGAAGGACGCGGCCGACATGTAGTCTCCCGCAATCGCCAGGCCGTTCTGGAACCCGGTGATGCCGCCGCCGGCGGTGTAGAAGTCGGCGGCCGACTTGGTTTTGGCTGCAGCCCACTTGGTGATCCACAGCGTGCCGGCCACAAAGAGGCCGAACATGGTGATGGCGGTCCAGTTGGTGGCCTGCTTGGCAACCTGGCCCACATCGGCACCGGCGGCATGGGCTGCGCCCGCGGCCAGCAGGGCCAGCAGGGGCAGCGCTTGGAAGATGCGTTTCATTGTGGCGCTCATTTCGATGCGTCCTTCAGGATCTGCTTGGTCAGTGCATCGAACTCGCCGTTGGCGCGGCGCACATAAATGCCGGTGATGACGATGGTGAACAGGATCACGCCCAAGCCAATGGGAATACCCAGGGTGGTCACGCCGCTGCCGATGGACTGGGCGAGAAACTTCTTGTCGAACGCGATCAACGCGATATAGCCGTAGTAAGCCACCAGCATCAGCACGGTCAGGAAGACACCCAGACGGTTGCGCTTGCTGCGCAGCTCCAGGTACTTCGGATGGCTCTGTATTTTCTGGACCACCGGGTCGCTCATGAATCAGTCTCCTTGGATGGAATCACGCCGCTGCAAAAGGGGGCGCAGTCGGCGGGCGGATTCTGCAAACGGGCACTGACCAAGCGCTTACGCAGTGCAGCAATTGCAGTGCAGCAAATTGCTGCAAGGCGCACTGGGCCTGGTTTTGTCAGTACCGGGTCAGTTTCACGCAAGCCCTTGTTGGCTGGGCGTCAGAACGGGGTCAGCCCCGCCTCCAAGAATGCCTGCAGGCTGCCACAGAGCAGCTTGCAAGCATTGGAGACAACCCATGGCCCCCCCGGCTTCCCACGGGCCGATGACGCCCGAGGAGACGCGGGTGATCATTGCCTCGTCGCTGGGCACCGTGTTCGAGTGGTACGACTTCTACCTCTACGGTGCCCTGGCGGCCATCATTGCGCGCCAGTTTTTCAGCGCGCTCGACGCGGGCTCGGCCTTTCTGCTCGCGCTGCTGGCGTTTGCCGCCGGTTTTCTGGTGCGCCCTTTGGGGGCCGTGCTGTTTGGGCGCCTGGGCGACATGATCGGGCGCAAATACACCTTTCTGGTGACCATGCTGGTCATGGGCCTGGCCACCTTTGCCGTGGGGCTGCTGCCTGGCTACGCCAGCATTGGCGTGGCTGCGCCCCTCCTGCTGATTGGGCTGCGCCTGCTCCAGGGCCTGGCCCTGGGGGGCGAGTACGGCGGCGCTGCCGTCTATGTGGCCGAACATGCCCCCCAGCACCGGCGCGGCGCCTACACCGCCTGGATCCAGACCACCGCCACGCTGGGCCTGCTGATGGCGCTGCTGGTTGTCATGGGTGTGCGTGCGCTGCTGGGCGAAGACGCATTTGCCGACTGGGGCTGGCGCATTCCCTTTCTGGTGTCCATTGCGCTGTTGGCCGTGTCGGTGTGGATTCGCCTGTCCCTGGCCGAGACCCCGGCCTTCCAGCGCATGAAGGCACGCGGCCGCACCTCGCGCGCTCCGGTGCGCGAGGCCTTCGGGCAGTGGAAGAACCTGCGCCTGGCCCTGCTGGCGCTGCTGGGCCTGACGGCAGGGCAGGCCGTGGTCTGGTACACAGGGCAGTTCTATGCGCTGTTCTTCCTCACGCAACAGCTCAAGGTGGATGCGGCCAGCGCGCAGCTCCTGCTGGCGCTGGCGCTGCTGCTGGGCACGCCCCTGTTCATCGTGTTTGGTGCGCTGTCCGACCGTGTGGGCCGCAAGCCGGTCATTTTGCTGGGCTGCGTGCTGGCGGCGGCCACGTACTTTCCGGCCTTTCGGGCGCTGACGGTGGCGGCCAACCCGGCGCTGGCGCAGGCCCAGGCGCGCAACCAGGTGGTCATTTCAGCGTCTCCCGAGGCCTGCTCCTTCCAGTTCAACCCCACCGGGGCCACGCGCTACACCAGCCCCTGCGATCTGGCCAAGCAGGTGCTGGCTGCGCATTCGGTGAGCTACAGCACGGAACCTGTGGAAGGCGAGAGCGCGGCCGCCGTGGTGCGCATCGGCCCCCAGCGCATCGTGCTGGAGCCCGCCACCGGCATGAGCGGCATGCAGGCACGCGAACGCGAGAGCGCCTTCCGCAGCGCCGTGGCCCAGGCCTTGCAGGCTGCGGGCTACCCCGAGCGCGCCGACCCGCAGGCCATAGACCGGCCGCGCGTGGTCGCCATCCTTTGGTACCTCATGCTGCTGGTCTCCATGGTGTACGGCCCCCTCGCGGCGGCGCTGGCCGAGATGTTCCCCACCCGCATCCGCTACACGGCCATGAGCCTGCCGTACCACATCGGCAACGGCTGGTTTGGCGGCATGCTGCCGCCCATGGCCTTTGCCATCGTCGCGCAGACGGGCAACATGTACAGCGGCCTGTGGTACCCGGTGCTGATCGCCGGGGTGGGTGCGTTCATCGGCGCGCTGTGGCTGCGCGAGACGCGGGGCGTGGATATGTACGCCGAGGACTGAGTTCTTTGGCGCAGAGGCGAGCAGTCAGAGTACCGCGAACAGCTTTTCGCGCAGCTCGGGCAGGCGCCGCTTGCCTACGGCGTTGGACTCCATGGCCTCGGCCCAGGCGATGTACACATGGCGCAGTTCTTCGGTGGTCTTGCTGCCGTAGATCGACTCGACGAGCGAAATGCGGTTGTGCTGCCCAAAGATGGTGTTGACCGTGTTGACCATGAAATTGCGCGCCATGTCCGCATCCTTGGCGCTGCGCGATTCGGGCGGTGGCAGGGCGTCCAGATCGTCGCCCGCATGGGTGCTGGCTGCAGCACCCGCAGGGCTGGGCGCGGGCTTGGGTGCGGGGACGGTACCCACGGCCTCGATGCAGCCGCGCTCCAGCAGTTCGGTGAGCTGTGGGCTGACCTCATTGCCGGGCACAAAGGTGCTCAGTTCCTGTCCGCTGCGCTTGCCATCCACCAGCACCAGCACGCGCCGCGCCATGGGCGAAAGACCCAGGGAGCGCGATGCAATTTCCTGTTGGCCCTGCGCAGTCTTGGCGTAGATGGAGCGGAGCAGTTCGGGGATGGAATCAGGCATGGCGACAGAAGAATGAAGGGTTCAAGCGTCAGGTGAAAAAGGCAGGTAAGAGAGTGTTTCTGCAACACAGCGCTCTGCCATTGGGATTTTCACTGAGGCCCGTTCGATCGGTGTTGGCTCTATGCCGTTTTGTGTGGAACTTGACAACCTCAAAGACACCGATGCACCCATCCATCAGCCTGCGGCAATGCTGGTTGCAGCGGATTGAGCGGCAAATGCTTGAGCCTGGACATGCGCAAGTACGCGATGGC
>JAKLLE010000017.1 GCA_023150295.1 Giesbergeria sp. | reverse complement strand
CCTATGCGTCAGCAGTCGCGGCCACAGCAACCCTCGTGGCGTCAAGCGCAAAATGAGTAACTTCAACGTACGCCATCGTGGGGAAAACCTTCATCGAAAGCACCACCCAACACCGGTGCTTCGTATCTGAACAGTATTGGTTCTAGCCCGGCAGATTCTGTGCCGCGCAGAGCCGGGCGATGGTGTCTTTCAGCGCGGCCACTTCGGCTTCCAGCGCCTGCACGCGCTCTTGCAGGGCGGTATCGGGCTCGCTGGTGCTGGCGGGGGCTGCGGCAGCGAGGGCGGAGATGTCCACCGGCCCGCACAACAGGTGCGCCCAGCGCGGCTCGCGCGCGCCGGGGGCGCGCGGCAGCAGCACGACCAGCGGGCCGCCCTTGTCGGCGCTGCGCTCGCGCAACTCGTCCAGAAAGGCCTCGACCGAGGAAATGTCGGCAAAGCGGTGCCAGCGTTCGGTGTTGATGCGCAGCTCGCCCGCCGTCTGCGGCCCGCGCAGCATCAGCAGGCCCAGCAGTGCGGCGGCCTGGTCGGGCACGCCCACCACGCGCTGAAAGTTGTGTTCGTAGCGCGTGGCGCGCCCGCTGCTGGTTTCAAACACCAGCGAACGCTGGCGCAGGCTGTCCAGCGCCTCTTGCGCCTGGGCGTCGCTCACTTGCATCACAGGTTCGCGAGCGGTCTTCTGGTTGCAGCCGGTGACCACGGCATTCAGCGTGAGCGGGTAGCTGTCGGGCACGGTGCGGGCCTTTTCCATCAGCGTGGCGAGTACGCGGGCTTCCAGGGCGGTCAGGGGTTGGGTGGCGGGGTCAAAAGGCATGGTGGAGGGGCTCCTGGATAATCACGGCAAATGAAGAACATCGTGATTCTGATCTCTGGCGGCGGCTCCAACATGGCGGCCATGGTGCGCACGGCGCAGCAGCAGCAGTGGGACAAGCGCCTGGGCGCCCGTGTCGCGGCCGTGGTGTCCAACAAGGCCGATGCGCCGGGGCTGGCCTTTGCCCAGGCGCAAGGCATTGCCACCGAGGTGCTGGACCACAAGCCCTTTGCCACCCGCGAAGCCTTCGACACCGCGCTGGCCGAGCGCATCGACCGCCACGCCCCCACGCTGGTCGTGCTGGCGGGCTTCATGCGCATTCTCACGCCGGGCTTTGTGGCGCACTACGCGGGGCGGCTGCTCAATATCCACCCCTCGCTGCTACCCGCCTTTACCGGCCTGCACACGCACCAGCGCGCCATCGACGCGGGCTGCCGGTTTGCAGGCTGCACAGTGCACCAGGTCACCGCCGAGCTGGACGTGGGACCCATCCTGGACCAGGCCGTGGTGCCCGTGCTGCCCGGCGATACCGCCGCCAGCCTGGCTGCCCGGGTGCTCACGCAGGAGCATGTGGTGTACCCGAGGGCGGTGGCTCAATTGCTATCAAAATTATAGCTGCTAGCGCAATAAATACGGGCGCTGCAGCTGATTTTTGCTTGAATTCCCGCCGTGCGCAAGCGCACGGCGGGACAGGGGCGCCTCAGGCCACTGCGCTGAGTGTGCTGCTGGAGGTGCTGTTGCTCCACGCGTTGGCCGCTTCCGCGTAGCGCTGGCGGGCCAGATCGGCCAGACGGGCCAGTTCGCCACGCGGGCTGCTGGCGGTGCTGGTGCTGTCCTGGGCGCTGGTGCTGACGGTGCTGCTTTCGTAGGCCGAGCTCAGGGCCTGGATGAAGGCGCTGGTTTCGCTGCTGCTGATCTGCTGGTCGCCATCGGTGTCGATGGATTGGAACAGCGCCGCAACGGCGTCCTGCTGCACGCTGGCCGTTTCGCCCGCGAGCCGCTCGCTCAGCGACACCACACCGTCGCCGTTGGTGTCCAGCGCGTCGTCCTCGGTGGAGGCCGTGCTGCTGTCGCTGCCTTGCGCGGCACCGGCCGGGGGCGGTGGCGGCATGCCGCCCGGTCCGCCAACGCCGCCGCCCGGGCCGCCCTGGCCTGTGGGGCGACCGGCATCGAACTCGGCCTGGGTGAGGCTGCCGTCGCCGTCGCTGTCCAGCGCGGAAAAGGCGTCGTCGCTGCTCACGCCGGTCTGGCTCGCGGTGCCACCAGACATGGCTTCCAGCAGGGCCTGCAGTTCGGTAGAGCTGATGGCGTTGTCGCCGTCGGCGTCCACCTTGGCAAACAGGTCGTCGCCCGCCTCGCCAGTGCCGGCGGTGCCGTCGGCGCTGCTGCTGCCGGAGGCGCGCTGCTGAGCAAAGTCCATGGTCGAGGGCGGGGGCAGGATGCTTTGCATCGTCTTGCCCAGCTCGTCGCTGCTGAGCTGGCCGTTGCCATCGGCGTCGAACTGGGTCAGCACGTCGGCGGCGCTGAGCTGCGTGCCGGTCTTCTCGGCCACCTTGTCCAGCAAGCCTTGCAGCTCGGTGTCGTTGACGCCACCGCTTTGGTCGGTGTCGATCTTGGACATCAGGCGCTCGGGCGATGGGGCTGCACGCTGGCTGCGTTGCATGCCCATGCCCGACCATGCACTGCTGCTGACGCTTGAGATGCTCGTCATAGTCATTCCTTTCTTTCCAGGGTTGTTGGCCACCAGGGGCCTGGGAGCCTGGCTTCATTCTTGGCGGGGCATGTCAAGGGGGTTTGTCCTGTTTGTACCGGCGCTGATACAAAGCCCGGTTCCAAGCCTGGGACAGCCGGGCAAACACCCGCCAGTTCGCCGCCCTGGCGGCCAGGCGCTTGCCTACACTGGCCCGATTGCGCGCTTTGCGAGACGAGGGATGCACACCGTTCTGGTCGTGGACGACGACGCCGACATCACGGCACTTTTGACCGACTACCTGCGTCGCTTTGGCTTCGAGGCCCTGGCGGCGCACGATGGCGCGTCCATGCGTGCGCAGATGGCGCAGCACAGCGTCGATCTGCTGGTGCTGGACCTCATGCTGCCGGGTGAAGACGGCATCACCCTGGCGCGCGAGGTGCGCCAGCGCTCGGCCCTGCCCATCATCATGCTCACCGCGCGCTGCGACCCCTACGACCGCGTGCTGGGCCTGGAGATGGGTGCCGACGACTACATGGCCAAGCCGTTCGAGCCGCGCGAGCTGGTGGCGCGCATCCAGACCGTGCTGCGCCGCTCGGCGGGCCAGCCGCAGGCCTTGACCGACGATGTGGTGCGCTTTGACGGCTGGGAGCTGCACACCGTCGAGCGCCACCTGGTCTCTCCGCAAGGGGTGCTGGTGCCGCTGTCCAACGCCGAATTCCGCCTGCTGTGCACCTTTTTGCGCATGCCCCGGCGCATCTTCAGCCGCGACCAATTGATGGAGCAGGCGCGCGGCCGCACCATGGACGCGTTCGAGCGCAGCATCGACCTGCTGGTCTCGCGCCTGCGCGGCAAGCTGGCCGACGGGGCCTGCGCGCCCTCGATGATCCGCACCGTGCGCGGCGCAGGCTATCTGCTGCAGGTGCAGTCGCTGCAGGGGCGTATCGGATGCCATCGCTAGGGCTGCTGCCCGACACGCTGCGCGGTCGCCTCACGCTGCTGCTGGTACTGGCCGTGCTGGCCAGCCATGTGCTGGCCTTGTCGCTGATGTTCGAACTGCGCCTGCAGCCGCCCCAGCCGCCAGGCATGTCGCGCATGGCGCCACCACCGGGGCCGTCGCCCGCGCTGGCGGGGCCGGGGCCGCAGAGCGTGCTGGACATGCTGCAGGCGCCCGCGCCGCTGCGCTGGGGCCTGGCGCTGGACATTGCTGTGCGCCTGGCCGCGCTGGTGGCGGCGGCCTGGTGGGCGGCGCGCTGGCTGACGCGGCCCGTGCAGCGCCTGGCAGAGGCCGCGCAGGCCCTAGGGCACGAGGGCGCCACCCCCCCGGTGCCCGAAGAAGGGCCGCGCGAATTCCGCCAGGCCAGCCGGGTGTTCAACCAGATGCAGGCGCGCATCCGCCAGCAGTTGGCCGAGCGCGACCGGTTTGTGGCCGCCGTGTCGCACGACCTGCGCACCCCGCTGACCCGTCTGCGCCTGCGCACCGAAGCCCTGGCGCAGGCCAGCGAACGCGAGCGCATGGGCCGCGACATCGCCGAGATGGACGCCATGATCACCGCCACGCTGGAGCATCTGCGCGGCGCGGCCCACGCCGAGCCCCTGGCCAAGGTCGATGTGCGCGCCCTCATCGACAGCATGGCCGACGACTATCTGGACACCGGCCATGAGATCGCCGTGGACGGCCGTTGCGCCCCCCTGCAGGTGCGGCCCGGTGCCTTGCGCCGCTGCCTGGACAACCTGGTGGGAAACGCCCTGCGCTATGGCGGCGGCGCGCAGGTCAGCGTGCTGGACCAGGGCGCTGCCGTGCGTATCACCGTGCGCGACCATGGGCCCGGCCTGCCAGCGCAGGAACTGGCCCACGTCATGGAGCCGTTCTACCGGGTGGAGCCCTCGCGCAACCGCGCCAGCGGGGGCACGGGGCTGGGCCTGTCGATTGCGCGCGACATTGCCCTGCGCCATGGAGGCACTCTGGTGCTGCGCAACGCCACCGGCGGCGGGCTGGAGGCCGTGCTGGAATTGCCCCGCCCCCGCTGATGCCCCCGCCGCCCCCGCCCGGCGCGGGTACCATGGTAGCCTGACCGAATCACACCGACAGGAGAGGGCTGCCGCATGGACCAGGCCGATTTCGTTCACATGGTGCGCATGAGCGAAATCGCCAGCGCCGAAAACAGCAGCGCTTACCGCCGCAGCGTGGCGGCCTTTGCGGCGCTGGGCTACGCCTGGGTGCTGGGTTGCCTGGTGTTGGCGCTGGGCATGGTGGTCTGGGCGGTGCCGCCCTTGCTGGAGGGGCGCTTCAAGTTCGGGTTTGTGATGGTGCTCATCAGCGGGCTGACACTGCTGTGGACCAGCCTGCAGGCGCTGTGGCTGCGCAGCGATGCGCCCGATGGTGTCGAAATCACGGCCGTGGAGGCGCCCGCCCTGTTCGAGGCCCTGGAGCGCATCCGCCGCAAGATCAAGGGGCCGCACATCCACCACGTGTACCTCAACGACGAGTTCAACGCATGCATCCGTCAACAGCCGCGCTATGGCCTGCTGGGCGGCGCAGTCAACCACCTGACCATCGGCCTGCCCTTGCTGATGGCGCTCGATCGCCAGCGCTTCCTGGCCGTGCTGGGCCACGAGTACGGCCATCTGCGTGGCGACCATGGCCGCTTTGCCGCCTGGATTTACCGCACCCGCATGGCCTGGATGCGCATGCACCAGGGGTTGGGTGACGATGGCAACGTCGTGGCCGCGGCGTCCAACGCCTTCATGCGCTGGTACCTGCCACGTTTTGCGGCGCGCAGCTTTGCGCTGGCGCGCCAGGACGAATACGAGGCCGACCGCATCGCCGGGCGCCTGGTGGGCCGCGAAGTGGCCGCCGCCGCACTCATCGAGATCGAGGTGCGCGGCACCTGGATGGAGCGCCATTTCTGGGAGCGCCACTGGAGCAAGGCCGCCGACCACCCGGTGCCTGTGGGGCCGTACCGCTCGCTGCGCAAGCGCCTGGCGCGTATGCCCGAGCCGGCTTTTGCCAATGATGCACTGCGCCAGGCCCTCAAGCGCCTGAGCAACGTGGACGACACCCACCCCGGCCTGCGCGACCGGCTTGAGTCGCTGGAGGCTCCGCCCATCCTGCCCGAATGGTCGGGCGGCAGCGCCATGGAACTGCTGGGTGACGACGCCAAGCGTTGGATCGCCCATTTCGACAAGCAATGGTGCCGCGATCACGCCACCGAATGGAAGCAGCACCACGCCTGGCTGGCGCAGGTGCGCGAGCGGGTGCAAAAGCTCACGGCCCAACAGGCCCAGAGCAATGCCGACGAAATGGTGGAACTGGCGCGCCTCTCACGCCACCTTGATCCGCGCGCGCCGGTGCAGCCCCTGTACGCACTGGCGCTGCAGCGCAGCCCAGGGCATGCGGGTGCCCTGCGCGGGCTGGTGCAAAGCCTGCCCGACGAAGACCGCCAGGGCAAGCTCCAGTTCCTGGAGCAGCTTTGGGATGGCGACGGTGACAGCCGCTGGTGGGCGGCGCGCACGGCGCTGGCCGAACTGGAAACTTCGCGCCCCGGCATGGAGCACGACGCTGCCGCCTACAAGCAATGGCGCAAACGCCTGGAGCGCGCCCAGGAGGCCGAGGACCGCGCCTGGGAGGAGCTCTCGGGCGCCTCGCTCTTTGCCCGTGCGGTGCGGCACGACCTCAGCCCCTTCGAGCAGACCGAACTCACCACCCAGCTCGCCCGCTACCGCAACGTGGCGCGCGCCTGGCTGGTGCGCAAGCAGTTGCGCGAATTTCCCCGGCGCCGGGCCTACCTGCTGTTCGTGGAAATGCCCGGCCTGGAGCCCGACGAAGGCCTGGCGCTGTGCCACCGGCTGGAAAACAGCCTCTCCATGCCCGGCCCCATGCTGGTGATGGACGCCGACGAAGCCAGCTCGCCCGAAGAACTGAAGCGCCACGCTGCCGAGCCCGTGTTCGTGCGCTGACCTGCTCAGCCCCAAGGGTGGGACAATCCCACCCATGCATCCCAACGCCCTTTTGCAAGCCTGCGCCGAACTGGTGCGCCTGACCCTGACCCTGGAACACCCGGCCGACGCCGTGGTGTCCCGCTTTTTTCGCGACCACCGCCAACTCGGCCCGCGCGAGCGCGCCGCCCTGGCCGAAACGGCCTATGCCGTGCTGCGCAAAAAGCTGCTGTTCGACCACCTGGCGCCCTCGGGCAGCGGCCCCAAGGAGCGGCGCCTGGCCATCCTGGGCTTTGCCCACTGGCAGGACGAAGAGGCGCGCCGCAGCAACCCGCAGGCCCAGCACGGGCCGCGTGACTTCCTCAAGTCCGCGCTGAACGAGCGCGAAAAGCAGTGGCTGGACCAGTGCGATGCGATCTCCCAGGACGACCTGATGGAGCGCCACCGCCACAACCTGCCCGAATGGCTGGTGGAGCCGCTCAAGGCACAGCTGGGCACGGAGTTCTGGCCCATGGTGCAGGCCTTGTCCACCAGCGCGCCGCTGGACCTGCGCGTCAACGTTTTGAAGGAAAAACGCGAGCTGGTGCAGAAGGAGCTTGCGCAAGCAGCTATCAAAACCGTAGCAACACCATATTCTCCCTGGGGCCTGCGCGTGCAGGGCAAACCCGCGCTGACCAAGCTGCCCGCGTTCGAGCGTGGCGCCATCGAGGTACAGGACGAAGGCTCGCAGCTCCTGGCCCTGCTGCTGGACGCCAAGCGCGGCGAAATGGTGGTGGACTTCTGCGCCGGTGCCGGGGGCAAGACCCTGGCCATCGGCGCCACCATGCGCAGCACCGGGCGCTTGTACGCGTTTGATGTGTCGGCCCACCGCCTCGACGCGCTCAAGCCCCGGCTGGCGCGCAGCGGGCTGTCCAACGTGCACCCGGCGGCCATCGCGCATGAGCGCGACGAGCGCGTCAAGCGCCTGGCGGGCAAGATCGACCGCGTGCTGGTCGATGCACCCTGTTCCGGACTGGGCACGCTGCGCCGCAACCCCGACCTCAAGTGGCGCCAGTCGCCCCAGGCGCTGGAGGAGCTGGTCGCCAAGCAGACCGCCATCCTGGAGAGCGCCGCCCGCCTGCCCAAGTCGGGTGGGCGCCTGGTCTATGCCACCTGCAGCATGCTGCCGCAGGAAAACGAGGCCATTGCCGAAGCTTTCACCCAGGCACACCGCGATTTCGAGCCGCTGGATGCGGGCGAACTGCTGGCCCAGCTCAAGGTGCCCGAGGCCGCCAGCCTGTGCAGCGGCGGCGAGTCCGGCAGCCGCTTCGTGCGCCTGTGGCCGCACCGCCACCAGACCGACGGGTTCTTTGCCGCCGTCTGGCAGCGCAAGTAACGCCGTTTTTGCGTCCGCACCACACCCAGTGCAAACAAGGGGTTACATATCAGCCCGTGCCAGGGGTGAATGCACTATCATTTTCAAGAATTGCGCACAAATCATTGATCTGAAAAGAATTCGCCTTGTCTTCCCTCTACCTTGAATACTTCCGCTTGGGTGAGGCGCCGTTTGGCATCACGCCGAACGGCAAGTTTTTTTTCGAGGGACAGGCGCGCGGTGCCATTCTGGATGCCTTGCACCACGCGGTGCTCGATGAGGACGGCATCGTGGTGGTGGTGGGCGAGGTCGGCAGCGGCAAGACCATGCTGTGCCGCATGCTGGCCGAGCGCCTGCCGGGTGATCAGGTCGATCTGGTCTATCTGGCCAACCCCTCGTTCGGCCCGCGCGAGATTCTGCAGTCCCTGATTGCCGACTGGGGCCTGCAGCCCCCGGCCGAGGGCCAGCCCCTGGTGCTGACCATTCAGCACGCCCTGCTGCAGCGCCATGCCCAGGGGCGGCGCGCGGTGGTGCTCATCGACGAGGCGCAGGCCATGCCGCCCGAGTCGCTGGAGGAGATCAAGCTCCTGTCCAACCTGGAGACGGCCCAGCACAAGCTGCTGCAGATCGTGCTCTTCGGCCAGCCCGAACTGGACGCGCTGCTGGCCCTGCCCAAGCTGCGCCAGGTGCGCGACCGCGTGGTGCACCGCTTTGAGTTGCAACCCCTGAACGGCCCCGATGCTGCGGCCTACATCGAGCACCGCCTGCGCCGTGCGGGCTGGCAGGGCGGGGCGCTGTTCGAGGCGCGCGCGCTTCGCGAGCTGACCGAGGCTTCGGGCGGGCGCATCCGCGCCATCCACCTGCTGGCCGACAAGGCCCTGCTGGCGGCCTTTGCCCAGGGCGCGCGCCAGGTGGCACGCGAGCATGTGCGCATGGCGGTGGCCGAGGTTCAGGGCGGCAGCGCCAGCCCCAAAGGGCCCGTTGCCGTGCGCTGGCCGCGTGCCGTCGCATGGCTGGCCTTGGCTGCTGCAGGCCTGGGCGCAGGGGTGGCTGTGGGCTATGGCCTGGGCCAGCGTGCCCCCACGCCGGTGGTGGCTGCGGTTCCGCAAGCGGCGCAGCCAACGCCTGGGGCGCCCGCGCCGCAGGTCACCGCACCCGTGGCGGCGCCAGTGGCCGCGCCTGTGGCCTCGGCCGAGGCGGCACCCACGCCCCCCGCAGAACCCACTTCGGTCGCCATCACTCCTGTGCAGCCACCATCGCCCGCCGTGGCCGAGCGTCCGGCTGCAGCGGCGGCCCCCGTGCCGGTGCAGGAAGCCCTGGAGCAGCGCTATGCCGCCGTGCCGCCTGCGTTGCGCGAGGCGGTGTTGCACACCCGTGCAGTGTTTGACGACCCGGCGCAGGATTTTTGGGTGCTGCAGACCGGCCTGTCCGACAGCGCCGCCGGGGCGCTAAGCCTGTTGGAGCAGGCCCGCCAGGTCGGTGCCGAGGTGTGGGTGCAAGACCGCGCCTACCCCGGCCACAAGGACAAAAGCAAAATGGTGGGACTGTGGGCGGTGTATGCCGGGCGCTACGCCAGCCGGGCGCAGGCCGTGCAAAACCTGCAAAAATGGCCCGACGCCCTGAAGACCCATAAACCCCTGCCGCGCTCGCTGGTGCGCGTGCGCGAAGAAACCTACCCCGAACGGGTGCCGTCATGAAGTGTGGAACCCTGCCTCCCTCCCTGAAGCCCGCGTTGGTGCTGCTGCTGGCCCTGGGCCTGGCCGCCTGTGCCAGCAACGCGCCCGCACCGGGGGGCGGCCACCTGCGGCCCCAGGCTGCCGCGCAGGGGCAGCCCCCCGCGCTGGTCGATGCGCCCTTGCTGCCGCCCCCGCCCAGCTCCGCGCGGGCCAAGGCCGACGTGTTTTCCGTCAGCGTGCACAACGTGGACATCCGCAGTCTGCTGTTCGCCATTGCCCGCGATGCGCGCCTGAACCTGGACGTGCACCCCGACCTGGCCGGGACGGTGAGCATGAATGCCATCGACCAGACCCTGCCCGAGATCCTGGACCGCGCCGCGCTGCAGGTGAACATGCGCTACGAGATGGAAGGGCGCAACCTGTTTGTCATGCCCGATGCGCCTGTGCTGCGCCACTACCGGGTGGACTACCTCAACGTGGCGCGCGAGGCGCGCAGCGAAATCGGCGCCAGCACCAGCATTGCGCGTGGTGGCAGCGGGGGTGGGGCGGGCAACAGCTCCAACAGCACACTGACCAACAACTCTCACAACCGTTTTTGGGAAACGCTGACCCAGAACATCCGCGATCTGCTGCGCGAAACCGACAAGATCATTCCTGAGGGGGGAGAGGCTGCTGCACCGGCAGCGGCACCAGCGCCCGCAGCTTCGGCGCCTGCCGGGGCTGCGGCGCCGGTGACGCCCGCCCCGGCGCCTGCGCGGTTCCGGGAGTCTGCCTCCGTCATCGCCAACCCGGAAACGGGCGTCATCTCCGTGCGCGCCACCTACCGCCAGCACATGCGCGTGCGCGAGTTCGTCGACCGTGTCATGAAGAGTGCGGGCCGCCAGGTGATGATCGAGGCCACCATCGTCGAGGTGAATCTGACCGACGAATACCAGCAGGGCATCAACTGGTCTTTGGTGCGCAACGGTCTGCCCCTGCTCCAGGTGGGGCCTGCGGGTACGGCCATGCCCTCGGGCGTGCCGGTCAGTGGCGTCATTCCCAGCATGGCCAATCTCACGCCCAGATACACGCGCATCGGTGAGAACAGCACCATGCAGTTGTTTGTGGCGCTGCGCCTGCTGGAGTCCTTTGGCAACACCAAGGTGCTGTCCAGCCCCAAGATCAGTGCGCTCAACAACCAGGCTGCCTTGCTCAAGGTCACCGAGGATCTGGTGTATTTCACGCTCTCGGCCAACTACACGCCCGGATCGTCCGGTTCTGCCCCTACGTTCACGCTCTCTTCCACGCCCAACACGGTGTCGGTGGGCCTGGTCATGAGCGTCATGCCGCAGGTGGGCGAGGGGGATGAGGTCACGCTGATCCTGCGGCCCACGCTCTCGCGCGTGGTCAGCTACGTGGAAGACCCGGCTGTGCCCATCTACCTAGCCCAGGCGCGCAACGATGGCATCAATGTGTCGGAAATCAGCAGCCGCATACCGCAAATCCAGACGCGCGAGATGGAGTCGGTCATCAAGGTGCGCTCGGGCGACACGGCCGTGCTGGGCGGGCTGATGCGTGACGATGTGTCGGGCACTACCGATCAGACCCCAGGCATCGGCAGCGTGCCGGGCCTGGGCGAATTGTTCAAATACAAGAAAAAGGCCAGCAGCAAGAGCGAACTGGTCATCTTTTTGCGGCCCACGGTGGTGTCCAGTGCCAGCCTCACGGCGGACCACCAGTCCTTTGAGCCGCACCTGAGCGAAGCGCTGCGCCCCATGCCCGAGCGCATGAAGCCTGCTCCCGCTGTGCAGGAACCCGCTGCCGGAGGCCGGCCATGAGCCTTTTGCTCGAAGCCCTGCAGCGCAGCCAAAACAGACCCTTGGCGCTGGAAGCCGTGGATCCGCGCGCAGCGCCGTCGGATCAGGCGCAGGCCACGGAGCCAACATCGCCCTCAGCACCCGAGGGGCTGGAACTGACGCTGGCCCCGGCGCCCGAGCCCGCTGTGGCACAAGCGCCCGCGACGCCTGCCGAACCAGCGCCAGCCCCTGAAGCGGTGGCACCGCCCCAGCCCACTTCCGAGCCTGCGGCACCAGCACCGCGGACTGCGGCGCCAGCGCGTGCGCCAGCCCCTGCCGCCAACGTGGCGGGCGCCACCACCCCCGCAACGGCGGCACCCGCCAGGGCGCCCGCAGCGGCGCGCGAGGCCGCACAGGCCATGGTGGGTGCTGCGGCACCGCCGCAGCGCAACGGCGCACGCGGGCGGCGCATGGTGTGGGGGCTGATCGCAGGCCTGGCGTTGGCCGTGCTGTCCTGGATGGGCTGGCAATACTGGGTATCGCAGCAGCGCGCTGGGCTCATGCCCGTCGGTATGGCTCCAGGCACTGCGCCCGAACCCGCCGCCGCACAGGGGGAGGTGGCGCCGCCGCCGGACGCGGCCTCGCAGCCCCTGGACCCAGCAGCCTCCGCACCGGGCTCCACTGCGCCCGCCGCCTCTGCGCCGGGAGTGGAAGCGGTGGCTGCTGCGCCCCTTCCTGCGCCTGCCCCGTTGGCGGTGCCTGCAGTGGTGGCAACCCCTGCGAGGCAGGATTTGGTGCCACCGGCGGATCGCTCTGCCGCCACTGCGCTGCCCCCTGCGGCCCGTACACCGCCAGCCCAGGACGCTTCCAGCCCGCAACCTTCCGAGGCGCTCATGCCCGAACCCCGGCGCCGTGCCGCGTTGACGGCCGCTACCGAGGCTGCGGCCCCTGCAAGCCCTGTCGCCAGCGCTGCTGCAGCGCAACTGGTGCGCTCGCAGGCCCAGGCGCAGTTGCAGTCCGCCTGGGCCGCCCTGCGCCAGGGCGACGCTGGCAAGGCCCAGGCGCTGTACCAGCAGGTGCTGGCCGAGCGGCCCGATGACCCTGACGCCACCCTGGGCCTGGCCGTGTCGCTGCACCGCCAGCGCCAGCATGAAGCCGCCTGGGCTGCCTATCAGCGCAGCCTGCAGATCTGGCCCGACAACGACACCGCACGCACCGGCATGCTGGCCATCCTGTCCGATTCCGACCCCGCCACGGCAGAAAGCCGCCTGCAGGAATGGGTGCAGGCCCGCCCGCGCGATGCAGCGGCGCAGGCCGCGCTGGGCAACCTGCTGGGCCGCCAGGGACGCTGGCCCGAGGCCCTGGGCTCGCTGACGCTGGCGCAGTCGCTCGCCCCCGGCCATGCCGCCTACGCCTACAACCTGGCTGTGGCGCTGGACCAGGCGCGGCGCTACGAGGAGGCCGTGCGCATGTACCGCCAGGCGTTGCAACAGGGTGCTTCGGGGGCGTCGGGCGTGCCACTGCGCGCGGTGGAGCGGCGCATCGACGAGTTGCAGGAGCTGTGGGCGCAATGAGCGAAGCACAGACCGCTGCCGCGCCGAACGCACCGGCCACGGGCCAGCCACCCATGCGCCTGGGCGACAGGCTCCAGCACATGGGGCTGGTGTCAGCCGACCAGATCCAGATCGCGCTGCTGGAGCAGCGCAAGACCGGCAAGCAGCTTGGCGACGCGCTGATCGCACTGGGCTTTGTCACTGAAGAGGCCATGCGCGAGGCCCTGGGCCAGACGCTGGGCCAGCAGACCATCCAGTTGCAGACGGTGCTGGCCGACCCGCAGGCGCTGGCGCGCCTGCCCAAGGCCATGGCGCTGCGCTTCCAGGTGTTTCCGGTGTCGTTCCAGCCCGAGGCGCAAAAGCTCGTGCTGGCCAGCCCCAAGCCCAACGACATCATCGCGGGCGACCAGATCCGGGCGCACGTGGGGCTGGGGGTGTCGATCTCGTGGCGCCTGGCCAGTGCGGCCGATGTGCTGGCGGCCATCGACCAGTTCTATGGCTATGAGCTGTCCATCGACGGCATCATCCAGGAGATCGAGACCGGCCAGATCGACATGGCCTCGCTCTCGCAGGGGCAGGGCGGCTACAGCCACCCGGTGGTGCGCCTGGTGGACGCGCTGCTGTCCGATGGGGTGCACAAGCTGGCATCGGACATCCACTTCGAGCCCGAGGGCCAGTTCCTGCGTATCCGCTACCGCATCGACGGCGTGCTGCGCCAGGTGCGCGTGCTGCATGGCCGCTACTGGAACGCCATGCTGGTGCGCCTCAAGCTGGTGGCGGGCATGAACATTGCCGAGAGCCGCGCACCGCAGGACGGGCGGGTGTCGCTGTCCATCGGCGGGCGCAGCGTGGATTTTCGCGCCGCCGTGCAGCCCACCATCCACGGCGAGAACTTCGTGCTGCGCGTGCTCGATGCCAAGCGCGGCATCGTCGAATACAGCAAGCTGGGGCTGACTGAGGACCAGTACTACCTGCTCGACCTGATGCTGGCACGGCCCGAGGGCATCATCCTGGTGACCGGCCCCACCGGCTCGGGCAAGACGACCACGCTGTACTCCGTGCTCAGCCACATGAACGACGAAAGCGTCAACATCATGACGCTGGAAGACCCGGTCGAGTACCCCATCACGTGTATCCGGCAGACCTCCATCTCGGACGGCAGCAAGATCGACTTTTCCGACGGCGTGCGCTCGCTCATGCGCCAGGACCCTGACATCATTCTGGTGGGTGAGGTGCGCGACAAGGACACCGCCGAAATGGCCTTCCGCGCCGCCATGACGGGCCACCAGGTGTTCTCCACGCTGCACACCAACTCGGCGCTGCGCAGCTTCCAGCGCATCAAGGACCTGGGCGTCTCGCCCGAGGTGATGGCGGGCAACATCATCGGCATCGTGGCCCAGCGCCTGGTGCGGCGCGTGTGCGTGCACTGCCGCGAGGAGGTGCAGGTCACCGAGGGCGGCATCGAAGCGCGCCTCATCGGCGCCGACGCCATCGGGCGCACGGTGTACCGTGCACACCCCGGTGGTTGCGAGGCCTGCGGATTTCAAGGGTACAAGGGGCGGTTGGCCATCATGGAGCTGCTGCGCATGGACAGCCTGCTGGACGAACTCATCACCCGCAACGCCACCCTGGGTGAACTGACTGCGCATGCCATGGCCCACGGCTTTGCGCCCATGGCCGAAGACGGCCTGCGCCGCGTGCTCGAAGGCGTCACCACGGTGGAAGAGGTGGGCCGGGTGGTCGATCTGACTACGCGCCTATAGCGGAGCACAGCGCGCATGCCACGCTACCGCTACCGCGCCATCAACGAGGGCGGCGAAATCGTCAAGGGCGAACTCACTGCCCTGCACGAGGCCGACCTGCAGGCGCAGTTGCGCGCCTCGGGCCTGTCGCTGATCCGCTTTTCCACGGTGCGCAGCCGCGCCCTGCGCCTGGCCAGCCTGCCTGCGCGCGAGCTCATCAACCTGCTGTTCCACATGCAGATGCTGTTGCGCGCAGGCGTGCCGCTGATCGGCGCCCTGCAGGACCTGCGCGACGGCGCCGACAGCCTGGAGCTGCGCCAGGTGGCCGCCAGCCTGATGGATCGCATCCAGAACGGCAGCACCCTGGCCGACGCCATGGCCCAGGACCCGGGCATCTTCACCGACGTGATGGTGCACCTGGTGCGCTCGGGCGAAATCACCGGCCAATTGGCCGAGGTGATGGGGGAACTGGTGCGGTCGCTCAAATGGCAGGCCGAGCTGGCGGCGCAGACCAAGAAGCTGCTCATGTACCCGGCGTTCGTCACCGTGACCATCTCCGGCGTGGTGGTGTTCCTCATGGTGTACCTGGTGCCGCAACTGGTCAGCTTCATCCGCAACATGGGGCAGGAGATACCGCTGCAGACGCGGCTCTTGATCTGGCTGTCAGAGGCCTTTGTGGGCTACTGGTGGCTCATCCTGCCCACGCCTGTGGCGCTGGTGGTGGGCGTGGCGCTGGCCGCGCGCGCCAACGAGCAACTGCGCTTCAAGCTGCACCAGGCGGTGCTGGCCATTCCGGCGGTGGGGCCGGTCATCAAAAAGATCATCCTCGCGCGCCTGATGGACAGCTTTGCGCTCATGTACCGCACCGGCATCCCGGTGATCGAGGCGCTGGGCTATTGCGAAAAAATCACCAGCAACCTGCCCGTGCAGCGCGCCCTGGCGCGCGCCCGGGAGCGCATTGCCACCGGCACCTCCATCAGTGACGCCTTCGCCATGGAAAACCTCTTCCCCTCGCTCGTGGTGCGCATGCTGCGCGTGGGCGAGGCCACGGGTGCGCTCGATGAAGCCCTGGCCAACGTGAGCTACTTCTTCACGCGCGACATCGATGAATCCATCGGCCGCGTGCAGGCGCTCATCGAGCCGGTGCTCACCGTGGTGCTGGGCCTGATCCTCGGCTGGATCATGCTGGCCGTGCTGGGCCCCATTTACGACACCATTTCCAAGATCCGGGCATGACGTTGCGCTCCACCTCCCGCACCCACCTGCTGCTGGTCAACCCGGCGCAGGCGCAGTGGCTTGATGGCAGGGGCCAGGCCCTGCCCGCGCCGCCCGGTGCAACCTCTGGGGTGCGCGTGGTGGCCGACCTGGTCGAAGAGACCCATGTGCGCATCGAGGTGCCCGGCCTCATGGGTGGGGACCGGCAGAGCTACATCCAGGTGCGGTACCAGGCCTTGCTGCCCGATGTGGCGCTGCACGCAAGCTGGGAGGGCGCCTCGGCGCAGCCGCTGTTGCCCAAACCCTTTGCGTTGCATGCCGTGGGCGTTTCGTCCTCGGCGCTGATGGGGCAGCTCGATGCGCTGGTGCAGGCGCAGCACCCCATCGAGGGCGTCTGGACGCTGAGCTACCTTCTGGCCCACTGGGCTGTGCGCCAGGCCCACCTGCCGCGCCCGGGCTGGCTGCTGCTGTGCCTGTGCCTGCCTTATGGCATGCGCATGGTGCTGCTGCACGACCGGGTGCCCGTGTTCTCGCGCCTGCTGCTGGAAACCGAACCCGAGCTGCAGGCCCGCGAGGTGGCGCTCACCCTCAAATACCTGGCCGACAACCGCACCATCGGGCGCGATACCAGGCCGCAGGTTCTGCCCATGGACGCCTCGCCTGAACTGGGCCAGAGCCTGCAGAACCAGGGGCTTGCGCTGCTGCCCGCCGTAGCGCCGCGCAAGGCCGCCAGCCTGCTGGCCGAAGTGTTGGCGCAGGCGGGCCAGCGTGCGCCGGGGCAACTGGCTGCTGCGGGTGTGCGCCGCCACCACCTGGCCCAGCGCGCGCGCCAGGGCCTCAGGGTGGCCACGGTGGTCGTGCTGCTGGCCGGGCTGGCCGGATTGGCGCTGCAGGGCCAGGCCTTGCTGGGGGGCGCAGAGCAAAGCCGCGCCCGCGTGCAGCAGGCCGCCAGCATGGAAGCCCAGGCCCAGGCCCTCCGCCAAGACCTGGCACAGCGCCAGATCAACGTGCCGCTGCTGCGCCTGGCCCTGGACGTGCAGCGCCTGGAACTGCAGCAGGGCCTGGACCCCGCGCAGCCGCTGTGGATGCTGGGGCAGTTGCTGCAGGCCCACCCCCAGGCCCAACTGGTGCGCACCGAGCAGACCCTGCGTGCCCAGGCCTGCCCCGGCGCGCAGGCCACAGGCACGCAGGCCGCTCCGGCGGTACCCGGCGATGCGCCCTTGCAGGCTGAATGGCAGTTTGAAATCCGCCCCGAAGGCGGTTTGCTGCCGCGCCAGCGCCAGGCGTTGCTGGAGGCGCTGGGCCAGTCGGTGGCCGCCTGGCCGCAATGGCAGGTCAAGTCCGACCCGGTGCGCCTGGAAAGCGCCACGGCCCTGGCGGGCGGCCAGAATGCCACCACCGACGCCGCCGCCAGCGCCTGGCGCTGGTGCCTGGGGCCGCGCGCTGCTGCCGATGGAGGGGAGCCCTCATGAAGCGCCTGTGGCCTGTGGTCTTTCCGTTGGTGCGGCCGGCTGTCTTGGTCTTGGCGGGCGTCTTGGTGGCCCAGTTGGTGGCCGTGCTGGCGCTGTGGGGCGTACGCCATTTCCTCTACCCTGGCTGGCAACAGGCCGAGGCTGCGCAGCAGGCCGCACAAGGCCAGCTTGAGGAAGCCCGCGCCGAACAAGCCGACGTGCAGAACCACCTGGGCCAGTACCAACAGATGGTGGCCGCCGGCCTGGTGGGGGGCGAGCCGCGTGCCGTGTGGGTGGAGGACCTCTTGCGCATCCTCCAGCAGCAGGATCTGCAGGGCCAGGTCAGCTTCACCCTGGCCGCGCCTGAAGCCGTGGAACTGCCCCAGGCGGCCGTCGCCCAGGCGCGCGTGCAGCGCCATGTGCTGGAACTGCAGTTTGCACGTGTGCACGAGATCGAGGTGCTGCGTGTGCTGGAGCAACTGCGATCGCGCCATGCCCTCGTCTCGCGTGTGGCAGGTTGCGTGTTCGAGCAACCCACGCCCGAGGGCCTTTCGGCGCGCTGCCGTGTCAACTTTCTGCACATTGACCCGCTTTCTGGTGCCGACCAGAATGGCCCGAAGTAGGCCACCCTGAGGTACGCCGCCATGCCATCCCCTGCTCCAGCGCCCCATCGCCTTGCCGCCCTGCTGGCCGCATGGGGCTGCCTGCTGGCGGGCCCGGCGGGCGCCGCCAGTGCAGTGCCGCAGCCCAGCGACCCCGAAGCAGCCGGCCTGTGGCCGCGCGTTTTCTACACCCCGCAGCAGCGCGCCAGCATCGAGGCGGCGCGCAAAGCACCACCGGGCGGCGTGGATCAGACAACAGCCCCCACCGCGTCGGCCCCGCAGGCTCCGCCCCCGGTTTTCCAATTGGACGGCCTGGCCCTGAGCCGCAAGAACGCCACCGCCTGGATCAACGGCCAGATGCTGCAGCACGGTGAACCCTTTGCGGGCCGCACCGTGCACATCGACCATGGCGAAGTGCGCCTGCGCCTGAGCGGCGAGAGCGACATCGTGCTGCGCCCTGGGCAGCAGGTCAGCGACACCGGCGCCGTTCTGAACGACGTGGTGGCGCCAGGGACGTTGCATAAAAAATAGGGCGGTAACGCACAATCCACAAGCGCAAATAGCTATGAAAAATATAGCAAGCGGTTCTGCCATCACAACATCACGGCCTCCACATGCCGGAGGGGACGGGGTGCGCGGCTTTTCGCTGGTCGAGATGGCGTTGGTCCTGCTCATCGTGGGTCTGCTGGCTGCGGTCTTCCTGCCCGCCACCAACACTTTTCTGGACAACAACCGCCGCAAGGAAACCCGCGCCAAGCTGGAGGCGCTGGAGCAGGCCATGGTGCGGTTTGTGGTGGTCAATGGTCGACTGCCGTGTCCGGCGAACGGTGCTTTGGCGGCTGGCAACCCAGAGCAAGGCTTGGAACAACCCCACCCAGGGACTGCCGCCTGCACTGCCGCCGGCCTGGACAATGGGGTGGTGCCCTGGCGTACTCTGGGGTTGGCGCAGGGTGATGCGATGGACGCCTGGAACACCATGATCACCTACCGGGTTTGGGCTGGCGCCACGGTGGCCGCTTCGGCATTGACGCGCCCTGCAGGGATGGATATGCACAGTCTTGATCCGGCCACCATGACCCCACAGATTCAGACTTTTTTGCAGGCCAGTGGTTTTCGGGTGTGCAACGCCAATGCCTGTAACCCTGGGGCTGCGCCTGAACTGGCGTCGCGAACCGGGATGACGGGAGCGGCTCTTGCGCTGATCAGCCATGGAGCCAACAGGGTCGGCGGCTACACTGCTGAAGGGGTGTACCTGAATGCAGCCAATGGGCCCGGTCCTGGACCTTTGGAGAACCTCAACTTCAATGCGTCTCCTCCGCGTACCGGAGCTCCTGGTGATTTCTATATCGATGCCGAGTACGCAGAAAATCCCGCAGCATATTTCGACGACATCGTGTTGCGACCCACGGTCATATCGGTAGCCATGGCTGCGGGCCTGGGGCCCCGCAAGACGCCCTGACGCCACGTTATTCCCTACAGGGCCATGCAAACATCCCCACTCTGTACGCAGTCCTGGCGGTCCAGGCAGCTGGGCGGAATTGCGCTTGCGATGATTGTGACGCTCCTGGTGGTGGCGGCAACCACGCTGGCCATTCGCATGGCGCGGCAGGTAGAAGATCGCAAAGAACGGGTGACACAGACCCAGGTGCGCATGGAACGCGTTCGCGCAGCGCTGCATGCCTTTGTGGCCACCCAGGGGCGCTTGCCATGCCCGGCTGCCGGGGCTTTGGATGCTGGGCTGGCAGTACCGCCCACAGCAGTGGATCTTTGCACCAACCGCGATGGAACGGTGCCCTGGGTGAGTCTGGGGTTGCGCGCCGACGATGCCCTGGATGCCTGGGGAAGAAAAATTTCTTACCGCGTGTACGACGGCCCCACGGGCATGACCCGTGACAGAGGGGCCGACATGACCGAATGCGATACGGTGGAAAGTTCACCGGCTGCTCCGACGGCGCCCAATTTTCAGTGCACAGCAGCCCATGATGTGCTGCCCGGGCCTGGCGCGGGTACCTATCTCGACCCTGCAACCCGACCGGGTCTTGGTGTGCGTGTGGGTGGTGTCAACCAAACGCAGATGGCATGGGTGTTGGTCAGCCATGGCGCCAGTGGCCAGGGTGCGTGGTTGCCTGGAGGTGGGCGTGTTCCGGTTCCTGCCAGTGCGGATGAACTTGTCAATGCGCAGGCACCGACCGTTCCTCCGGCACCTGTGCCCCCCTTTGTCCAGCGCGATGAGAATGTCGTGGATCTCGATTCGGCGAGCGCGCCAGCGCATTTTGACGACTTGCTGTTGTTCGAGACCATTTCCCAGCTTATCCTCGCGGCAGGCAGGGAGGCGAGAGACTGGCCGGAGGCAGGGTCCGTAACCGGCGATGTGATCAAAAAGCTGCTGGAAAACCCCAATGCCATCGATACCAAAGGCAACGGCTCGGGCCTGACGTTCATTGATCTTCCGACGACTGATTTGGGCACGGTGCGTATCAGCTCAACGGGGGGAGAGATCAGCACCGATGGCCCTTACCAAGCCCTTGGCGTGTGCAGTTCGGGGTGTGGCGCGGGTAACAGCAGCAACCGGGCGCTGGATTCATCCGAATCCCTCAGCTTCCGCCTGGGCACAGGCAAAACGGCGAAGGGCTTCGCCTTGGGCCTGCTGGGCATATCCAACACCACAGTGGCTGTCTCCATCACCTTCAAGAAAGATGGGGTCACGCTAGGCAACCTGATCCAGTCGGTGCATGTCACCACCTCGATGCCTGCTTCTCCGCAGCTGACAAACCTCGCGCTGACTCCGCCTGGAACACAGTTTGACGAGGTGGTGGTGCAGCCCGTTGGCACTTCACGCTTCTTTGTGGCAAGCGTGTTTTTCTGCCAGGCGGCCACCTGCCCATCCCCGTAACGGGTGATAGCCATTGAACGCTCATGCCCCAGGGTTTTGAAGATTCCGCCTACGCTCGCATCAGCCTGCACCGGGCCTTGCGCACGCGCAAGCAGCGCCGCCGCTGGCAGCAGGTGGCGGGCATCGTGTTGCTGCTGGCGGGCTATGCCAGCCTGGCGGTGTCGGCAGATACCGCCAGCCAATGGCTGTTGCTGCGCGTGGTAGGGGGGTTCGTGCTGTTGTTTGTCGGCTTTGCCGTGGCCATTGGTCCCACGGTGGCCGCCTTGTTGGGCGACCATGACTGAGGCCGCCCCGGCACCGTCGCCCCCGAAGGCACCGGGCCGCTGCCCCGTGCTCTGGGTCGAGGACGATCCGGTGCTCTCGGATTGGGTGGCGCAGTCTTTGCAGGATGAGGGCTGGCCCGTGCTGGTGGCGCACGACCGCAGCCAGGCACTGCAACTGCTGGAGCGCGAAGTCCCCAAGGGCCAGGCCTGTGTGGCGCTGCTGGACATGGGGCTACCGCCGCGCCCCAGCCGTCCCGATGAAGGTTTGCTACTGCTGTCGCAACTGGTGGCGCGGTGGCCGGTGCTGCATGCCATCGTGCTCACCGGCCAGCATGAAAAGACCGTGGGCCAGCAGGCGGTGCACGCGGGTGCCTTCGACTTTCTGACCAAGCCCGTGACGGCGGCGGTGTTGCGCCAGGCGCTGGAGCGCGCGGCGTGGTTCTCCCTGCGCCAGCAGGAGCTGTGGGCCCAGGGGCGGCTGAACCTGTCCGTGCGCGCGCAGTTGTCCGAGGGCGTGCGCGAGGCCAGCGACCAGGCGGCCGAGCAGCTCATCCGCCACGTGCTGGGCAGCAACGGCTTCAACGTGGCCGCCGCCGCCCGCGCCCTCGGGCTGGAGCGGGAGCAGCTCTACTACCACATGAAGAAATTTGGCATCCAGCGCCAGGCATCGCCAGATGCCAACCCAGGGACCACTGCATGAGTTCATTGCCCTGGATGCTGGTGGCCCTGGGGCTGGTGCTGCTGCTCGCCGCGTGGGCAGTGTGGCACCGTGGCCGGCGCGTGCGCCGCTGCCTGGCCGAGCTGCTGGCCCTGCCCGCAGACATGCACCCGCTGCGCTGGCCCGAGCGTGCCTGGCCCATTCTGGAGCGCTCGGGCATTGTGGGCATCGCTTGGGAGGGGGTGTGGTTTGGCGACGCGGTGCGCGGCCAATGGGGGCAGCCCTTGGCTGACCACTGGCCGCGCCAGACGCTCAGCGCCGGGCCGGATTGCCAGATCGAACTGCGCTGGGCCGACGTGGCCCGCACCGACGAAGCGCGGGTGCTGGCGCTGGCCGTGCTGGACGTGTTTGCGCAAACCTGGCTCTCGCGCATGCGCGAGCGCACCCAGGCGGTGGCCGTGGCGCTGGCGCAGCGCGCGCAGGTGCAGTTGTATTGGCAGCACGACATGCGCAACCTCGCTCAATGGGTGGGCCTGCTGGCCGAGGAGTTTGGTGCCGCCACGCCCGAGCAGCTCCCGCGTTTGGCGCAGCGCCTGCAGCGCCAGGCGCCCCTGCTGCAGGCGCGTGCCCACAAGCTGCTGGCTGCGACCGAGGCGCCAACGCAGGCGCCCGCCGCCGACGAACCGCCCGTCCAGGCCCTGGACCTGCTGCACAACGCGGCAGAACTGGCGGGCCTGGCCATCGACATGGGCACGGGCGAGGGCAGCGCGATGCCGCCACTGGTGCTGGAGCCTGCCCAGGCCCTGGCCTTGGAGCGTGCGCTGGACAATATTTTTTCCAACCTCGCACGCGACAGCAGGGCACGCCATGGGGGCGTGCCGCTGCGTTGCGAATGCACGGCGCATGAGGGCGCACTGCAAGCGCGCTTGCATACCCCGCACTTGGCCACACCGTGGCCGCGCAGGGCGTTCGAGCCGCTCAAGTCTCCCACGGGCTCGGGTATGGGGCTGTACCAGGCGCGGCGCTCGCTGCGCGAAGCGGGTGGCGATTTGCAGGCCAGCGAGGAAGCTCAGGGCGTGGTGTTTGTGTTGTGTGTTCCGCTGGCCGCGTCTGAGTGCCTGTGAACAAACAGTGGCATGAATTCCGTATGCCTTTTGACATGAACAGCATCTGGGGCTGACCACGCGGATGGCGCTGGAGATGCGCAGCGTCTGATGCCTTGCTAGGGTTGGTTATTGTAGCTACAATAACTTGATGAATGTGACATTCGACTTGGCCAAGCGCAGTAAAACCCTGCAAGAACGCGGGTTGGACTTTGCAGATGCCGCCGCCGTGTTTGGCGGCACCACGGTTGAAGTCGAAGACACACGCAAGGACTATGGTGAAACCCGCATCATCTGCTACGGCCTGTTGGCCGGGCGCATGGTGGTGGTGGGCTACACGCCGCGTGGCGCGGATCGCCACATCTTCAGCATGAGGAAAGCCAATGACCGCGAAAAAGACCGCATCGGCCCGCTCCTTGGGATCTGATCTGAAAAAGGTTGATGCCCACCAAATTCAGGCCTCCGAATACGACGATCTGCCAGAACTGACAGACGCCATGCTGGCGCGCGCCACAGTCAACAAGGGCGGGCGTCCAAAATCCGAGGCCACCAAGGTGCAAATTTCGGTGCGCTACAGCCCCGAGGTGGTGGAGTATTTCCGAAGCACCGGCGCGGGCTGGCAAGCGCGGATGGATGGCGTACTCAGGGATTACGTGGCTCACGCAAAGTGAGGCTGTATGGCGACACAATCAAATATTTGAAGCGGATGATCGAGCTTCGCCTTGGGACGCTGAAGCGCGCAAAAGAGGCCGAGATCGACGGCTCATCCTGCCCTCACTCAACGCAAACTGGCCCCGCGAAATGACCTTCGACTCCAATCGTTTCGTTGCATTTGTACGCAGGGCATGGGCGCCTCACTGTGTTGAGTCTATTGCTGGAACTGAAAATCTCGCAGGCTCTGAGTGCGCTGCCGCAGGAGCGTCAAGAAATTTGACTGTTGCGGGGCACGATGCCTCTGCATAATAAGTTACATGGGTGGCCGCTGGGGTTGCCTGCCGTTTGTTTACAGGAGATTCATTGATGCAATCACTTCCCATGCGCCGCGCGGGTCGCAAGGCCCAGTCCGGCTTCACGCTGGTGGAAATCGCCATTGTTCTGGTCATCATCGGCCTGCTGTTGGGCGGTGTGCTCAAAGGTCAGGAACTGATCGAGAACGGGCGCGTAAAGAACGCGGCCAATGACATGAATGGCATTGTGGCGGCGTACAACAGCTATCTGGATCGATATCGCAAGGTTCCGGGGGATGATGGGCCTGTTGGCAATTTGACAGGGCGCGGAAATGCCTGGGCAGGGATGACCGCAGGCAACAACAATGGTGTCCTTGGCATCACCGCAGCCCAGACCTTCACTGGTGGTGGTGAGGGCGATGAGTTTTTCAGGCATCTGAAAGCCGCGGGTTTCATTACCGGGGACCCTTCGGATGTGGGCTTCAATGCGCTTCCTGTCAATGCATGGGGTGGCCGTTTGGGTGTGACCAATGAGGCTGTGCAAGGGCGTGTTGCCGATCGAGTCATGGTCTGCCTGGGTAGCGTACCAGGCAAGGCTGCGGCGGCTCTGGATGTGCAGTTGGACGACGGTCGTCCTGACAATGGCTCTTTCCGCGCAACCGAGGGGGCGAACAACGTGGTTCCTGGCGGTGCTGCAACGGCCTACAGCGAAGACCAGACCTACACCGTCTGCCGCGACATCAATTGACGACTCTGCAGCGCCTTGGGGCGCTGCGGTGCGACATAAAAAAACCGCCCGGTATAGCCGGGCGGTTTTTTGTTCAGGTCCCCTGCCGAATTACTTCAGCTTGGCTTCCTTGTATTCGACGTGCTTGCGCGCCTTGGGGTCGAATTTCATGATCGACATCTTGTCGGGCATGGTCTTCTTGTTCTTGGTGGTGGTGTAGAAGTGACCGGTGTCGGCCGTGGACACCAGCTTGATCTTGTCGCGTCCGCCTTTGCTTGCCATGGTGCTTCTCCTTAAGCCTGGCCGCGTGCACGCAGGTCTGCGAGCACGGAGTCGATGCCGTTCTTGTCGATCAGGCGCAGGGCAGCGCTGGAAACGCGCAGGCGCACCCAACGGTTCTCGCTCTCGACCCAGAAACGACGGTATTGCAGGTTCGGCAGGAACCGGCGCTTGGTTTTGTTGTTGGCGTGGGAAACATTGTTCCCGACCATGGGCTTCTTGCCCGTGACGTCACATACGCGTGCCATTGTGGACACTCCGATACATAAACGGCTGTTACTGGCGACAAGCCCCTTGCGGTGCCCGTCTCGCTTCAGCCTCACCTCGCCATGAAAAGGGTGGCGGTATCCCGATCTGCCGCAGCTCTCACGAGCCATGGATGCAGCAAAGCCTGCCATTGTAGCGCATTTGCCTCATCCATGGCCAGCCCCTTGGGGTGGCTTGCTGGGTGGGCTGGTCAGCCCTGTTGCTCCAGGAAGCGCTGTGCGTCGAGTGCTGCCATGCAGCCCGTGCCGGCGCTGGTGATGGCCTGGCGGTAGATGTGATCCTGCACGTCGCCGGCGGCGAAGATGCCAGGCACCGAGGTCTGTGTGGCAAAGCCCTTGAGACCGCCCTGGGTGACGATGTAGCCGTTCTCCAGCTCCAGGTGACCCTGGAAAATGTCGGTGTTGGGCGCGTGGCCGATGGCGATGAAGCAGCCTTGCAGCGCAATGTCCTCGGTGGCGCCGCTCTGCGTGTGCTTGATGCGGATGCCGGTCACGCCGGTCTGGTCGCCCAGCACTTCGTCCAGCGTGTAGAAGGTCTTGAGCACGATCTTGCCCGCTGCCACCTTTTCCATCAGGTGATCCACCAGGATGGGTTCGGCCTTGAACTTGTCGCGGCGGTGCACCAGCGTGACCTTGCTGGCGATGTTGGAGAGGTACAGCGCCTCCTCCACGGCGGTGTTGCCGCCGCCGATCACGCAGACCTCCTGGTCGCGGTAGAAGAAACCGTCGCAGGTGGCGCAGGCCGACACGCCCTTGCCCATGAAGGCTTCTTCGGAGGGCAGGCCCAGGTACTTGGCCGAGGCACCCGTGGCGATGATGAGCGCGTCGCAAGTGTAGGTTCCGCTGTCGCCCGTAAGGGTGAAGGGGCGCTGGCTGAAATCGACCTTGTTGATGTGGTCGAAGATGATTTGCGTCTTGAAGCGCTCGGCGTGCTGCAAAAAACGCTCCATCAGCGCCGGGCCCTGCACGCCGTGCACGTCGGCGGGCCAGTTGTCCACCTCGGTGGTGGTGGTGAGCTGTCCGCCCTGCGCCATGCCGGTGATGAGCACCGGGTTCAGGTTGGCGCGCGCGGCGTAAATGGCGGCGGTGTAACCGGCGGGGCCGGAGCCGAGGATCAGGACTTTGGCGTGCAAGGCGTTGGACATGGTAAAAGCTCGGGTTGGTGCGTTCGTGGCGCGCAAGTGCGGGGCCACGACAAGGAGGTCAAGGACGTAAGTATCAACCAAGTGCGGACTCCTGCCCCCTGTCCCGCTGCCTGTCACGTTCATTGACAAAAACAATCAGCGGCTGCCATGAGCGGCCCCACGATCTGAGGAGATGCTGCAATGGCAATGTTGACCAACCTGGATCTTATGCGCAGGGTGCCCTTGTTTGCCCGGCTGACGGTGGCGCAGGCCGAGGCTCTGAGCTCAGCGGTGGTCAAGCGGCGCTACAAGCGTGGCGAGGTGCTGGTGGCACAGGGCCAGAAGTCCGATGCCTTGTTTTTGCTGCTGACCGGGCGCGCCCGCGTCATGGCGTCCGACAGCCGGGGGCGCGAAGTGATCCTGGCCACCCTGGGGCAGGGCGACTACCTGGGGGAAATGAGCCTGATCGACAACGAGCCCCATTCGGCCACCGTGCGCGCCGAGGTGCAGACCGACGTGCTGGTGCTGGGGCGTGCGGAGTTCACCCGCTGCCTGCTGGAAAACGCGTCCATGGGCCTGGTGCTGATGCGCGGACTGGTCAAGCGCCTGCGCCAGGCCGACCGCAAGATCGAGTCGCTGGCGCTGCTGGATGTGTACGGCCGCGTGGCCCATGCACTCATTGAGCAGGCCCATACCAATGCCCAGGGCCAGCAAATCATTGAAAACAAGATTTCGCGCCAGGACCTGGCCAAGACCATTGGTGCTTCGCGCGAAATGGTCAGCCGCGTCATGAAAGACCTGGAAAACCGTGGTTTCATCGAAACCCTGCCCACCGGCGCCACGCTGCTACGCACGCCCTTGCAAACCCTGGGGTGAGGCGGCCACGGCAGCGGTTTTGAGGCCCTGGTGCATGCGGTAAGCTTGCGCCCGCACGCCTATGACCTATTCGCTCAATACCCTGAACGCGTCTTCCTCTGACAAGTCTCCCCCCCGCACCGTACCCCGCCTGGGGCAAGAGGCGGGTCTGGCGCTGGGCCTGCTGGCGCTGGTGCTGTGGCTGTTGGCCTTGCTGAGTTATTCGCCGCAGGATGCGGCCTGGTCCACCTCCGGGGTGGGCACCGGGGCCGTGCACAACTGGGCGGGGCGACTGGGCGCCTGGCTGGCCGACGGAAGCTACTTTGCGCTGGGTTTCTCGGTGTGGTGGGGCGTGGTGGCAGCCGTGTACGCCTGGCTGGCGGCCCTGGCGCGCTGGATGCGCGCGGGCGAGGCGCCGCGCAGCCCGGCCCCGGAGCGTCCCGCCTGGTGGGGTCGCATGCTCTTCTGGGGTGGGCTGGCGCTGTTGTTGTGCGCCAGCACTGCACTCGAATGGTCGCGCCTGTACCGTTTTGAGTCGGCACTTCCGGGTCATGCCGGGGGGCTATTGGGATACTGGCTGGGGCCCGTCTCCATGCAGTGGCTGGGCTTCACCGGCTCGGGGCTGGTGGGCATTGCGCTGGTGGTGGCGGCACTGGCGTGGGTGTTCGACTTCTCGTGGGGGCCACTGGCCGAGGGCTTGGGCGCGCGCATCGAGGCGCTGGTGCAATCGGGCCGCGCACGGCGCGAGTTGGCGCGCGATGTGGCCGAGGGCAAGCGCGCTGCGCGCGAGCGTGAGGAAGTGGTGTTTGAGGAGCGCCAGGAGATCGAGGTGCAGCACCCGCAGCCGGTGCAGATCATCGAGCCGGTGCTCGTCGAAGTGCCCCAGAGCACCCGCGTGGCCAAGGAGCGGCAGAAACCCCTGTTCTCCGAAATGCCCGACAGCCGCCTGCCGCAGGTCGATCTGCTGGACGGTGCGGCGCAGCACAAGGAGGTGGTGTCTGCCGAGACCCTGGGCATGACCAGCCGCCTCATCGAGAAAAAACTCAAGGACTTTGGCGTGGACGTGACCGTGGTGGCCGCCATGCCCGGCCCGGTGATCACGCGCTACGAGATCGAGCCTGCCACGGGCGTCAAGGGTTCGCAGGTGGTGAACCTGGCCAAGGACCTGGCGCGCAGTTTGAGCCTGGTGTCCATCCGTGTGGTTGAGACGATTCCAGGCAAGACCACCATGGCGCTGGAGCTGCCCAATGCCAAGCGCCAGACCATCAAGCTCAGCGAAATCCTGGGTTCGCAGGTGTACAACGAGGCCAAGTCCATGCTCACCATGGGCCTGGGCAAGGACATTGTGGGCAACCCCGTGGTGGCCGACCTGGCCAAGATGCCGCACGTGCTGGTGGCCGGTACCACGGGCTCGGGCAAGTCGGTCGGTATCAACGCCATGATCCTGTCGTTGCTCTACAAGGCCGAAGCCAAGGACGTGCGCCTTTTGATGATCGACCCCAAGATGCTGGAAATGTCGGTCTATGAAGGCATCCCGCACCTGCTGGCGCCCGTGGTCACTGACATGAAGCAGGCCGCGCACGGCCTGAACTGGTGCGTGGGCGAGATGGAGCGCCGCTACAAGCTCATGAGCAAGTTGGGCGTGCGCAACCTGGCGGGCTACAACACCAAGATCGACGAGGCTGCGGCGCGCGAGGAATCCATCCCCAACCCCTTCAGCCTCACGCCCGAGCAGCCCGAGCCGCTGGCGCGCCTGCCGCACATCGTGGTCGTCATCGACGAACTGGCCGACCTGATGATGGTGGTGGGCAAGAAGATCGAAGAGCTGATTGCCCGCCTGGCCCAGAAGGCGCGCGCGGCGGGCATCCACCTGATCCTGGCCACACAGCGCCCCAGCGTGGACGTGATCACCGGCCTCATCAAGGCCAACATCCCGACGCGCATCGCTTTCTCGGTGGGCTCCAAGATCGACAGCCGCACCATCCTCGACCAGATGGGCGCCGAGGCGCTGCTCGGCATGGGCGACATGCTGTACATGGCCAGTGGCACCGGGCTGCCGATTCGGGTGCACGGCGCCTTTGTGAGCGACGAGGAAGTGCACCGCGTGGTGCGCTACCTCAAGGAACAGGGCGAGCCCGACTACATCGAAGGCGTGCTCGAAGGCGGAACCATCGACGGCGAGGGCGATCTGTCCCTGGACGGTGGGGGCGAGAGCGGCGAGAAAGACCCCATGTACGACCAGGCCGTGGAGGTGGTGCTCAAGGATCGCAAGGCGAGCATCTCCTACGTGCAGCGCAAGCTGCGCATCGGCTACAACCGCTCGGCGCGGCTGCTGGAAGACATGGAGAAAGCGGGCCTGGTCAGCGCCCTGACCGCCAGCGGCCAGCGCGATGTGCTGGTGCCTGCGCGCAACGAGTAGCCCACACCCCCGGAGCCCGGATGAAACGTATTTTTGCTACTGTTTTGATAGCTGCTTGCGCCCAGTGGGCGAGCGCTGATGGCCTGAAAGACCTTGAGAATTTCATGAAGGCCACGCAATCGGCGCGGGCCGATTTCACGCAGGTGGTCACCACGCCGCCCAAGGACGGGCAGGCTGCGCGCCAGAAGACGTCCAGCGGCAGCTTCGAGTTCCAGCGGCCGGGCCGTTTCCGCTTTGTGTACCAGAAGCCGTTCGAGCAAACCATCGTGGCCGACGGCCAGACGCTCTGGTTTTACGACGTGGACCTGAACCAGGTCACCCAGCGCCCGCAGGCGCAGGCCCTGGGCAGCACGCCTGCGGCGCTGCTGGCCTCGGCACCCGACCTGCAGGCGCTGCGCGCCGATTTCACGCTCGAATCCACCCCCGCGCAGGACGGCCTTGAGTGGGTGCAGGCGGTTCCCAAGGCCAAGGAAGGGCAGTTGCAGAACGTGCGCGTGGGTTTCCGCGAGGGGCAGTTGGCGGTGCTGGAGATCCTCGACAGCTTTGGCCAGCGCTCGACTCTGCGCTTTGCCAAGCTGCAGGCCAACCCGCAGCTACCGGTGGCCACCTTCCAGTTCAAGCCCCCGGCAGGGGCAGATGTGCTCAAGCAGTAGCGTGCTGACGGGTATTCAGGCCACCAGCACCAGCGCCAGTCCGATGGCGGCTGGCACGGCCTGGATGCAGCACAGGTTTGCTGGCGCCCTCGGGGCCTGCCGCGCAGGGTGGCGTTTGCCCGCTACCATCGACAGCTACCGTGAAACCGCCTGCCACTCCCCACCAGCCCCTGGCCGAGCGCCTGCGTCCGCGCCAGCTTTCCGAAGTCATCGGCCAGCAGCATGTGCTGGGGCCGGGCATGCCGCTGCGGCTGGCGTTCGAGTCGGGGCGGCCGCACAGCTGCATCCTCTGGGGGCCACCGGGTGTGGGCAAGACCACCATCGCGCGGCTCATGGCCGATGCGTTCGATGCGCAGTTCATCAGCATCAGCGCGGTGCTGGGCGGCGTGAAGGACATCCGCGACGCCGTGCAGTTGGCCGAAAGCGCGCGCGACGGGCTGATGCAGCAGCGCACCCTCGTCTTTGTGGACGAGGTGCACCGCTTCAACAAAAGCCAGCAAGATGCCTTTTTGCCGCATGTGGAAAGCGGGCTGTTTACCTTTATCGGCGCGACCACCGAGAACCCCTCGTTCGAGGTCAACTCGGCCCTGCTGTCGCGCGCCGCGGTGTACGTGTTGCAGCCGCTCTCCAGCGATGATTTGAAGCAAATTGTGGCTCTGGCCCAATCTGGACAAGCGCTTCGTGCTATCGAAAGTGAAGCAGCCGAGCGCCTCGTGGCCTATGCCGACGGCGATGCGCGGCGCCTGCTCAACACGCTGGAAACGCTGGAGATGGCGGCGCAGCAGGAACAATTGGCCGAAATCTCGGATGCCTGGGTGCTCAAGGTGCTGGGCGAGCGCATGCGCCGCTACGACAAGGGCGGCGAGCAGTTCTACGACACCATCAGCGCGCTGCACAAGTCGGTGCGCGGCTCCGACCCCGACGCCGCGCTGTACTGGCTGGTGCGCATGCTCGACGGCGGCGCCGACCCGCGCTACATGGCCCGGCGCATGGTACGCATGGCCGCCGAGGACGTGGGCCTGGCCGACCCGCGCGCCCTGCGCCTGGCGCTGGATGCCGCCGAGGTGTACGAGCGCCTGGGCAGCCCCGAGGGCGAGCTGGCACTGGCCGAATGCGTGGTCTATCTGGCGGTGGCGCCCAAGTCCAACGCCGTGTACAAGGCCTACAACGCGGCGCGCGCCTTCGTCAAACAGGACGGCACGCGCCCCGTGCCCATGCATTTGCGCAATGCGCCCACCAAGCTCATGAAAGAGTTGGACTACGGCAAAGACTACCGCTACGCGCACGACGAGGAGGGCGGCTTTGCCGCTGGCGAGCGCTACCTGCCCGATGGTATGGATGAACCGGGCTTCTACCAGCCGGTGCGGCGCGGGCTGGAGATCCGCATTGCAGACAAGCTCGATGAATTGCGTCAGCGCAATGCCCAGGCGGCAGCGCAGGGAAGGTCGCTGCCCGACGAAGCGCACGGCGAGAAATAAGGCGCTGGCTTGTAAAACGCCGTTATATCGCGTTTTCTAATGCCGTCAGAAGCTCGCTGATATGGCGGCAACCCAAGGGAAAACCCCTCCGGGAGGGGGGAGGGCCTTCCAGATGCAAGTCGCTACAATCGCGTCCACCAAACCCGCATGGCTGTATCTCCGGCGGGTTTTTTGCTAGATGGCAGGCGGGCCCAAAAGGCTGTACCAATCCTGGTGCCACCAATCCGGGATCCCGTCACAAACGAAGGACTTCTGTTATGGAAATTTTGCTGCAACAGATCATCAACGGTCTGGTTCTCGGCAGCATGTACGCCTTGATAGCCTTGGGCTACACCATGGTGTACGGCATTATTCAACTGATCAACTTCGCCCACGGCGAGGTGCTGATGGTCGGTGCACTCACCAGTTGGAGCTGTATCGGCTTGATGCAGGACGCCATGCCCGGCGCCCCCGGCTGGGTCATCCTGCTGTTGGCCACGCTGATCGCCTGCGTGGTGGCCGCCACCCTGAACCTGACCATCGAGAAGATCGCCTACAAGCCCCTGCGCAACAGCCCGCGCCTGGCGCCCCTGATCACGGCCATCGGCATGTCCATCCTGCTGCAGACGCTGGCCATGATCATCTGGAAGCCCAACTACAAGCCCTATCCCACGCTGCTGCCCTCGACCCCGTTCGAGATCGGCGGTGCCTACATCACGCCCACGCAGGTGCTGATCCTGGGCGTCACCGCTGTGGCCCTGGCCTCGCTGGTGTACCTGGTCAACCACACCAACCTGGGCCGCGCCATGCGCGCTACGGCCGAAAACCCCCGTGTGGCCTCGCTCATGGGCGTCAAGCCCGACATGGTGATTTCTGCCACCTTCATCATCGGTGCCGTGCTGGCCGCCATCGCCGGCATCATGTATGCGTCCAACTACGGTACGGCGCAGCACACCATGGGCTTCCTGCCCGGCCTCAAGGCCTTCACGGCGGCTGTGTTCGGCGGCATCGGCAACCTGGCCGGCGCTGTGGTGGGCGGTATTTTGCTGGGCCTGATCGAAGCCATCGGCTCGGGCTACATCGGCACCCTCACGGGTGGCCTGCTGGGCAGCCACTACACCGACATCTTCGCATTCATCGTGCTCATCATCATCCTGACGCTGCGCCCCTCGGGCCTGCTGGGTGAGCGTGTGGCGGATCGCGCCTGAGGAGCAGCACACCATGAAGAACACCAAAATCAACTGGATTCTGGGTGGCATTGCATTGCTGGTGCTGCCGCTCATTCTGCAATTCTTCGGCAACGCCTGGGTGCGCATCGCCGACATCGCACTGCTGTACGTGCTGCTGGCCCTGGGCCTGAACATCGTGGTGGGCTACGCCGGTCTGCTGGATCTGGGCTATGTGGCCTTCTACGCTGTGGGGGCCTATCTGTTCGGCCTCTTGGCTTCGCCCCACCTGGCGGACAACTTTGCGGCGTTTGCCGCCATGTTTCCCGATGGCCTGCACACCTCGCTGTGGCTGGTGATACCGGCGGCGGCGTTGGTAGCGGCGTTCTTTGGGGCCCTGCTGGGCGCGCCCACGCTCAAGCTGCGCGGTGACTACCTGGCCATCGTGACGCTGGGGTTCGGCGAGATCATCCGCATCTTCCTGAACAACCTGGACCACCCCGTCAACCTGACCAACGGCCCCAAGGGCATTGGCCAGATCGACTCGGTCAAGATTTTTGGCTTGGATCTGGGCAAGCGCCTGGAGCTGTTCGGGTTCGATATCAGCTCTGTGACGCTGTATTACTACCTGTTCCTGGCCCTGGTGCTCGTCAGTATCGTCATCTGCTACCGCCTGCAGGATTCGCGCATCGGCCGCGCCTGGATGGCCATCCGCGAGGACGAGATCGCCGCCAAGGCCATGGGCATCAACACCCGCAACCTCAAGCTGCTGGCCTTCGGCATGGGCGCCTCGTTCGGTGGCGTGTCGGGCGCGATGTTCGGTGCCTTCCAGGGCTTTGTCTCGCCCGAGTCCTTCAGTCTGATGGAGTCGGTGATGATCGTTGCCATGGTGGTGCTGGGCGGTATCGGCCACCTGCCGGGCGTGATCCTGGGCGCGGTGCTGCTGTCGGCCCTGCCCGAGGTGCTGCGCTACGTCGCAGGCCCGCTGCAGGCCATGACCGACGGCCGCCTGGACGCCGCCATCCTGCGCCAGCTGCTCATCGCGCTGGCCATGATCATCGTGATGCTGCTGCGTCCGCGTGGCCTGTGGCCTGCGCCCGAGCATGGCAAGAGCCTGACGCAGAAGACCTGAACCCAGCGCAGAGAGTTTGAACATGGCAGAACAAAACAACAACGTGGTGCTGAAGGTCGCCGGCATTTCCAAGCGCTTTGGCGGCTTGCAGGCCCTGTCCGACGTGGGCATCACCATCCAGCGTGGTCAGGTCTATGGCCTGATCGGTCCCAACGGAGCGGGCAAGACCACGTTCTTCAACGTGATCACCGGCCTGTACACGCCCGACAGCGGCACCTTTGAGCTGGCGGGCAAGCCCTACGAGCCCACGGCGGTGCACGAGGTGGCCAAGGCGGGCATCGCCCGTACCTTCCAGAACATTCGCCTCTTTGCCGAAATGACGGCGCTGGAGAACGTGATGGTGGGGCGCCACATCCGCACGGGCTCGGGCCTGCTGGGCGCCATCCTGCGCACCAAGGGCTTCAAGGACGAAGAAGCCGCCATCCGCCGCCGGGCGCAGGAGCTGCTGGACTATGTGGGTATTGGCAGGTTTGCCGACTTCAAGGCCCGCACGCTGAGCTACGGCGACCAGCGCCGCCTGGAAATCGCCCGCGCCCTGGCCACCGACCCCCAGCTCATCGCGCTGGACGAGCCCGCCGCCGGCATGAACGCCACCGAGAAAGTGCAGCTGCGCGAGCTGATCGACCAAATCCGCAAGGACAACCGCACCATCCTGCTGATCGAACACGATGTGAAGCTGGTGATGGGCCTGTGCGACCGCGTGACCGTGCTCGACTACGGTAAGCAGATCGCCGAAGGCACGCCCGCCGATGTGCAGAAGAACGAAAAAGTGATTGAGGCCTATCTGGGCACCGGAGGACACTGAGCATGGCCGACAAGACGAACGTATTGCTGAAGGTCAAGGGCCTGAAGGTGGCCTACGGCGGCATCCAGGCTGTCAAGGGCGTGGACTTTGAGGTGCGCGAGGGCGAGCTGGTCTCGCTGATCGGCTCCAACGGTGCGGGCAAGACCACCACCATGAAGGCCATCACCGGCACGCTGGCGATGAACGATGGCGACATCGAATACCTGGGCCAGAGCATCAAGGGCAAGGGCGCCTGGGATCTGGTCAAGAAAGGCCTGGTCATGGTGCCCGAAGGCCGAGGCGTGTTTGCTCGCATGACCATCACCGAAAACCTGCAGATGGGCGCCTACACGCGCAGCGACAAGGCCGGCATCCTGGCCGACATCGAGAAGATGTTCACCATCTTCCCGCGCCTGCGCGAGCGCAAGGACCAACTGGCCGGCACCATGTCCGGCGGCGAACAGCAGATGCTGGCCATGGGCCGCGCGCTGATGAGCCAGCCCAAGGTGCTGCTGCTGGACGAGCCTTCCATGGGCCTGTCGCCCATCATGGTGGACAAGATCTTCGAAGTGGTGCGCGACGTGTATGCCCTGGGCGTGACCATCGTGCTGGTCGAGCAGAACGCCAGCCGCGCGCTGGCCATTGCCGACCGTGGCTACGTGATGGAGTCCGGCCTGATCACCATGACCGGCCCTGGCAAGGAACTGCTGAGCGACCCCAAGGTGCGCGCCGCCTACCTGGGCGAGTGACCCGCGGGCACGCTCCCGTTGTGCAGGGGGCGTTGCACAGGGCCTGATTGCTATACTATTGATAGCTTCTAGCGCTTGATGGTATTACCTTTCAGGCCTTTTTTATTGGTATTTTTGCCATGATGACACTGCTCCAGTCTCTGCCCATTTCGCTGCAGACGGTGTTGTTGCTGGTGGCCAGCAACGTGTTCATGACCTTTGCCTGGTACGGGCACCTCAAGAACCTGGCCACCGCGCCCTGGTACGTGGCGGCCCTGGTGAGCTGGGGCATTGCGCTGTTTGAATACCTGCTGCAGGTGCCGGCCAACCGCATCGGGTACACGCAGTTCAACGTCGGGCAGCTCAAGATCCTGCAGGAAGTCATCACCCTGAGCGTGTTCGTGCCCTTTGCCGTGTTCTACCTGAACCAGCCCCTCAAATGGGACTACCTCTGGGCGGGCTTGTGCATGGTGGGGGCGGTGTACTTCATTTTTCGAGGTGCTTGAGGCAAGTCATGGCCTGGCGGGTCTGCACCCGCGTGGTGCACCACAGCGGTTAAACTCCACCGATACACGAAATTGTCACCATCTGGTTACATTTTCTTCAAAAATTACCTGTTTCACCGGGAGTCCCCATGCTTTTTGGCAAGCTCTTGCCGCGCGAAGGCAATTTCTTCGACCTGTTCAACCAGCACGCAGACCGCATTGTTGAAGCGGCGCGCGCGTTCTCCCAGCTCGTGTCGAACTACAACGACCCGCACCTGCGCGACAAGTACGCGCAGGACGTGGACAACGCCGAGCGCTCGGCCGACCGCGTGACGCAGGAGGTCAGCCGTGCCATCCACAAGACCTTCATCACGCCCATCGACCGCGAGCAGATCCACTCGCTGATCAACACCATGGACGACGTGGCCGACCTGATCCAGGATTCGGCCGAGACCATGAGCCTCTACGACGTGCGCAGCATGACGGAGGAGATCACCCGTCTGACGGAGCTGAGCGTCAAGTGCTGCGAGCGGGTGCGCGATGCCGTCAAGCTGCTTCACAAGCTGGCCGACCCGGCCACGGCCGAGGCAGCGCTCAAGACCTGCGAGGAAATCGACCGGTTGGAGAGCGATGCCGACCGCGTGCTGCGCAGTGCCATGAGCAAGCTGTTCCGCGAGGAAGAGGACGTGCGCGAGCTCATCAAGCTCAAGGCCATCTATGAATTGTTGGAGACCATCACCGACAAGTGCGAGGATGTGGCCAACCTGATCGAGGGCATCGTCCTCGAGAACTCCTGACCTTCAGCGCGAACGGTTCATATCCATGGATACCGTACAAACCGCCCTGTGGGTCGTGGTGCTGCTGGTGGCGCTGGCCGTCGTGTTCGATTTCATGAATGGCTTCCACGACGCGGCCAACTCCATTGCCACGGTGGTGTCCACCGGGGTGCTGCGCCCCGGCCAGGCCGTGGTGTTTGCCGCCTTTTTCAACTTTGTCGCCATTTTTGTGTTCCACCTGAGCGTGGCGGCCACCATCGGCAAGGGCATTGTCGAGCCCGGCGTGGTCGATACCCATGTGGTCTTCGGTGCACTCGTGGGCGCCATCACCTGGAACGTGATCACCTGGTACTACGGCATCCCCAGCAGCTCCTCGCACGCGCTGATCGGCGGCATTGTGGGTGCCGTCATTGCCAAGGCCGGGGCCAGCGCGCTCATCGCCAAGGGCATTCTCAAGACCGTGGCGTTCATCTTTGTGTCGCCGCTGCTGGGCTTCACGCTGGGTTCGCTGATGATGGTGGCCGTGGCCTGGCTGTTCCGCCGCACCCGCCCCAGCAGCGTGGATCAGTGGTTCCGCCGCCTGCAACTGCTCTCGGCCGGTGCCTACAGCCTGGGCCATGGTGGCAACGACGCGCAGAAGACGATCGGCATCATCTGGCTGCTGCTCATTGCTACCGGGTATTCGTCCACGGCAGACACTGCGCCCCCGCTCTGGACCATTGTGATCTGCTATGCCGCCATCGGCCTGGGCACCATGTTTGGTGGCTGGCGCATCGTCAAGACCATGGGGCAAAAAATCACCAAGCTCAAGCCCGTGGGTGGCTTCTGTGCCGAAACGGGGGGCGCCATGACGCTGTTCCTGGCCACCGTGCTGGGCATCCCGGTGTCCACCACGCACACCATCACCGGCGCCATCGTGGGTGTGGGTTCCACGCAGCGCGCCAGCGCCGTGCGCTGGGGTGTGGCGGGCAACATCGTCTGGGCTTGGATTCTGACGATTCCGGCCAGCGCCTTTGTGGCTGCGGTGGCTTACTGGGTGAGCCTGCAACTCTACTAAATTCGCTATGAAAAACATAGCACACAGCGCTTGATATACAAGCGCTGTGCGCTATTTTTCTATGGGGGCTTGGCTCGGCTGGGATATTTTGCGCGCTTCCTCGATCTGGTATTCGAAATAGCGCTGAAAGCTGAACGCCAGGCTGGCCATCAGCACCCCGGTCCCCACCATCAGGGAGGCCACAATCGCACCAATGGTGCCCCAGTGCGTGTGCCCTGCGGGGGTGTCTGATACCGCCCCTGGGTTGAACCGGGCGTTCCAGCGCTCGGGTGGGGTGAGCGCATACAGAATGGCGCGCAGGGCGCAGCCCGCAAAGGTAAAGCCCAGCAGGGGGATGAGCAGCCAGCTCAGGTGGTCGTCCTGCCCATGCTGCTGCACCCGCTCAATGCCGTACAGACCCAGGGCCGTAGGCACCGGCAGCAGCCAGCCGGGCAGGTCCCAGAATCCATGGAGATAGAAGCGGTGCAGGCCCAGCGGTCCTCCGATGAAGGTCAGCCATGCGGCCGTGGTTTTGCTTTTCATGCGGCCATTATTCGGGAGCGGTGCTGTCGGCGGCGCCCAGGGGTTTTTCCATCAGCACGATGTCGCGCCAGGCGCCATGCTTCCAGCCCATGGCGCGCAGTACGCCGACCTCGGTAAAGCCCAAGGCACGGTGCAGCCCGATGGAGCCTGCATTGGCCGAATCTCCAATCACGGCGATGAGCTTGCGCAGACCATCGGCCTGCGCAAGCTCCACCAGCGCCTGCAGCAGTGCCCGGCCTACGCCGCTGCCGCGAGCGCTATCGGCCACGTAGATGGAGTCTTCGGCCGTGAAGCGGTAGGCCGGGCGGGGCTTGAACCAGTTGGCATAGGCAAAGCCCAGCACCTGGCCGTCGCGCTCGGCCACCAGCCAGGGCAGGCCGCGTGCCAGCACGTCGGCGCGGCGCTGGGCCATGTCGGCTTCGGTGGGTGGATCGATCTCAAATGTGCCTGTGCCGTGCAGCACATGGTGGGCGTAGATGGTGGTGATGGCGGCAATATCGCCGTCCTGACTCGGGCGGATCTGTAGCATGAAGGGTAAAGAAGATATAATCAGCGGCTTTGCAGCGTGTCGCTGGCCGGGTGGCCATGTCGCGTGTCTCAAACGCTGTGAATACATGTGGCCTGGCATTGTGCGCCTGGCCCACCACCCGAAGGATAAATCATGGTCGTTATTCGACTCTCCCGCGGCGGCGCCAAGGCCCGTCCGTTCTATCACATCGTCGTGGCCGACAAGCGCGAGCGCCGTGATGGCCGCTTCATCGAGCGCCTGGGCTTCTACAACCCCCTGGCCAAGGAATCCGAAGAAGGCCTGCGCGTAGCCCAGGACCGCCTGGCCTACTGGCAAGGCGTGGGCGCCCAGCCGTCTCCCGCCGTGGAGCGCCTGATCAAGGTGGCCGCCAAGAAACTGGCCTGAGTCCACACGGTCCCGATAGGGCGGGTTGCGTCGGTGCCCCACTGACGGAGCCCGCCTTTTTTCATTGCTTTGCCATGACCACTGCCTTTCCGCTCGCCGCCACAGAACTCCCGCCCGATGCCATCGAAGTCGGGCGCATCGGGGACGCCTGGGGCGTCAAGGGTTGGTTCAAGGTGCTGCCCCACAGCGCACAGCCACAGGCCTTGTTCGCCGCCCGGCGCTGGTACCTTCAGCCCTCAGAAAAGGGCGCGCGCACCTTCAGCGGCACGGCCATGCTGGACATCCGCCAGGTGCGCGAGCATTCCGACAGCGTGGTGGCCCACGCCCAGAACGTGGCTGACCGCAACGCGGCCGAGCTGCTGCGCGGCGCGCGCATCTTTCTTTCGCGCACGGATTTCCCGGCAGCGCAGGACGGTGAGTACTACTGGGTCGATCTGATCGGTCTGGAAGTCATCAACCGCGAGGGCGTTTCCCTGGGTGAGGTGCGCGACCTGCTCTCCACCGGCCCGCAGACCGTGCTGGTGCTCCAGCAGGAGCAGGGCGACAAGCCCATCGAGCGCATGATTCCCTTCGTTGCCGCCTTTGTGGATCAGGTGGATCTGGCTGGCCGACGCATCACCGTGGACTGGCAGCCAGACTACTGAGACGGGCCGCCACAGTCCCTGCCATGCGCTTCGACATCATCACCCTGTTTCCCGAGCTGTTCGCTCCTTTTATGGCCAGCGGTGTGACGCGCCGTGCGTTCGCTTCGGGTCAGGTCGATGTGCGCCTGTGGAACCCGCGCGACCATGCCGAGGGCAACTACCGCCGCGTGGACGACCGCCCGTTTGGCGGCGGCCCCGGCATGGTGATGATGGCCGAGCCGCTGGCGCGCTGCCTGGCCGCCATCCGTGCCGATCGTGCCGAGGCGGTAGAGACACAGGCACCGCTGGTGCTGTTCTCGCCCATTGGCCAACGCCTGGACCATGGCGCGGTGGCGCAGTGGTCCGTCAGCAGCGGCGCCATTCTGCTGTGCGGGCGTTACGAGGGCATAGACCAGCGCTTCATCGACGCCGAGGTTGATGTGCAGATCAGCCTGGGCGACTTCGTGCTCTCGGGCGGTGAGATCGCCGCGCTGGCGCTGTTGGATGCTGTGGCGCGCCTGCAGCCCGGCGTGCTGGGCGACGAGGGCAGCCACAAGCTCGACAGCTTCAATCCGCAGCTCGACGGCCTGCTCGACTGCCCGCACTACACCCGGCCCGAGGTATGGGAAGACCGCAGCGTGCCTGGCGCACTGCTCTCGGGCCACCATGCCCACATCGAACTGTGGCGCCGCGCGCAGCGCCTGCGGTTGACGGCCCAGCACCGCCCCGACCTGATCGCTGCAGCGCGAGCGGCAGGGCGCCTGAGCGCCCAGGACCAGCGGGTCTTGGATGATCTTGCCGAACGGTTATAATCAAAGGCTTTTCGATCCTCTACCCGGCCGCCTTGCAAGGGTGCAAGGCACACAGGTCCGTCCTGACAAAGCCAATTCTGGCGCGGGCAAGATCGCTAGGATGCAAGCATGAACCTGATCCAGATCCTCGAAGCGGAAGAAATCGCCCGCCTCGGCAAAACCATTCCTGACTTCAGCCCCGGCGACACCGTCATCGTCAGCGTGAACGTCGTTGAAGGCAACCGCAAGCGCGTGCAGGCCTACGAAGGCGTGGTCATCGCCAAGCGCAACCGCGGCATCAACAGCGCCTTCACCGTGCGCAAGATCTCCAACGGCGAAGGCGTGGAGCGCACCTTCCAGTCCTACAGCCCGCTGATCGCCAAGATCGAAGTCAAGCGCCGTGGCGATGTGCGCCGCGCCAAGCTGTACTACCTGCGTGACCGCAGCGGCAAGTCGGCACGCATCAAGGAAAAGCTGCCCTCGCGCGTCAAGACCACGGAAGGCACGGCCGCATAAGGCCCCCACCCGTTGTTTTGCACAGGCCGCTGCTGGCATTTGCCCGCAGCGGCTTTTTGTTTTTGTGGCACCCTCGCAGCATGAGTACCACGCCTTCCCCCGACCGCTCGCACGACACCGCACGCCTGCCCGACTTTGACCCGCGCAGCGTTCCAGTCGAGGGCGTGGACGCCCATCTGCCCGCCGTTCCCGCGCAGCAGCAAACGCCCCAGGCACTGCGCGCGCGCTTTCTGGCGCCCCCGGCCTGGGAGCCCGAACTGACGGCCGAGCGCCGCTTCTCCGACCGTGCTCCCGCCCATGCCGCTGTGCTGCTGCCCATCGTGCAGCGCGAGCAGCCCACGGTGCTGCTCACCGAGCGCACGGCGCACCTGTCCACGCACTCGGGCCAGATCGCCTTTCCGGGCGGCAAGGCCGACCCCGAAGACGCCACCCCCGCCGACACCGCACTGCGCGAGGCGCACGAAGAAGTGGGCCTGGAGCGCCGCTTTGTCGATGTGCTGGGCGCACTGCCCATTTACCGCACGGGTTCGGCCTTCATCATCACGCCGGTGGTGGCGCTGGTGCAGCCCGGCTTCACGCTGCAGCCCAACCCCTACGAGGTGGCGGCCGTGTTCGAGGTACCGCTGGCCTTTTTGCTCAACCCCGCCCACCACCAGCGCCACGTCGTGGTGTGGGAAGGCGTGCGGCGCGAATGGTTCTCCATGCCTTACGACGACGGCGGTATCCAGCGCTTCATCTGGGGTGCCACAGCGGGCATGCTGCGCAATTTTTACCGTTTCATGAGCGCAGGATAAAGGGGCTCCCCCCTGAGTCGCCTTTGGCGCCTTCCCCCCTCTCTGCTTCGCTTCGCTCGCGGAGGGGGAACGCCACCAGCGCGGCGGGGCGGCCCTTGCGCGGTGGCCGCTGGCCTGGCGCGTGCTGGTTTATGGGGCGTTACCGATGCGTGGTGTCAAGGGAAGCAGAGCAGAAACCGAACCCCGTTGCCTCCAAAGACCGACCGTCGCAGGGGGCCGGTATGATCCGGGGCCATGAGTTTCTTCGCCATCCTGTTTGCCCTGCTGATCGAGCAGGCACGCCCCCTGGCGCGCAGCAACCCGATCCACGGTGGACTGCGTGCGTGGGCGCTGTCGGTCAGCCGCAACTTTGACGCTGGCGGCCCGCACCACGGCTGGGTGGCCTGGGGGCTGGCGGTGCTGGTGCCTCCCCTTTTTGTGCTGGCGATGCACTGGGCGCTGATGTGGTGGGTGGGCTGGCCCGTAGCGGTGTTCTGGAGCGTGGCGGTGCTTTACATCACGCTGGGGTTTCGCCAGTTCAGCCACCATTTCACGGGCATCCGTGATGCGCTGGAGATGGGCGACGAGGCCCGCGCCCGCGAGCGCCTGGCCGACTGGCAGCAGGTGGATGTGGGCGACCTGCCGCGCAGCGAGGTGGTGCGCCATGTGATCGAATACTCTGTGCTGGCCGCGCACCGCCACATGTTTGGCGTGCTGGCCTGGACGTCCGTGCTGGCCGCGCTGGGCCTGGGCCCCACGGGCGCGGTGCTGTACCGCATGGCTGAATTCGTCTCGCGCTATTGGGTCGACCGGGGGGACGAGAGCCTGCAACGTGCCAGCCCGGCGTTGCGCGAGGCCACCTCCCGTGCCTGGACCGCTATCGACTGGGTGCCCGCACGCCTGACGGCGCTGTGCTTTGCCGTGGTGGGCAGTTTCGAGGAAGCCATCGAGGGCTGGCGCTTTCACGCGCAGCGCTTTCCCAACGACAACGACGGCGTGATCCTGGCTGCCACCTCGGGGGCCATCAACGTGCGCCTGGGCGGCGAGGCGCTCAAGGCGCGCATGCAGCCACTGTCCACGCAGGGCTTCCAGGTGGAAGCAGCCATCGGCGAGAGCGAAAGCACCCCCGGCCGCGAGGCAGAAGTGGGCCACCTGCGCAGCGTGGTGGGCCTGGTCTGGCGTTCGGTGGTGGTGTGGATGCTGCTGCTCGCCTTGCTGACCCTGGCCAACCTGTTGGGTTGAGTTTGCTATAAAAATCATAGCTGCTACCGCTTATGGATATTGCGGTAGAAGCCATTTTTACTTAAAGAAATCCCCATGACCGATACCCCCGAGCTTGCGCCCCCCGCCCCCGCCGAACTGCCCACGCTGGCCCAGGCCTTCTGGCGCAGCGTGCAGGCAGAGCAGACCAGCCTGAACAGCCTGCCTCTGGTGGAGCTGGTCAACCGCCTCAACGACCTGCTGGAGGCCCATGTTCCCGGTGTCGCCGCCGAGGCCGAGGGCGCCAGCCCCGATATGCAGGACGGCGCCGCCCGCCTGGTGTTCACTTCGCACGGCAGCACAGACCACTTTGCCGCCGTGCAGGCCGTGGTGGCGCAGGTGCCCCAGGGGCTGCCCTGGCAGGTCACGGCGTTTCGCCAGCGCACCGGCACGGGTTTTGGCATGCGCATGGATGCGTTCGAGCTGTCCACCCAAGACCTGCGCGTGCGCGTGGGCCAGTGCGAAGGCCGGGTGGCGCTCGCCCTGTCGTTTGCCTGCACGGTGCCCACCGACATGCGCGAGCACGCGCGGCACATGGCCTTCATCCTGCTGGACCACATGCTGGGCGAGTACGACTTTGCGGTGAAAGTGGGCCTGGTGGAATTCGAGGAAGATGGCCTGAGCGAAGGCCTGGGCTTCCAGAACCAGGCCCCCGTGCCGCTGGACGAGGCCGTGGCCGCTGTCGATGCCTGCTGGTTGGACGTGCTGGGGCGCAGCGGGCGCTACCCGGTGCAGGCCGACTGGGCCACCCTCAAGGGCCGCAACGGCAGCGGGCAGGAAATGCAGGCCCAGGTCAACCGCGCCGCCAACGCGCTGGTCGGTCGCGCCGACCTGGGCTGGCGCGTGCAAGCCAGCGTGCCTGCTGGCACAGCGCAGGCCCAGGCGGCGGCGCGTGCCTTCGAAAAAGCCTGGACGGTAGTCGTGGAGCACCTGCAGCAAGGCATTTGCAGCCATGTGGTGCAGGGCGAAGGCCAGCGCCATGTGTGCTGCTACGCATCCGACAGCCTGCAGGCCGTGCAGGCTGCGCTGGAGGTGGCACGCCGCTGCCTGGCCAACCCCGAGGCGCTGGAACTGTCGGTCGCCTACGAGCCTGCGTGGGACGAATACCTGCTGTGGCTGGAGCGCTGCGCCGTTTAACGCCGGGTCAGTAGCGCGTCTGCGCTAGTTCAGCATACAGGTCGCTATAAATTTTATAGCGATTGGCGTTGATCCCGTCGACGCTGTCCGCCTGATTGACTGCGGAAATCACCCCGCAGCCCGGCTCGTGCAGGTGCGTGCAGTTGTAGAAGCGGCAGGCGCTGGCATGGGCCGCAATGTCGGGCATGCAGGCCGCCAGTTGCGTGGGGGCAAGGTGGTGCAGGCCAAATTCCTGGAAGCCTGGCGAGTCGATCAGCGCCGTGCCGTTGGCGCGATCCACCCAGTACCAGCGCGTGGCCGTGGTGGTGTGTTTGCCGGAGTTGAGCGCCTGGGAGATTTCGCCCGTTTGCACCTGGGCGCCGGGCACCAGCAGGTTGATCAGCGTGCTCTTGCCCGAGCCCGAAGGGCCCAGCACCAGCGTGGCCTTGCCCTGCAGGCAGCGTTGCAGTGTGGCGCGGTCGTCCGCATCGGCCTGGGCCAGGCCCAGCGCCAGCACCTCGTAGGGGTGCGCGCCGCCCATGCGGCGGTAAGGGGCCAGGCGCTCCCAGGCGCGGGCGAAGGGTTCGGTGAGGTCGCGCTTGTTCAGTGCAATCAGCGGCTGGATGTGGGCGGCCTCGGCGGCAATGAGGGCGCGTGCGAGCTGGCTTTCCGAGAACACCGGCTCGGCGGCGATCAGGATCAGCACCTGGTCGATGTTGGCCGCAAACGATTTGGTGCGGATCTCGTCCTGGCGGTAGAACAGGTTGCGCCGCTCCAGCACCTTCTCGATGGTGCCTTCCTCGCCCTGGCCCGGTGCCGCGCCTTGCCAGCGCACGCGGTCGCCCACCACGGCCTGGCTTTTCTTGCCGCGCGGGTGGCAGATGCGCTGCTGGCCGTCGCTGGTTTCCACCACGCAGTGGCGGCCGTGGGTGGCCACCACCAGGCCTTCGTGCTGCGCGTTGGGGGACGCCATGCTGCGCAAGGCGTTCAGGGTGCCAGCAGCGCTTCGACGCGCAGGGCGCAGTCGATGTCGGTGCCGGAGATGCCGCCCACGTCGTGGGTGTTGAAGCGCACCACGCAGCGGTCGTAGTGCACGGACAGGTCGGGGTGGTGGTCCTGCGTGTGGGCAATGAAGGCCACTGCGTTCACAAAGGCCAGGGTCTCGTGGTAGTTGGCAAAGCGGAAGGTCTTGGCAATGGCCACATCGGCGCCGTCGCCCTGCAGCTGCCAGCCTTCCAGTTGGGCGAGTTTTGCTACCAATTCAGGAGCTGTCAGCGCCCGTCGCGCTTGCGTAGACCAGTCTTTTTGCTTCAACATGGATGTCATGCGGTGGTGGGGGAGGGCATGCGCGCCAGCCGCTCGCTGGCGGGCGGGTGCGAGTAGTGGAACTTGACGAACAAGGGGTCGGGCGTGAGCGTGGAGGCATTGTCCTCGTACAGCTTGAGCAGGGCCGAGGCCAGGTCGGCGCCGCTGGCCTGCGCCATGGCATAGGCGTCGGCCTGGAACTCGTGGCGGCGCGAAAGCTGCGCGAACAAGGGTGCGAGGAACACCGTGAACACCGGCACCACCAGCATGAACAGCAGCAGCGCCAGTGCATCGTGCGGCGCGCTGGGTGCGCCGGGCACCAGCAGCGCCAGGCTGGGGCGCACGCCCAGACCGGCGTAGAACCAGGGCTGTGCCGACAGCCAGCCCAGCAGCGCAAAGCCAGCCAAGCTCAGCGCAAACATCATCACCATGCGTTGCACGATGTGGCGGTGGTGGAAGTGCCCCAGCTCGTGCGCCAGCACGGCCTCGACCTCGGCGGGCGAGAGCTGCTTGAGCAGGGTGTCGAAAAACACCACGCGTTTGGCGCTGCCCAACCCGGTGAAGTAGGCGTTGGCGTGGGCGCTGCGGCGGCTGCCATCCATCACGAACAGGCCCTTGGCCTGGAAGCCGCAGCGTTGCATCAGTGCGGTGACGCGGGCCGTGAGCGACGCGTCCGCCAGCGGCTCAAACTTGTTGAACAGCGGGGCAATGAAGACGGGGTACACCACCATCAGCAGCAGGTTGAACCCCATCCACAGGCCCCAGGCCCACAGCCACCACAGGCCGCCCGCACTGCCCATGAGCCACAGCACCGCCGCAGCGATCGGCAGCCCGATCAGCGCACCCAGCAGCAGCGACTTGGCCAGGTCGGCCAACCACAGGCGCAAGGTCATCTGGTTGAAGCCATAGCGCTGCTCCAGCACAAAGGTCTGGTAAAGCGTCAGGGGCAGGTCGATCACGCCGTTGATGAGGGCAAATGCCGCCAGCAGCGCCAGTTGCTGCACCATGCCGCCGCCCAGCCAGGCGAGCAGCGCTTGGTGCAGGGTGTCCAGGCCGCCCAGCAACGTCCAGCCCAGCAGCACGGCAGAGCCCAGCGCCATTTCCACCAGGCCCAGGCGGGCCTTGGCCACGGTGTAGTCGGCGGCCTTCTGGTGCGCGGCCAGCGGCACATGCTGGGCAAAGCTGGTGGGCACCGCATGGCGGTGGCGCATGACGTGGCGGATCTGGCGCGACTGCAGCCACAGCTTGAGCAGCAGCCCGGCCACCAGCGCCGCGACAAAGGCCAGCGTCAGGGCCAGCGAAGGAGAGAGAGAAACGGGGGCGTCTGCAGGCATGAGGCGCGAGTGTAGGCCATCGGCGACAATCGCGCCCATGTCTGAAACCCTTGCCCCTGCTGCTCCCGTGCTGGCCAAATCGGACCAGAACCTCGTCTGGCTCGACTGCGAAATGACCGGCCTGAACCCCGAAATCGAACGCATCCTGGAAATCGCCGTCGTCGTCACCAGCCCCCACCTGGACGTGCGCGTCGAAGGGCCGGTGCTGGTCATCCACCAGTCCGACGAGCTGCTGGGCAAGATGGATGCCTGGAACAAGGGCACGCACGGCAGAAGCGGCCTCATCGACAAGGTCAAGGCCTCCACGCTGACCGAGGAAGAGGCCGAGCGGCAGCTCATTGCCTTCCTCACGCAGTACGTGCCCAAGGCCAAGGTGCCGCTGTGCGGCAACAGCATCGGGCAGGATCGCCGTTTTCTGGCGCGCTACATGCCCAAGCTGGAAGCCTTCTTTCACTACCGCAACGTGGATGTCAGCACCCTCAAGGAGCTGGCCAGGCGCTGGAAGCCAGACGCCTACAGCAGCTTCAAGAAGGCGCAAAAGCACACAGCGCTGGCCGATGTGCATGAATCCATCGAAGAGCTGGTGCACTACCGCACGCACTTTCTGGCGGTGCCAGGGCGCGAATAATTCAGCACTTGCGGGAAAACCCCAGGTCGTGCCATAATTGCAGGCTTGCCACACATTGTGTGCGGCAAATTGTGCATCTCCCTTCACTCACCGGGCCCTGCACGCCAGCGCAAACCCTTGCGCCTGGCGCCTTGCAAACAATGCCCGCCTGGGCCGACCGCTTCGGCCACCAGGTTCCGTTTGATGGTTGATGTTTTGTAACCATCAAACGATGCCAGCGCAGGAAAAGCGCCTGCGGCTGTTGTCGTGTGAGAAAACCATGACCGACTCCCTCCAAGGGCTGGGCGACTTTGCGCCTGCCGATTCCATTGTTTCCGACATTGCCACCCCCGACACCGCCGACCTGGCCCAGGGTGTGAGCGCCGAGCCCAACGGCTTCGTTGAGCTGGGCCTGGCCCGCGAACTGGTGCAGGCCGTGGCCGACCTGGGCTACACCCAACCCACCGCCGTGCAGTGCAAGGCGGTTCCGCTGGCCATGGGTGCACAGGCCCAGGGCGGCCGCTACATCGACCTGATGGTGTCCAGCCAGACGGGCAGTGGCAAGACGGCGGCGTTCCTGCTGCCCGTGCTGCACACCCTGCTGGACCAGAAGGCCCAGGCCGACGCCCAGGCCCGCGCCGAATTCGACCGCCTGGCGGCCGAGGCCGCTGCGCGCGGCGAGGCGCCCCCGAAGCGCGCCCGCCGCAAGAACCCGACCCAGTCGCGCAACTTCCAGCCCGCTGTTCCCGGCGCGCTGGTGCTGTGCCCCACGCGTGAACTCGCCCAGCAGGTGGCTCACGATGCCATCGACCTGGTCAAGCATTGCAAGGGCCTGCGCATTGCCAACGTGGTGGGCGGCATGCCCTACCAGTTGCAGATTGCCAAGCTGCAGAACGCCGACCTCGTGGTGGCTACGCCGGGGCGCCTGCTCGATCTGCAGCGCTCGCAGCAGATCCAGCTCGACAAGGTGCAGTTCCTGGTGGTGGACGAAGCCGACCGCATGCTGGATCTGGGCTTCTCGGACGATCTCGCCGAGATCAACCACCTGACCAGCGCACGCAAGCAGACCATGATGTTCAGCGCCACCTTTGCGCCGCGCATCCAGCAACTGGCCATGCGCGTGATGCACGACGGCGGCAGCAACGTGCAGAAAGTGCAGATCGACACGCCCCAGGAAAAGCACGCCAACATCCAGCAGGTGCTTTACTGGGCAGATAACCCACAGCACAAGCGCCGCCTGCTCGACCACTGGCTGCGCGACACCACCATCAACCAGGCCATTGTGTTTGCCAGCACGCAGATCGAGTGCGATGAACTGGCCGCCGACCTGCAACAGGCGGGTTTCTCGGCCGTGGCACTGCACGGCGCCCTGAGCCAGGGCCTGCGCAACCGCCGGCTGATGGCGCTGCGCAACGGGCAGGTGCAAATTCTGGTGGCCACCGATGTGGCTGCACGCGGCATTGACGTGCCCACCATCACCCACGTGTTCAACTTCGGTCTGCCCATGAAGGCCGAGGACTACACCCACCGCATCGGCCGCACCGGCCGTGCGGGCCGCGACGGCCTGGCCGTGACCTTTGCCGAGTTCCGCGACCGCCGCAAGATTTTCGACATCGAAGGCTACAGCCAGCAGCGCCTCAAGACCGCTGTGGTGCCGGGCCTGGAGCCCGTGCAGCGCCCCCCCCAGGGTGGTGATTTCGCCGGCCGTGGCGGCCGCGGTGGCGAGCAGCGCCGCTTTGGCAATGCGCCTGGCCGTGGCAATGGCCACGGTGACCGCCGTGGCGCACCCCAGGGTGGATTTGGTGGTGGCCGCGATGAGCGCGACGCGCGCCATGGCCGTGGTGGCCCAGCGCCCCGCCGTGACGGTGAAGGCTATGGCCGCAAGCCTGGCTTTGGCGATCTGCAGCAGCGCAGCGGCCCGGCCCCACGCCGTGCCGAAGGTTTTGCCCCACAGCGACCGGCCCATTCCAAGGCCGGTGGTGCAGGCAAGCCGTTTGCGCCGTACGAGCCGCGCAAGCGTCCGGCACGCCCCTGATCTTCCGGGCATCCCTGTACAAAAAAGACCTCCTCGTGAGGTCTTTTTTGCGTTGGGGCACTCCCCACATTGCGGGGCCACAGCACAATAGGCTCCAGGAGGGTTTGGCCGTGGTTGCATCTGTTTCGTCGAGTGCCGATTTCGAGCACATGTTTGCGTTGGCACCCGTGTCGCTGTGGTTGGAGGACTACAGCGCGCTGCGCCAACTGTTCGATGCCTGGCGCGCCGAGGGCATCACCGACCTGCGGGCACACCTGGCGCAAGACCCCGACCGGCTGCGCCAATGCACCGCCAGTCTGCGGGTGCTGCGCGTCAACCAGCGCACGCTGGAGCTGTTTGCTGCCCCCAGCCCGGAAGAGCTGCTGAGCAACCTAGACCAGGTGTTTCGGGACGACATGCATGAGCAGGTGACCCATGAGCTGGAGTCGCTGTGGTCAGGTGAGCTGGAGTTTTCCAACCAGACCGTGAACTACGCACTGGACCGCCGCAGGATGGATGTGCGCATCCGTGGCCGCATCCTGCCGGGGCATGAAGACACCTGGAGCCGCGTGCTGGTCTCGCTCGAAGATGTCACGACCCAGGTGCAGGCCACCAGCCAGCTGCAGCGCAGCGAGCGCTATGCGCGCGGTCTGTTCGAACATTCCCCCGTATCCCTGTGGGTGGAGGACTTCAGCGCCATCAAGCGCCTGATGGACGAGGTGCGCCAGCAGGGCATCCGCGACTTCAAGACCTTCATCAAGGTGCACCCGGAGTTCGTGACCCGTTGCATGAAGGAGATTCGCGTCATCGACGTGAACCAGCAGACGCTGCAGATGTTTGGTGCGCAGAGCAAGGCCGAGCTGCTCAATCAGATCTCCCGCGTGTTCCGCGGCGAGATGCACGACTCCTTTGCCGAGCAGCTGCAGGACCTGTGGGAGGGCAAGCTGGTGCAGCAGCGCGAGGTGATCAACTATGCGCTGTCGGGCGACACGGTATACATCCACATGCAGTTTGCCGTGATGGCCGGGCATGAAGACGACTGGGGGCTGGTGCTGCTGTCACTGGTGGACATCACGGCGCGCAAGCAGGCCGAGGCCTACCTCGAATACCTGGGCAAGCATGACGTGCTTACCCAGTTGCGCAACCGCGCGTTCTATGTGGAGGAGCTCAACCGCATCCGGCGCAAGGGTCCTTGGCCGCTGAGCATCATCGCCATCGACCTCAACGGCCTCAAGATCATCAACGACGAACAAGGCCATGCTGCGGGCGATGCCATGCTGCGGCGCACGGGCGAGGCCCTGGCCAAGGCGGTGGATCCATCCCACTGCGTTGCGCGCGTCGGGGGGGATGAGTTCATTGTGTTGCTCTCGGGTGTGGATGAGCGCGGAGTCCTGGCGGTGCAGGAGCGGATCGACTCCATGATCGAGATGAACAACCAGTTCTATCCTGGCCAGCATCTCAGCCTGGCCATGGGCAAAGCCACCTGTCAATCGGGCGACCAGCTCGATGAGGCGCTGCAACGTGCCGATCAGGGCATGTACGAAGAAAAAAAGCGCTTTTACCAGGAGCATGCCCTGGACCGGCGCCGCCTTGGGCCATCGGTCTGAACGGCTCGCTGCGTCAATGCGCGGCGATGTGTTGGCCCGTCTCGGGCCAGCGGCGGCGCAACACCACCCAGGCCACCAGCCCCACGGCCATCATCGCCATGGATGTGGCAGCCAGCAGCTGGGGCGAGTGCATTACCAGGGGTACCACGACGCCAGCCACCAACCCGTTGGCCGCCGAGCCAATGCAGGCCTGCAGCGACGATGCCATGCCGCGCCGCTCGGGGTGAAGATCCAGCACCAGCAGCGTGACCACGGGCACCATCAGCGCCCAGCCAAAGGCGAACACAGCGATCGGAACCAGTGCCCATGACACATGGGGCTCCAAAACCATGTTGGCCAGCAGGTTCAGCACCGACACGGCAAGCATGACGGAGAAGCCCATGCGAATCTGGCGCTTGGGCGTTACTTGCCCGGCCAGCCGCCCGCTGAGCCAGGCCCCGGCCATGATGCCTGAGATGGTCAGCACAAAGAACCAGAAGAACTGGGTGGGTGCCAACGCCAGGTGTGTGCCCAAGAACGCCGGGGCTGCCAGCACGTACAGGAACATGCCATTGAACGGCACCCCGCTGGCCAGCGCCAGCAGCAAAAAGCGGGGGCTGGAGCTGAGCTGCCAGTAGCCCTGCATCAGGTGCCGGATGTGGAAGGGCTGGCGTTGGTCTGGATGCAGCGTCTCGGGCAGCAGCCGTGCATTGGCCACCCACAGCAGCACGCCCACGCCCGTCAGAAACCAGAAGATGCTGTGCCAGCCAGCATGCACGTACAGCCAGCCACCCACAATGGGGGCCACCGCGGGCGCCACCCCAAAGTAGATGGTGACCTGGCTCATGACCTTCTGGGCCTGCGAGGGGGGGAACATGTCGCGGATGACCGCGCGCGACACCACAATGCCTGCGCCAGTGGAGAAGCCCTGCAGTGCCCGGAAGAACACCAGTTGCCCAATGTTCTGGGACAGTGCGCAACCGGCCGAGGCGATGGTGAACATGGCAATTCCCCACAGGATCACGGGCCTGCGGCCAAAGCTGTCGGACAGCGCACCGTGGAACAGGTTCATGAAGGCAAACCCGAACAGGTAGGCCGAGAGCGTCTGCTGCATCTGCACCGGGCTGGCCTGCAGTGCCTGCGCCATCCCCGTGAAGGCGGGCAGGTAGGTGTCAATGGAAAACGGCCCCAGCATGCCCAGCACGGCCAGCAGCACGGCCAGGGCCCAGCGCGGGGCGCGCCAAAGTTGATCGGCTTGGGGGTTCATGGGGTGATGGGCTGGGCTACGGGTTTGAACGCTGAGGGCATTGTCTTCGAAGGCCCAATGCGAAAGGGCCTGGCACGCGCCAAGCCCTTGAATGAGTGGTGGGTCCTGAGTGACTCGAACACTCGACCTACGGATTAAGAGTCCGCTGCTCTACCAACTGAGCTAAGAACCCACTGCGTTTCACCGTTTCCGGCGAAGACTGCAATTATGCACTATTTTTCGGGATTCGAGCAAGTTGCGCCTTGCTTCATTGCATGGCGTTGCGGCTGGCCAGCTCCACGAACAGGCCGCTGTGGTCCAGCCCGCCCAGGCCGTGCTCCTCGCCTGCGGCGTAGAGCGATTCGAACAGTTGCGTGATGGGGGCGTCGAAGCCGATTTCCTGTGCGGTGGCCATGGCGTTGCGCATGTCCTTGAGCTGCACGCTCAGGCGTCCGTGCGGGGTGAAGTCGCGCTCCACCATGCGCAGGCCGTGCAGTTGCAGGATGCGGCTGTCGGCAAAGCCGCCCTGGATGGCCTCGCGCACCTTGCCCATGTCGGCACCGCCCTTGGCTGCCAGCAGCAGCGCCTCGGCCACGGCGCCGATGGTGATGCCCACGATCATCTGGTTGGCCAGCTTGGCCAGTTGCCCTGCACCGTGCGGTCCCACGTGCGTGGGGTGGCCCAGGGCCTCGAACACGGGCAGGGCGCGCTGGTAGTCCTGCGGTCGGCCCCCGGCCATGATGGCCAGCGTTCCTTGTTCTGCGCCCACCGTGCCGCCAGAGACCGGGGCGTCCAGGTGGTGTACACCACGCTCGCCCAGCCGTGCGGCGTGGCCACGGGCCTCGGCCGGACGGATGGAGGACATGTCGATCACCAGTGTGCCTGCGGCCATGGCCTGGGCCGTGCCCAGGTCGAAAAGCACCTCGCCGACCACGGGGCCGTTTTCCAGCATGGTGATCACGCATTCGGCCGCTGCGGCTGCCTGCGGTGCGCTGGTGTGTACCGTGGCGCCCAGATCCGCCAGTGGCGCGGCGCGCTCGTGCGTGCGGTTCCAGACGTGGACTTCGTGCCCCGCTTCCCGCAGGCGTTGAGCCATGCGGTAGCCCATGAGCCCAATCCCCAACACAGCGACTTTCATGGCATCTCCTTGTCTGGATTCAAGAATACAGCGGAGCGCCTGTCCCAGGCTGTCACCAGCGGTCACTTGCCTGTCGAAACGCTGACGAGCAAGGCCTACATCAGCAAGTGCTCACCCGCGTTGTCGCCGCCCAGGATCACGTAGTTCACCTTGCGGATGTCCATGAGCTTGGTGCCGCCAGCGTAGCTGATGGAGCTTTGCACGTCCTGCTCCATCTCGATCAGCGTGTTGGCCAGCTTGCCCTTGATGGGCTCCAGGATGCGCTTGCCCTCGACGTGCTTGTACTCGCCCTTGTTGAAGTCGCTGGCCGAGCCGTAGTACTCCTTGAACAGCTCGCCATCGACTTCCACGGTCTTGCCGGGCGACTCCTCATGCCCCGCAAACAGCGAGCCGATCATCACCATGGTGGCGCCAAAGCGGATGCTCTTGGCAATGTCGCCGTGGCTGCGGATGCCGCCGTCGGCCACGATGGGCTTGGTGGCTACGCGCGCGCACCACTTGAGCGCGCTGAGCTGCCAGCCGCCTGTGCCAAAACCCGTCTTGAGCTTGGTGATGCACACCTTGCCCGGGCCCACGCCCACTTTGGTGGCGTCGGCGCCCCAGTTTTCCAGGTCGATCACCGCCTCGGGCGTGGCCACGTTGCCTGCAATCACAAACGATGTGGGCAGGTGCTGCTTGAGGTAGCCGATCATGGCCTTGACGCTGTCGGCGTGGCCGTGGGCGATGTCGATGGTGATGAATTCGGGCACCAGGCCTTCGGCCTTGAGGCGGTCCACCGTGGCGTAGTCGGGGGCCTTCACGCCCAGCGAGATCGACGCAAAGCAACCCTGGGCCTGCATGTCGCGCACAAACTGCACGTTGTCCAGGTCGAACCGGTGCATCACGTAGAAGTAGCCGTTCTGTGCCATCCAGGTGCAAATGCGCTCGTCCACCACCGTCTTCATGTTGGCGGGTACGGCGGGCAGGCGAAAGCGGCGCGGGCCGAACTGTACGCCGGCGTCGCATTCCGAGCGGCTCTCCACGCGGCACTTGCGCGGCAGCAGCAGGATGTTGTCGTAGTCGAAGATTTCCATGAGGTTCCAAGCTCCTTTGAAAAGGTCGCCGCCAAAGGATTTTGGGCGGCGTGGGGCGCTTGGCTTGCAGACCGGCTTTGCGGATGCAGGCGTGGCAGCCTGCACCGAACCCCGCTGTGCGCGGGCACAAAAAACCGGGCGACAAGAAACTTGGGCCCGGTGACTGATTCTACCCGCCCCGGCCCCAGGGCGCAGCCCCCGAGTGCCTCAATGGCATACCGATCGCGCAGCGGCCACGACCCGGCCGTCGGCGTTCTCCACCCAGGCCACGGTGTGGAACAGTGCGGGGTCGGCACCCTCGGGCAGGCGCATGGGGCGCACCTCGATCCAGCGCCGGTGGCGGGATGCGGGCAGCGCGTTGTCCGCTGTCCACCGCCCCTGGATGGCGTTGCGCACCACGTACCGTGGCACGGGCGTGCCCTCGGTGCCTTGTGCCACGGCCTGCACCAGCAGCAGGTGGTAGCTCCAGGGGTCTGGGGCGCTGGCGTCCAGCGACAGGGTGGCGCCCACATAGCCGTTGACTTCGGGGCCCCGGCCCACACGCAGCCGCAGCCCGGCCCAGGGCTCGACGGGCGCCGTGTGTATGTCGCGCTCCGGGGGCGGGGGCCGCTGCAGGGTCTGCAACCGGTCCAGCGCCTCGGGCACCGCAGCGGCAGCCATGGGGGCTTCGTCACCCAGGGCGCCGGGAACAATCCAGTCCAGCACCAGCGCGCTGGCCCCAGGCGTGGGTGTTGCGGCGTCCTGCCAGCAGGCCAGGCAATCGGCGCGGGTGAAGCGCTCGAACAAGGCCAGCGGGGGCGTTGCCCCGGTACTGGAACACAGCGTTTGCGCGGCCAGGGGCAGCGCGCACAACATCCACCCCAGGGGCAGGGCGCGGGATATCCAGGCAGGCATGGAAGAGGCCCTTTCTACAGGTTCTTCGTCGTTTCGTGTGGAACTTGACAGCGAGAATCCATCGTAGTGGAGCCCGGTGGGGCTTGTGGGCAACTCGGCAATCCGAGTTGTCCACAAATCCACGGGGCGGTGTTCTTTGCCAAGGAGGATTGCAAGAT
>JAKLLE010000016.1 GCA_023150295.1 Giesbergeria sp. | reverse complement strand
TCGACGGCGCTGACCACGGGTGGCTCCACGCTCAACAAGGTGGCCGACCTGGATGTCACCACCTTCAAGAAGGCCTCGGACGCCATGAAGACCGTGGACTCGGCCCTGTCGTTCATCAATGGCGAGCGCGCCAAGCTGGGCGCACTCCAAGCCCGATTTGAAACAGCCATTTCCAGCCTCAACATCACTTCAGAAAACCTCTCTGCCTCCAGAAGCCGCATTCAAGACGCGGACTTCGCCGCAGAAACGGCCAACCTGTCCCGCGCTCAAATCTTGCAGCAAGCGGGTACAGCCATGGTGGCACAGGCCAACCAGATTCCGCAGGGTGTTTTGTCCCTGTTGAAGTAATTTACCCATTGCGGCCAGAGAGTCTGGTGTCTCGGCAGCCACACGAACCCCTGACTGGTTTGCGTCAGGGGTTTTTTCATTTGTGGCAATCCGATACATTTGACCCAGGCACTGGCGCCCCATAGGTCAACCCCCCTTACCACCATGTTCGTCATCATCGGCTACGTCGTTGCCTTCGGCTGCATCTTCGGGGTGTACATCCTGCACGGCGGCAACATTTCCGTGATTCTCAAGGCCCTGCCCTTCGAGACCATCACCATCCTGGGAGGCGCCCTGGGAGCCTTCGTGGTCAACAACCAACCCAAGGTGCTCAAAGCCACCATGGCAGCCCTGCCCATGGCACTGAAGGGCTCCAAATACACCAAGGCACGCTATCTGGAACTGATGGCGATGCTCTACGACATCCTCCAGAAAGCCCGCAAGGAAGGCCTGATGGCCATCGAAAAGGATGTGGAAGCGCCGCACGAATCAGAGATCTTCAAGAAGTACCCCACCCTCAGCGCCGACCACCATGTGATCGAATTCATCACCGACTACCTGCGCATGATGGTGTCGGGCAACCTCAATGCGCACGAGATCGAGGCATTGATGGACAACGAAATCGAAACCCACCACCAGGAGGCCCATGCCCCGGTGGCGGCACTGGCCCGTCTGGCGGGCGCACTGCCAGCCTTCGGCATCATTGCGGCCGTGCTGGGCGTGGTCAACACCATGGGCTCGGTGGGGCAACCCCCTGCGGTGCTGGGCGGCATGATCGGCTCTGCGCTGGTGGGCACGTTCCTCGGCATCTTGCTGGCCTATGGCGTGGTGGAGCCTCTGGGCGGGCTGGTGGAGCAAAAAATGGAAGACGCTGCCAAGGAGTTGCAGTGCATCAAGTCCACGCTACTGGCCAGCATGCAAGGCTACAACCCGGCCACGGCCATTGAGTTTGGGCGAAAAGTGTTGTTCTCTGGCGACAGACCCAGCTTCACCGAGCTGGAAAGCCACGTCAAGGGCAAGAAATAAGCGCACCTCCAGCGGCAGATTGCCATGGCAGAAAAAAAACTCCAGCCCATCATCATCAAGCGAATCAAGAAGGGGGGCCATGCGGCCCACGGCGGCGCCTGGAAGATTGCCTATGCCGACTTCGTGACCGCCATGATGGCGTTTTTCCTGCTGATGTGGTTGCTGGGTTCCACCGCCAAAGGCGATTTGCAAGGGATTGCCGATTACTTCAACTCACCGCTCAAGGTGGCCATGGCGGGGGGCGATGGCGCGGGCAGCAGTTCCAGCATCATTCCCGGCGGCGGCAACGACCTGAGCAAGGTTCACGGCCAGGTGCGACGCTCGGACTCTGCCCAAAACAAGCGCACACGCATGACGGCAGAGCAGATGCGTGCGGAAATGGCTCGCCAGGATGAGGCCCGTATCAAGGCACTGCAAGCCAAGATAGACGCCGTGATCACCGCCAACACGCTGCTCAATGAATACAAGTCCCAAATCCGCATGGATGTGACACCCGACGGGCTGCAAATCCAGTTGGTGGACTCGCAGAACCGCCCCATGTTCGACAGCGGCAGCGCGCTGGTCAAACCCTACATGCGCGACATCCTGCGCGGCATTGGCTCGGCACTGATCGAGGTGGAAAACCGCATCAGCCTGGCGGGCCACACCGATGCCGTGCCCTACAGCAACAGCGAACGCGGCTACAGCAACTGGGAACTATCGGCCGACCGTGCCAACGCGTCGCGCCGTGAACTGGTGGCGTCAGGCATGCCAGACGCCAAGCTGGCCCGTGTGGTGGGGCTGGCCGCCAGCGATCTGCTGGAACCTGACAACCCCAAGGCCCCCGCCAACCGACGCATCACCATTACTGTGCTGACCCGTGAGGCGGAAGAGAGGCTCCTAGGGAAAACCATTCCCATCGTCCCTGCGGAGGAATGGATCGAAGAAAAGAGCGACAATCCATCTAAAGGCGACCAGAGGTAACAACTTGTCACGCTCGCGGTCTTCCCACACAATCCTTCAAGAAATACCCGATCGAAAGGGTCTCAAGTGACCACAGCCCTTCGCTTCCTGATTGTTGACGACTTCTCGACGATGCGACGTATCGTCCGCAACCTGCTCAAGGAGAGCGGCTTCACCGAGGCCGATGAGGCCGAAGACGGCGTGGCTGCCTTGCAAAAGTTGCGCAACAGCAAGTTCGACTTCGTCGTCTCCGACATCAACATGCCGAACATGAACGGCTTCCAGCTGCTGGCAGAAATCAAGGCCGACGAGAAGCTCAAGCACCTGCCGGTGCTGATGGTGACCGCCGAGGCGCGCAAGGAGGACATCGTGGCAGCCGCGCAGGGCGGCGCGGCAGGCTACATCGTCAAGCCGTTCACCAAAGCCACGCTGGAAGAAAAAGTCACCCTGATCATCAAAAAACTGGGGTTGTAGGCGCCATGGACAACGGCAACATTCAGGATCCGACGCCCGCAGCGGGCGAAAGCCCCAACATCCACCACAAGATTGGGCATCTGACACGCCAGCTCCACGACTCGCTCAAGGAGTTGGGGTATGCAGAGCAGTTGGTGGCCACCGTTGGAGAGTTGCCCGACGCCCAAAGTCGGTTGTCCTACATCGCCAGGCTGACTGGCGACGCGGCCGAAAAAGTGCTCAACCGCGTGGACTTGGCCAAGTCGCACAACGACGGTCTGGCGGCCCAGGCGCGCGAAACCATTGCCGCCATGGTCAAGAACCCGGTGTCGGCAGTGGCTACGGGGCGCATCATGAATTTCCTGAAAGACGTGGAGCAGGCCACGCAGACGACGGACGAGCACCTGACCGAGATCATGATGGCGCAGGACTTCCACGACCTCACCGGGCAAGTGATTGCGCGCGTGCTGACCCTCGCCAGCACCATAGAGCAACAACTGGTGCAACTGGTCATCGAAACAGCGCCGCCCAACGCCATCCCCATGCCTCCAGAGCCAAAGAACGAGCACCTGGGCGGTCCGGTGGTCAACCCCGAGAACAACCCCGACGTGGTCACCGACCAATCGCAAGTGGACGACCTGCTGGCCAGCCTGGGCTTCTGACCCGTCTTTCCACACTCCAAGCCTGAATAAGCGCGGCCTGCCGCCGCTTTTCAGGCTTTAGTTTTGCCACCCCCTGGCCACAATGGCATGACAGCCCCGTCATGCCATCATGGAATCGAGCCAGGAACGCAATCTACCCGCCACCGAGCGCAAGCTGCAGAAGGCCCGTACCGACGGCCAGGCAGCCCGCTCGCGGGATCTGTCACACCTGGCCATCCTGGGAACGGGCGCGCTGGTGATGCTTGGACTGGCCCCCCAGCTGATGGATCAGCTGCAGCGGGGCATGGGCCAGCAACTGGTGTTTGATGCCGCAACGGTGCAGTCTCCCCAGGCGATGCTGAGTCGGCTGCAGCACATGGCCGCCATCGGCTTGATCGCCAGTGCAGTGTTCTCCGCTCTCATCGCAGGCGCCGCGCTGCTGTCCGCCGTGCTGGCTGGCGGCTGGATCTTCAGCACCAAGGCCATGGCGCCGCAATTCAACCGGCTCAATCCCCTGTCCGGATTTGCCAACCTGTTTTCCAAGCAGCAACTGGCCAACGTGGCCAAGATGGTGCTGATGACCGCCATCCTCGCCAGCGTGGCCTGGAGCTACATGGGCCGCAGCATCGACGAAGTGGCCATGCTGGTGCTGCAACCCTCGCCGCTGGCACTGCGCCATGTGGCCCAGTGGCTCACCCAGGGCTTGGGCTTGCTGCTGCTGGTTGTTTTCCTGGCGGCCATGGTGGACGTACCGATGCAGGCTTTCTTCTTCAAGGACCGGCTCAAGATGTCGCACGAAGAAGTCAAGCAAGAGCACAAGGAGTCGGACGGCAACCCCTTGATCAAAAGCCGTATGCGCCAGCGCCAGCGCGAGATTGCCGATGGCGCCAGCATTCCTGCCGTTCCCAAGGCCGATTTCGTGGTGATGAACCCCACGCACTACGCCGTGGCCCTGCGCTACGACGACCAGTCGATGAACGCACCCCAGGTCATTTCGCGTGGCACCGACCTGCTGGCCTTCAAGATCCGCGACATCGCCCAGGCGCACAAAATCCCGGTGCTGCAGTCGCCCGCGCTGGCGCGCGCCCTGTACGCACACGCTGAACTGGATCAGCCCATTCCCGCGCAGTTGTATGCCGCCGTGGCCCAGGTTCTGGCCTATGTGTACCGCCTCAAGGCCGCGCTGCGTGGTGAAGGCCGCATGCCCGACACCGTGCCAGACCCCCTTGTTCCGCCCGAACTTGACCCGCTCCAGCGGGCCGCAACCCAAGGCCAGCAGCCATGAAACTCACTCTCCAATCTGCGCAGCAGTGGGCTGGTGCCCATAGCGCTGCCGTGCAGGGCCTCTCGGCGCCGCTGCTCGTGGTTGCCATCCTGGCGCTGATGGTGCTGCCCATTCCCGCCTGGATGCTGGACACCTTTTTCACCATCAACATCGCTGTGGCCCTGATGGTGATGATGGTGGCGGCCTACATGCTCAAGCCGCTGGACTTTGCGGCTTTCCCCACCGTGCTGCTGCTGACCACGCTGATGCGCCTGTCGCTCAACGTGGCGTCCACCCGCGTGGTGCTGCTGGAAGGCCACACCGGCCCCGGCGCGGCGGGCGCGGTGATCGAGGCCTTTGGCCACTTCCTGATTGGCGGCAACTTTGCCGTGGGCCTGATCGTGTTCTCGATCCTGGTGGTCATCAACTTCATCGTGATCACCAAGGGGGCCGAGCGCATTGCCGAGGTGTCGGCACGCTTCACCCTGGATGCCATGCCCGGCAAGCAGATGGCCGTGGACGCAGACCTCAACGCCGGGCTCATCGACGAGAAGGAGGCCAAGCGCCGCCGCATCGAGGTACAGGAAGAAGCCAACTTCTTTGGCTCCATGGACGGCGCCTCCAAGTTCGTACGCGGTGACGCGGTTGCCGGCATTCTGATCCTGCTGATCAACATCGTGGGTGGCTTTGCCATCGGCATGCTGCAGCACGGCCTGTCGGCAGGCAAGGCAGCCGACACCTACATCCTGATGGCCGTGGGCGATGCGCTGGTCGCGCAGATTCCGGGCCTGTTGATCTCGGTGGCAGCCGCCATGGTGATCTCCCGCGTCGGCAAAGAGACCGACATGGGCCAGCAAATCGTGCACCAGTTGCTGACCTCGCCCCGCGTGCTGGGCGTGACGGCGGGCATCCTGATCTTCCTGGGGCTGATTCCCGGCATGCCGCATGTGGTGTTCCTGGCCATCGGGTCTCTGCTGGGCTACTTTGCCTGGGTGCTGATGCAGCGCGCCAAGGTTCCACCGCCAGAGGAGGCCCCTGCCCCGGTGCAGAGCGACGGCGAGGCCACCTGGGACGACCTGCAGCCCGTGGATCTGCTGGGCCTGGAGCTGGGCTACCGCCTGATTGCACTGGTGGACAAAACCCGCCAGGGCGATTTGCTCACGCGCATCAAGGGTGTGCGGCGCAAGTTTGCGCAGGAAGTGGGCTTTTTGCCGCCCCCCGTGCATGTGCGCGACAACCTGGAGCTCAAGCCCAGCGGCTACCGCATCACGCTGCGCGGCGTGGTGGTGGGCGAAGGCGAGGCCTTCCCCGGCATGTTCCTGGCCATCAACCCCGGTGGCATCACCACACCGCTGATCGGCACCCCCACCACCGACCCCGCCTTCGGCCTGCCCGCGCACTGGATCGACGAACGCCAGAAGGAAGCGGCGCAAATGGCCGGTTTTACGGTCGTTGATTCGGAAACCGTCCTGGCCACCCATTTGTCACACTTGATGCAAGTGCAGGCCGCCAAGCTGCTCTCCCGAACCGAGACCCAGCAACTGGTGGAGCACGTGGCCAAGCTGGCCCCCAAGCTCATCGAAGAAGTGGTTCCGAAAATGGTCTCGATTGCAACGTTCCAGAAAGTGCTGCAGCTGCTGCTGGAGGAATCGGTGCACATCCGCGACATCCGCACCATCATCGAAACCCTGGCCGAGCATGCAGGCGCCGTCACCGACCCGGGCGAACTCGCCCGCCGCGTGCGCATCGCGCTCTCGCCCGCCATCGTGCAACAGATCTACGGCCCGACGCGGGAACTCAACGTCATCGCCATCGAGCCGGGCCTGGAGCGCCTGCTGATGCAGGCGCTGGGCAATGCCAGCGGCCCGGCCCTGGACCCCGGCGTGGCCGACCTGCTGACGCAGAAGGCCGCAGAAGTCGCCCTCAAGCAAGAGGAAATGGGCATGCCCGCGTGCCTGCTGGTTCCCGATGCGATCCGCGGCGCCATCTCGCGCCTGGTGCGGCGCATGGCCCCCCGGCTGCAGGTGCTGGCGCACAGCGAGATTCCTGAGACCCACACCATCCGCATCGGCCCCATCCTCAAAGGAGCATCGGCATGAACATCAAACGCTTTCACGCGGCCACGTCCCGCGAGGCGCTTGCCAAGGCCCGCATGGCTTTTGGTGACGGCACCCTGATCCTGTCCAACCGCCCCACGCCCAATGGCGTGGAAGTGGTGGCCACCACGGAAGAATCCCTCGGCGCACTCGACAGCGCAGCCGAGACCGTGACCGAGCGCAGCCCTCAGGCGGCGCCCGCTGCCCCTGCAGGGCGCAAATCGCTGCAGGAGCGCGCTGCGCTGTCCGGACCACGCAGCCCCATCAAGGAAGACACGGAACAGCTGGCCATGAGCACCCTGTCCTTCCAGGACTATGTGCGTGAACGCATGCTGCGCCGTCGCAGCGAGGCCTTGCAGCAGGTGAGCGGCGTGTCGGCCGCCGAGATCGAGCGCGCCCCAGAGCCCCAGCCTGCCAGTGCAGCCACATTCAAGAAGCACAACCCGCTGCGCCAGGTGAACCACGAGCTGCCCGTGCGCACGCCACGCCGCGAAGCACCTGCCCCCGTTTCCCTGGCAGCCCCTTCGGTGGACACCCAGGGCCTGATGCAGGAACTGCACTCCATGAAGGAGCTGATTGAGGACCGCTTCAACACCCTGTCCTGGCTGGGACAGGCGCGCCAGGATCCGATCCAGTCCAACCTGATGCTCAAGATGATCCGCTCCGGGTATTCACCCACGCTGGCGCGCGCCGTACTGGAACGCATGCCCGAGGGCATGGACGCCGCCGAGTCGGTGCGCTGGCTGATGGATGTGCTGGAGCACAACCTGCACACCGACGCTGGCCAGCCCGCCATTTATGAAGAAGGCGGCATCTTTGCGCTCGTGGGCTCCACGGGTGTGGGCAAGACCACCACCACGGCCAAACTCGCTGCACTGTGCGCCCGCATCCACGGCCCCGGCAGCGTGGGGCTGATCACCCTGGACACCTACCGCATCGGCGCCCATGACCAGTTGCGCAGCTACGGCCGCATGCTGGGCATCGTGGCCCACCTGGCACACGACCGCGCCGCACTGCAAGACCTGCTGGGCCTGCTCAGCGGAAAGAAGATGGTGCTGATCGACACCACCGGCATTGCCCCGCGCGACCCGCGCAAGCGCGACATGCTGGACGTGCTGGACCTGCCCCAGGTGCAGCGCCTGCTGGTGCTCAATGCCAGCAGCCATGGCGACACGCTGGACGACACGCTCGCCGCCTTCAAGACCGCCGGGGCGCAGCAGGCCATCCTGTCCAAGATCGACGAGGCCGTGAAGCTGGGCCCCGCGATCGACGCGCTGATCCGCCACCAGATCGTGCTGCGCGGCGTGACCAACGGCCAGCGCGTGCCCGAAGACTGGGAATCTGCCAATGCCCACCAGCTCGTTGCCAGCTCGATGCGCGCCCCGGCACGCTCGGCCTTCGACCCCAAGGCCGCCGACCTGAGCTTCTTCTTCACACCGTCCAGCGAACCTGTGCTGGAGAAGGGACTGGTCGATGCTTGAATTTGGCTTTCACCAGGGCGCGGGCCTGTCCAGCCACATGCCGCGCAACGACCTGCAGTTGCTGGCCATGGCAAGCACACAGGATGCCAGCGGCGGCATGGAGACGCTGTGGCAACTGTGCCTGCACCTGCAGCACCTGGGCTACCCCGTGGTGGTGCTGGACGCTACCGCCCCCGAAACCCCACGCAGCCCCGGTCTGCAGCACCTGCTGGCGCACAGCGCCCGCGCGCAGGACATGCGCCCTGCCGCAGGCGCTGCCAACACCCTGGCCGTGCTTCCGGCCAAGCTGGGGCTGCAGACCCTGCTGCGCCAAGCCGAGCCCGGTCAGCCCATCCTGCCCACGTTGCAGCCCCTGCTGCGCAGCTATGCGCTGGTGGTGCTGCATGCCCCCATCGAGGTGCTGGCTTCACCGCTGTTGGATGCCAGCCTGGCCACGCCGCTGATCCTGATGCCCCCCGGCCAGAACGGGGTCATCGCCACCTACCGCCAGCTCAAGCTGCTGGCATTGCATGCAGGGCTCAACGGCCTGGTGGCCTGCATGGCCCGCTCCTACCCGGCCCAGCAGTTGCGCCTGGCACAGGACTCGCTGGAATCCCTGCGCCGCTGCGCCATGCGACACCTGGGACAGCAGCCACGCACCACGCTGATCCGCGCAGACCGGCCCCAGGAGCTGCAGCGCCTGGCATTGCAGTGGTTGGAAAATGCCTGCACCATCAGCGCACCGGGCAGCTTCTCTGCGCTACCATCCATTCCATCAGCAGGCATCCCCACGTACATTGCCCAGAGCCATTGAAGTGACATACACCGCCAAAGGCCAGCTCGATCGCAATGCCATGCTCCAGCAGTATGTACCGCTGGTGCGCAGACTTGCGCACCACATGATCGCCAAGCTGCCTGCGAACGTGGAACTGGACGACCTGATCCAGGTCGGCATGATCGGCCTGAACGACGCCCTGACACGCTTCGAATCGGCCCAGGGCGTGCAGTTCGAGACCTTTGCCACCCAGCGCATCCGTGGCGCCATGCTCGACGAGCTGCGCGACAACGACTGGATGTCGCGCAGCTCGCGCAAGAGCCAGAAGGACATCGAAAAAGCCGTGCAGCGCCTGGAGCAAAAGCTCGGCCGCAGCCCCCTTGAATCCGAAATTGCCGTTGAACTGGACATGAGCCTGACCGACTACCAAAGCCTGTTGGGCAAAGTGCGTGGCACGCAGCTCGTCTATCTGGAAGACATGACCCGCGGCGGTGACGACGATGACGGCTTCCTCGACCGGCACGAAACCCCCGACTCCGAAGCCGACCCCATGGCACTGCTGCGCAACCAGCGGCTGCGCAGCAGCCTGGTGGGCGCCATCCAGTCACTGCCCGAGCGTGAGCAGTACATCATGGGGATGTACTACGAGCACGACATGAACCTCAAGGAAATCGCCGCAGTGCTGGGCGTGACCGAATCGCGCGTGTGCCAATTGCACAGCCAGGCCATTGCGCGCCTGCGCGCCAAGATGCGCACCCATTGAACGCCCGGCCACTGCGCCAGTGCGGGCGCCGTCAGGTGGACGAGCGGTAGATGCGCGCCGCCTGAGACCCTGGCTGGCCGTAGGTGGGGGTTTGCTCTGCGGGCGGCAGAATGGATGCCACCTGGCGATCCACCAAGGCCCCCAGGCGAGCGAGCTGATCCCGCTGCATGGCCAGCCGACTGCTCAGCGCCTGCATGCGCGGGCGCAAGGCCTCGGGCCACGGCTGCCCTTTCAGCGCACTGGAGGCTTGCGCCAGGGTTGCCAGATCCAAACGCAACTGCGCACAACACTGCTCCAGCTGCAAAGGATCGGCCGCCAAAAGGGCGGCCGAGACTTTTTCAAGCTGCTGTTCAACGGTGTGGAGCGCGGCTTCGGGATTCATGGCGCTGAGTGTAGTGCCGACAGGGCATCCGTGGTCGGAAGGTTGCTTCCCTGCGCAGCGCCGCACCGTGTCGCGGGCTTAAAGCCGCTCAAATCCGAGTGCGGGCGAGGAATTCCTGGCTGTTGGCCAGCATTTTGTCGGCAACGACCTCGGCATCGACCTTGAACGTACCGTTGTCGATGGCATTGCGCACCGCTTTGACCTTGCCTGCGTCGAAATCGCCTGGAGCGCGGGAGGCGGGATCCAGTTCCTGTGCGGCTTTGGACAGCGTGACGGGCACCCCTGCGGAGGCCACAGCAGCGGCTGTGCTGGCAGGCGATGCTGCCGCTGTGCCCGGGCCGGGCGCAGGCGCGGCCTTGGCCTGGCTCTTGGCCGCCGCGCCAGGCGAAAGGCCGCCTGGCAGTTCCGGTGTTTGTCCTATCTTCATGGCTTGCTCCTAGGGCACTGGCAACACAGGGCCCGGTAGCAATGTTTTCGACCCGCTGAGCGCAGACTTTAGCGGTATTTGCCAAAAAACACCTAGAGTTGGGTGTTTATCGTCCCATCGGAAAGCACAATACCTTGAATTATTCTTCCATTGGTCATTCGGACGCGCACAGTTTGTCCTGCGGCCCCGCCCGACAAGGCCTGGCCCGCTGCAGTGATGGCAAACCCCGGCCCCTGGGCCAACACCCGTACCTGCGCGCCAAACGCGAAAAGCTGCGGCGCCTTGACCATGGCCTGGCGCAAGGCCTGGCCCGCCTGCAGGGGCCGGGTCGCCACCTGGCCCACCCACAGCGAGGGATCGGCCAGCACCGGAGAGGGAAATGCCGCCCAATCCACCTCGGCCTGAACCGCATCGGCCGCCGTGAGCACCGCACCTGAGGCCACATTCCCGGCCAGCACCCAGGCGGGGCCGAAGGCCTTGACGGTGACCGGAAGAAACACGTTCCAGCGCGCCGCCCCCTCCACACAGCGCAAGCCCAGGCGGGTGCGCCCCCACAGACGCGCACCCGTGGGCAGGTAGGGCTCAACCCGCGCACAGGGGGCCAAGCGCAGGTGCGGGTCGGGCGACCCCACCACCACCTCCAGGCGCAGTGGCGAGGCCTCGGTGACGGCGGCACTGCGCAGCGCCTCGTCGGCCCAGCGCTGGGCCACTTGGCCCCAGTCGGCCTGGGCAAAGGCGGGCGACGCCAGCAGGGCGCACCCCAGCGAACCGAGCAAACGAACCATGCTGCGCCAGCCCCGTGCAGGGGCAGCGCATGAAGCAACAAGGAAACGGTGCATGGCGGATCTCCCGCAGTGGCTTGCACGGCCCGCGCAGCGCCACCGTGCATGGAAATCGCAGGAACTCTGAGGCCTGCTGCGCTGTAGGAGCACTGTAGGCGCAAACCAGCGCTCCAAACCGCCAAACTGCGGCGCCAACCCCACGCTCTTTGCGCTTTAGAAAAAGCCTGCCGTTTCCATAATCAGCCCATGCCGGAAGTCCGCAAAGGCCCTCTGGCACCGTGCAATCAGCGCTGCGAGGCCCCCATGCTTGACAAGATGACGAACCGGCTCGATTTCCAAGGCAAGGCCCTGGTGCTGCGTGCCGAGCGTCAGCGCATCATTGCCAGCAATATTGCCAATGCCGACACGCCCGGCTATGTCGGTCGAGACATGAAGTTCGGCGAGGCGCTGCGCGCGGCCACCGGCACAGAGCCCAAGACCATGGCATCCACGGGCGACACCGGCGCAGGCGCCAACGCCCAGCATTTCAGGCTGTCGTCCACCTTGCCCAGCAGCCAGAACGGCAAGCTGGGCTACACCGTGCAAACACAACCGTCGCTGGACCAGAACACCGTGGACATGGACCGCGAACGCGCCAATTTTGTGGACAACGCCGTGCGCTACGAGGCCACGCTGCGCTTCTTCAACGGCCAGGCCAAAACCATGCTCAGTGCCATCACCGGCCAGTGATGCCAGCAGAAAGCGAGATTCGCCATGTCGATGTTCTCCATCTTCAACGTCTCGGGCAGCGCGGTCAGCGCGCAGTCCCAGCGCCTCAACGTGGTGGCCAGCAACCTGGCCAACGTCGATGCCGTGGCCGGGCCCGACGGCAAGGCCTACAAGGCGCGCCAGGTGGTGTTCCAGACCCAGGCGATGGGGACGGACCACGCCGCCGGGGTGCGCGTCTCGGCCATCAAGGAGAGCGAGACCCCCGGTCGGCGCGTGCACGACCCCAGCCACCCCGCTGCCGACGAGGAGGGCTATGTGACGCACTCCAACGTGAATGCCGTGGACGAGATGGTCAACATGATCTCGGCCTCGCGCTCCTACCAAAACAACATCGAGGTCATGAACACAGCCAAGTCGCTGTTGCTCAAGACGCTGCAGATCGGCCAGTGATTTCGGGAGACACGCCATGTTCATGACCCCCATCGACACCAGCGCGCTGGACGCAGGCCAGACCACCACGGCCAACAAGTCCAGCAGCGCCTCGGACGCGGCCCAATCGCAAGACCGTTTTCTCAAGCTCCTGGTGGCGCAGCTCAACAACCAGGATCCGATGAACCCGCTGGACAACGCGCAGATGACCTCGCAGATCGCGCAGATCAACACCGTGACCGGCATCCAGCAGCTCAACGACACGGTCAAGGGCATGATGAACCAGTTTGCCGCCCAGCAGCTGATGCAGGGCAGCGCCATGGTGGGCCGCCAGGTGCTGGTGGAAGGCAACGCGATGTCACTCGACGAGACCAGCCACAAGGCAGGCGGCGTGTTCGATCTGTCCGGCTCCGCTGCCACCGTTACCGTGCAAGTGCTCGATCCCAACGGCAAGGAGGTGGGCACCGTGGAAATGGGCACCCTCAAGGCTGGGCGCTACAACTTCGACTGGGATGCCTCTAGCTACTCGGGTGCCACCCCGTTGCGCTTCAAGGTACTGGCGACCAATGGCGACACCGCCGTGTCGGCCACCGAACTGATGCGCGACAAGGTCAGCGCCGTCAGTATGGACAACGGCACCCTGTACCTGCAATTCGAAGGCGGCAGTACCGCCACCTACAGCGGCATCAAAGCCATCCTCTGACCCTCTTTACGACGCCAGGAGCACACCATGGGATTTCAACAAGGACTTTCAGGCCTCAACGCCGCCAGCAAAAACCTGGACGTGATCGGCCACAACATCGCCAACGCCAACACCACGGGCTTCAAGGCCTCGCGGGCCGAGTTCGCCGACATGGTGGCCTCGGCGATCGGCGGCGCGGGCGGCAGCAATGTGGGCATCGGCGTGCAGGTGGCTGCTGTGGCGCAGCAGTTCACCCAGGGCAACCTCACGGTCACGGGCAACACGCTGGACGTGGCCATCAACGGCAGCGGCTTCTTCATGCTGCAGCAGCCCGATGGGTCGTCCGCCTACACCCGTGCGGGCAACTTCAAGCTCGACAAGGACGGCGACCTCAAGACCAACAGCGGCGCACGGGTGCTGGGCTATCCGATCGATCCGGCCACCGGACTGCGCACGGCCACCGTCCCAGGCCCGCTGAACTTCCCATCGTCCCAACCGATTGCGGCCAAGCAGACCACCACGGTCACGGCCGCCTTCAACCTGGACGCGCGTGCCTACGACGCTGCCGGCGTGGCCGCCACCCCCGGCCCACCACCCACACCGGCCATTCCACCCACGCCGCGTGCCACCTATGGCACCTCGATCAACGTGTACGACAGCCAGGGCGTGGCCGTGCCGGTGACCCTGTACTTCCAGAAAACCGCTACCGACAACGAGTGGGAGGTGTTCAACTCGCTCGATGCCGCCGCCGTAGCTGTAGGCACCATCACCTTTGACAACAACGGCGCCATCACCGGCCCTGTGGCCCCCGCACCCGCCACGGGATTTGGCCTGACGCTGTCGGTGGATCCGTCGCCGCCCAATCCCAACAACCTGCCGGCCTTCGACGTGCTGGTGCAACTGGACGACGTGACCCAGTTCGGCAGCAAGTTCGCCGTGTCCGACCTGAGCCAGGACGGCTACGCCTCGGGCGAGCTCACGGGCATCAACATCGAAGCCAGCGGCATGATCATGGCGCGCTATTCCAACGGCATGACCCGTGCCGAGGGACAGGTGGCCCTGGCCAACTTCCGCAACCCCCAAGGCCTGCAGGCCGTGGGTAACAACAACTGGGTGGAGTCTTTTGAGTCAGGGCAGCCCGTGACAGGGACGCCCGGCGATGGCAACTTCGGCGCCCTGCGCTCGGGTGCGCTGGAAGACTCCAACGTGGACCTCACCGCCGAGCTGGTCAACATGATGACGGCGCAGCGCACCTACCAGGCCAATGCGCAGACCATCAAGACCCAGGACCAGGTGATGTCCACCCTGGTGAATTTGCGCTGAGCACGTCGCCCCCTGAACCGGAGCCCCCACCATGGACCGCATCATCTACACCACCCTGACCGGCGCCAACGCGGCCGCGCACCGGCAGGCCGTGCTGTCCCACAACCTGGCCAATGCGTCTACACCGGGGTTCCGCGCCGAGATGTCCACCTTCCGTTCGGTGCCACTGCAGGGCGATGGTGCGAGCACCCGGGTGTTTGCGCTGGAAGCCACCTCGGGCCACCGCGACGTGGCCGGCCCGGCCCAGCGCACGGGCCGCAACCTGGACGCCATGGCCGTGGGCAACGCGTGGTTCGCTGTCCAGGGCACAGACGGCACCGAGGCCTACACGCGCGCAGGCTCCTTTGAAGTGTCGGCCACCGGCCAGTTACTCACCTCCACCGGGCGGCCCGTGCTGTCCGACGGTGGCGCGCCGATCGACATCCCCCCTGGCGCCGAGGTGTCGCTGGGCTCCGACGGCACGGTCACGGCCCGCACCGGAGGGCAGGCGCCGCAGGCCGTGGGGCGCCTCAAGCTGGCCACCCCCACGCCGGAAGACCCGCTCAAGCGCGGCGACGACGGGCTGTTCCGCGCCGCATCAGGCGAACCCATCCCCAACGACGCCAATGCCCGCATGGTCAGCGGCACGCTGGAGGGTTCGAACGTGAACGCCGTGGAAAGCATGGTCGGCATGATCGCCGCCTCGCGCCAGTTCGAGCAACAGATGCGACTGCTGCAGACCGCCGAAACCAATGACAAAACCGCCAGCCAGTTGCTGGGCATGAACGGCTAAAGATGAAAACAACTTCCCCCCGAGCGGCTTCGCCGCTCCCCCCTTCTCTACTCGCTGACGCGAGGGAAGGGGGGCGACGCCAGCGCGGCGGGGCGGCCCTTGCGCGGCGTCCGCTGGCTTCGGTCGCGCCAGTCCCACAGGCAACGACCCATTGATACGACAGAGGAACCCATCATGATGAACGCACTCTGGATTGCCAAGACCGGCATGACCGCCCAGCAAACGCAGCTGGACGTGATCTCGCACAACCTGGCCAACGTCTCGACCACGGGCTTCAAGCGCAACAACGCGGTGTTCGAAGACCTGATCTACCAGAACCTGCGCCAGGTGGGAGCCAACACCACCGAGCAAAACCAGTTGCCCACCGGCCTGCACCTGGGCCTGGGCGTGCGCACCGTGGCCACCAGCCGCAACTTCACCCAGGGTTCGCTGCAGGAAACCAAGAACAGCCTGGACGTGGCCATCAACGGCAACGGCTTCTTCGAGGTCACCATGCCCGACGGCACCATCGGCTACACGCGCGATGGCTCCTTCCAGGTGGACGCCCAGGGCCGCGTGGTCACCTCCAGCGGTCTGCCGGTGGCCAACGGCATCACCGTACCGCAGGGGGCCACCAGCATCAGCATCAGCGCGGACGGCGTGGTCTCCGCCATCGTGGCAGGCAACACCCAGCCGCAACAGTTGGGCAGCCTGGCCATGTCCAGTTTCATCAACCCCGCGGGCCTGGAGCCCGTGGGCCAGAACCTGTTCAAGGAATCGGCCGCCTCGGGCCAGCCGCAACAGGGCACGCCGGGCACCAACGGGCTGGGCTTCATCAAGCAGGGGTTCCTGGAGTCTTCCAACATCAACGTGGTGGAAGAGCTGGTCAACATGATCCAGACCCAGCGCGCCTACGAGATGAATTCCAAAGCCATCCAGACCAGCGACCAGATGCTGGCCAAGCTCAGCCAGCTCTGAACCTCTCTTGCGCCACGGAGCCACACCATGAAACGCCTGCTCTCCCCCTCTGCCCTGCGCCTGGGCGCCCTGCTGTGCGCCGCCTGGCTGGCCGGTTGCGCCAGCCTCTCGCCCGCCCCGCCGGTGGACGTGCTGCCCACCACGCCGCCAGCGCTCGCCACCCAGCCGCGCATGGCCCCGCAGCCTGCCACGGGCAGCCTGTTCCAGCAGGCCAGCTACCGCCCCATGTTCGAAGACCGGCGCGCCCGCATGGTGGGCGACCTGGTGACCATCCAGATCGTCGAGAACATCACCGCCAGCCAGAAGTCCTCTTCCACTGTGGACCGCAGTTCCGATGTGTCCGGCGGCATCACGGCGCTGCCGTTCGTGGGCTCCTCGTTCACCGACAAGACCAAGCTGGCCGCCAAGTCGGGCAATGCCTTTGCCGGCAAGGGCGGCACCGAGAGCGCCAACAAGTTCGAGGGCTCGATCACGACGACCGTCATCGACGTGCTGCCCAACGGCCACCTGGTGGTGGCGGGTGAAAAGCAGATCGGCGTGAACCAGAACGTGGACGTGCTGCGCTTCTCCGGCACGGTGGACCCGCGCTTGCTGCAGCCGGGCAGCATCGTCAACTCGACCCAAGTGGCCAATGTGCGCGTGGAGTCGCGCGGTCGCGGGGCCCAGAGCGAAGCCCAGATCATGGGCTGGCTGGGCCGCTTCTTCATGACCATTCTGCCGTTCTGAGCATTCATTTGCTATCATTTTCATAGCTTGCAGCGCTTGATCAATAAGCGCTGCAGGCATTTTTTGCTTGTATTTTTGGAGCAACAGGTGGGTGCGGGCGGCAGCCCCGCCACTGCACCAAATGGCCGGTGAAGGAGCCGCTTTTCGGGTTTTAGAAATCCCGCATCGCTCCCACAATCAAAGCCATGCAAGCCACGCCCCACTCCTTCCGCTGGAACGTCCGCCGCCTACTCGGGCCGCTGCTGGCCGTGCTGGCGCTGTGCGCGGCCTGGCCCGCCCAGGCGCTGCGCATCAAGGAAGTGGCGGCCGTGCAGGGCGTGCGCAGCAACCAGCTCACCGGCTACGGCCTGGTGGTGGGGCTGGACGGCACGGGCGACCAGACCACGCAGATGCCCTACACCACCCAGTCGCTGCAGAACTACCTGCAGAACATGGGCGTGAGCCTGCCGCCCAACCTGACGGGCCAGTTGCAGCTCAAGAACGTGGCGGCCGTGATCGTGACGGCGCAACTGCCCGCCTTTGCGCAGCCGGGCCAGTTTGTGGATGTGAACGTGTCCTCCATGGGCAACGCCAAGTCGCTCAAGGGCGGCATGTTGATTGCCACGCCGCTGCGCGGCGCCGACGGCGAAATCTACGCCCTGGCGCAAGGAAGCCTGGTGGTGGGTGGCGCGGGCGCGTCCTCGGGTGGCAGCAAGGTGCAGATCAACCACCTGAGTGCCGGGCGCATTCCGCAAGGGGCGCAGGTGGAGCGCTCGGTGCCCACACCGCTGCACGAGGGCGATAGCGTCACGCTCGGGCTCAACGCCTCCGATTTTCAAACCGCACGCCGCGTGGCGCAGGCCATCAACGCCCGCATGGGCGAGGGCCGTGCCCAGGCCCTGGACGGACGCACGGTGCAGGTGCGCGCGCCCAACGACCCCAACGCCCGCGTCAATTTCATCGCCGAGCTGGAGGAATTGCCCATCGAATCCATGGCGCCCTCGGCCAAGGTGGTGATCAATGCGCGCACCGGCTCGGTGGTGCTGAACCAGGCCGTCACACTGGGGCCCTGCGCCATTGCGCACGGCAACCTGTCCATCGTCATCAGCAGCCGCCCGGTCATCAGCCAGCCCGCACCGCTGTCACAAGGCCAGACGGTGGTCACACAACAAAGCGACATCCAGATCAACCAGGATCCGGGCAACATCATCCAAATGCCAGCATCGGCGCAGTTGTCCGACGTGGTGCGCGCGCTCAACGGGCTGGGCGCCACGCCGCAAGACCTGTTGGCCATTCTGCAGGCCATCAAGGCGGCAGGCGCACTCAACGCGGAGTTGGAGGTGATCTAGCATGGCCCTCTCCCTGTCCTCCTCGCACCCCCTGCACACCGGCCAGGGGCTGGCGGCGGACGTGCAATCGCTGCAACAGCTCAAGCGCGACGCCACCCAGAACGACCCCACCGCCGCCAAGGAGGCCGCGCGCCAGTTCGAGTCGCTGTTCATGCGCGAGATGATCAAGAGCATGCGCCAGGCCACCATGAAGTCCGGCCTGCTCGACGGCGCCCATGGCGACCTGGGCACGGACATGCTGGACCAGCAGCTCTCGGTGCAGATGTCGGGCCTGCCCGGCGGGCTGTCCGAAACCATCGCCCGCCAACTGGCCCAGGCCATGGGCGTGGAGCCTGCCGCCGCCAGCACCACCGCTATTCCTTCTACGCTGAGCCTGGGCAGTGCGCACAAGGCCAGCCCCACCACATCCAGCCCCACCACCACGACCCCCGCCCCCGCCGGGCGCGACGCCTTTGTCCAGCACCTCAGCGGCACTGCCGAGCGCGTGGCGCAGGAAAGCGGCATTCCCGCCGCCTTCATGCTGGGCCAGGCGGGCCACGAAACCGGCTGGGGCAAGAGCGCCATCAGGAAGGCCGATGGCAGCGACTCGTTCAACCTGTTCGGCATCAAGGCCACCAAGGGCTGGACGGGCAAGGTGGCCGAGGTGACCACCACCGAATACATCGACGGACAGCCGCGCAAGGTGACGGCCAAGTTCCGCGCCTACGACTCCTACGAAGATTCGTTCCGCGACTACGCCCGCCTGATCAAGGAAAGCCCGCGCTACGAAAAGGCCGAATCCGTCGCCAAAACGGGCTCGGCGGCGGCCTACGCGGCCGCGCTGCAAAAGGCGGGCTACGCCACCGATCCCGAGTACGCCAGAAAGCTCAGCGGCGCGATCAACAGCGCCCTGCGCGCACAGCGGGCGCTGGCCTGAGGAGTAGCACATGAGTCTGCTCAACGTCGGTGCCCGGGCGCTGCTGGCCAACCAGGTGGCCTTGCAGACAGCGGGGCACAACATTGCCAACGTCAGCACGCCGGGCTATTCGCGCCAGAGCGTGGTGCTGCAGACCGTGCAGGGCCAGTTCACGGGCGGCGGGTACATCGGCAAGGGGGTCAATGTCGAGACCATCATCCGCAACCAGAGCGAGCTGTTGACGCGCCAGGCGGCCTCGGCGGCCTCGGTGTCTGCCGGGGACGCGATCCGTTCTGCACGGCTGAACCAGTTGCAGGACGTGTTTGCCGGTGGCACGGCAGGCCTGGGCGCGGCCATCAACGACATGATGAACGCGTTTTCCGACGTGGTCACCGCTCCCACGGATCTGTCGGCGCGCAACCTGGTGCTCACGCGCATCGACGAGACCGCAGGCCGCATGCGCACCGCCGCCGAGCGCCTGGACGAAATCCAGGCCACGGCACGCTACGAGCTGGACGGCGCCATCAACGACATCAACACCATCGCCAAAAGCCTGGCCGCGGTGAACGAGCAGATCGCGCGCGCCAAGGGCTCGGGGCAGCCGCCCAACGACCTGCTGGACCAGCGCGACACGCTGATCCTCAACCTCAACCGCTACCTGCAGACCACGCAGATCGAGGCCGACGACGGCACCATGAGCGTGTTCGTGGCCTCCAGCCAGCCGCTGGTGCTGGGCACCACGGCCGCCACCCTGAGCATCGACAACGCCAGCCTGTACCCCGGCAGCGGGGACTTGAAGGTCTTTTTCCAGACCGCTGGGGGCGCCTCCATCGAGCTGAACGAAGGCATGCTGGGCGGCGGCGAGATCTCGGGCCTACTGCGCTTTTACAACAACGACCTGGCCGAAGGCCGCAACCTGCTGGGCCGCATGGCCGTGGCCATCAGCGAATCCATGAACACCCAGCACCGGCTGGGCCTCACGCTGGATGGTCAGGTGGGCGGCAACCTGTTCACGCCCATTGCGCTGGCCGACGCCCGCTCCGCCAGCACCAATGTCTCGGGCGCCACCATTGCGCTGGCGGTGTCCGACCCCACCCAGTTGGCCGCATCGAACTATGAAATCACCTTCACGGCAGCCAACGCTGGCACCGTGCAGCGCGTGTCCGACGGAAAGACGTTCGAATTTGGCCCGGCGCTGCCACCGCCGGGATACGCCACCATCAACGACCTGTTCGCCGACCAGGGGCTGGCACTGACCATCACCGGCGCGCCCGCCGCAGGCGACCGCTTCCTCATCAATTCACTGCAGGGCGCCGCCAACAACATCGCCTCCATGGTGTATTCGCCGCGCGACCTGGCGGCGGCCAGCCCGGTCAACGTGACGCTGGGGCCCAGCAACACCGGACAGCTCAAGATGTCCAGCCTGAAGGCGCTCACCAACCCGCCCGGCGCCACCGTGCCGGTGACGCTGACCTTCACCGGCCCCAACACCTACACGCGCTCGGACACGGGCGCCGTGGTGCACAACTACGTGTCGGGCCAGGCCATCAACTACGACGCTGCCGTGCCGCCCACGGGGTGGTCGGTCACCCTCAACGGCACACCGGCAGCGGGCGATACGGTGGTCATCGACAATGCGCTGAACCCCACCTACGGCGACTGGTACAAGCGCAACGCAGGCAATGCCAGCGCGCTGCTGGGCCTGCGCGATGTGAAGATGTTCGACGACGCGACCCTGGCCGACGGCTACGCCGGTTTGATGGCCCAGGTGGGCACACGCACGCAGAGCGCGCAGTTTGCCGCCCAGGTGTCGGAGAAGATCGCCGCCCAGCTCGAAGGCGACCGCACCGCCATCTCCGGGGTCAATCTGGACGAAGAGGCCGCCCGTCTGATCCAATACCAACAGGCCTACCAGGCCTCTGCCAAGATGATCCAGATTGCGCAGAATGTGTTTGACAGCCTGATCTCATCCATGGGCCGTTGATTCGCGCAAGGAGAACTGACATGAGCAACACCTTCACGCGCGTCGGTACCGCCAACATGTACGACAACGCGCTGCGCAATCTGGGCGAGCGCCATTCCAGCCTGGTGGGCCTGCAGGACAACCTGACAGCAGGCAAGCGCGTGGTGCGCCCCAGCGACGACCCCGTGGCCGCCGCCCAGGCCGAGCGCGCGCTCACCCGCATCACACGCATCCAGACCGAGCAGCGCGCCCTGGAAGTGCAGCGCAACGCCATTTCCCAGGCCGAAAGCTCGCTGGGCGAGGCTGTCAACCTGGTGCAGGAAATGCGCCAGCTCATGGTCAATGCGGGCAGCGGCACGCTCACCACCAACGACCGCAAGACCATTTCCCAGCAGTTGCAAAGCCTGCGCGATCAGTTCTTTGAGGTCGCCAACCGCAAGGACACCAACGGGCTGCCGCTGTTCAACAGCCTGGGCAGCGCCTTGCAGCCGTTTCTGGGGCCGCTGTCGCCGCCGCCGGACTACAGCTTTGAAGGCCTGCCGGGCCAGTCGGCGGCCGACACCGTGTCCATCCCGCTCACGCTCGACGGCGACGCGGCCTTCATGTTCCGCCCACAGCGCGATGGCGTGTACCACGCCAGCATCAGCAGCGTGCCCGCAGACCGGCAGTTTGGCTCCACCGCCGTGACCACCACCGACCCCTCGCTGGTCACGGGCGACAACTACCAGATCGTCTTCAGCGCCGTGGGGCCCGGCGCCACACCGGGAACGCTGACGGCCACCTACACCATCACCAACACCACCACCGCCGTGAGCCTGCCCCCGGTGACGGTGCCCGACTTCCCGGCCGACAAGCCGGTGACCATAGGCATCACCACCATCCCCGGCCTGAGCCTGGAGATCAAGGGCACGCCCGCCAACGGCGACACCGTGACCCTGGAGCCCAGCTCCAGCGTGTTCAGCGTGGTGGACACCGCCGTGCGCGAGATTGGTGCCGCCCCCAACAGTAACGCCGCCGTGCAGGCCGTGGGCCAGGCGCTGGCCAACATCGACCGTGGACTGGAGCGCATGCAGGCCGTGCGCGGTTTTGCAGGCGAGCTGCTCAACCGCGCCGACCGCATCACCGGCAACCAGGAAACCCGCTCCACGCAGCTCGAAGGCGACCGCTCGCGCGCCGAAGATCTGGATATGATCAAGGGCATCTCGGACTTCCAGAACCAGCAGGTGGGTTACGAGGCAGCGCTCAAGTCCTACTCCATGGTTCAGAAGATGTCGCTGTTCAACTTCATTTCCTGATAGTGCAATCCGTCCTTGGCAGTCTGGTTCTGGGCTACCGGCCCCTGTGGGGTTCAGCGCGTTCGCTGGCCGGTGTGCAGCTGTATGTGCGCGAGGCCGCTGCAGTGGGCGTGGACGCCCCCCACCTGCTGCGCACCGTGCAGGAGATGTGGTCTGCCAGCTCGCCCCCGCTGCTCATCTCCCCCCTGTCCCACCAGTTGCTGAGCGACCTGCTCGAAAACGCGCCACGCAGCAGCCCCTGGATTCTGGTGCCCGGCGAATGGCTGGGCGACTCGGCGCTGTTCGCCCAGGTGCAGGCGGCCCACCAGCGCGGCCTGCGGCTGGTGTGGCGCGGCCCGCTGGGCCGCCTGCCCGAACCCGAGGTGGCCCGCTGCTTTGACAACAGCCTGCTGAGCCTGCAGCCCGAAGAGGCCATGGCCGCACTGCAGGCCGCGCCGCCCCCGCGCCCCGGCATGCCCCACCCCCCAGGGCATGGCGCCAGCCCGGTGATCGACGGGCAGATGTACGAAGACATTGCCAGCCGCGCACTCATGGCCCATTGCCTGGACCAGCACCGCGCCGTGGCCCTGGCGGGCTGGCCGACGGAGGATGTGCTCTACAGCCTGCGCCACCAGCCCATGCAGGCCTCGCATGGCACGATCCTCAAGCTGCTCAAGGCCATCGACGCCGAGCAGTCGCTGGACATGTTCGAGACCATTCTGGGCGAAGACCCGCTGCTGGCCTACCGCTTCATGGTCTATACCAACTCGGCCTCGCTGGGCCTGCGCACGGGCATCGACTCGCTGCGCCGCGGCCTGGTGATGATGGGTTATGGCTCCATCCGCAAGTGGCTGTCCGACCAGCTCCCGCACGCCAGCACCGAGGCCGACCTGCGCCCGGTGCGCGAAGCCATGGTGCTGCGCGCACGCCTGATGGAGCAACTCATCGAGCCCGGCCTGCAGCACGAACTGCGCAGCGAGGTCTACCTGTGCGGGCTGTTGTCCCGGCTGGACGAGCTGCTCGGCGAGCCAGTGGGCACCATCCTGCACCGCATTCCCCTGTCGGACCGGGTGTTTGACGCCATCGTCATGAACCACGGCCCCTACGCCCCCTGCCTGCAAATGGCCCGCGCGCTGGAGACCGACGACTCCAGCGCCATCCGCCAGCTCTGCACGGACCACGAGATGGTGCAGGAGGACGTCAACCGCATCTTGCTGCGCACGCTTGCGAACACAAAAAGGGGAACGTCCCCCTGAGGCGCAGCGGGGCTGCCCATGCGCAGCTGCCCACGCGGGTTTCATGCAGAGGGCATCTGATCCCGGATGCGTTCGAACACGGCCCAGAAGGCGGCGTCCTGGGTGGTGCTGAAGTTGATGCGCATGAGCGTGCTGGGCTGGCGGCTGGCGTGGAACAGCGCGCCGGGGGCGAGCAGGTAGCCCTCGTCCAGCATGCGCTGCGCCAGTGCGTCCGTGTCCACCCCGGTGTCCACCCAGCCGAACAGGCCCGCTGGTTCTGCCACGAAGCGACAGCCCGCCTGCAATGCCAGGCGCACGCTGCGCTCGCGCGCCTGGGCCAGGCGCAGGCGGATGCGCTCGGCGTGGCGGCGCAGTTGGCCCTGGTCTATGCACAGCGCCATGGCCTGCTCCAGCACCGAAGGTGTGGTCAGGGTGGACAGCAGCTTGGTGTCGAGCAGCCGCTCGCACAGGTCGGCAGGCGCGGCCAGGTAACCCACGCGCCAGCTCGGCGCCAGGATCTTGGCAAAGCCGCTCACGTAGATGGTGCGCTGAAGGCCGTCGAGGGCGCACAGGCGCGTGGCGTGCTCGGGCGCGATGTGGCTGTAGGTGTCGTCCTCGACGATATGGAAGCCGTGGCGCTGTGCCAGTTGCAGCACCTGGTGCGCGCTGCCGGGCGTGAGGCAGTAGCCGGTCGGGTTGTGCAGCACGCTCACGCTCACGAACAGCTTGGGCGCATGGGCCTCGCAGTAGCGCGCCATCACCTCCAGGTCCGGGCCCTCGGCGCGGCGCGGTACGGGCAGCACGCGCATGCCCAGGGCGTCGAGCCGGGCAAACTCCACCGACCAGCCAGGCTCCTCGACCATGACCGGGTCACCCGCCTTGAGCAGCGTGCGGCTCACGATGTCCAGCGCCTGCGTGGCGCCCACGGTGGTCACGATCTGCGCCGGGTGCACCGGTATGTTGAGGTCGGTCAGGCGGCGTGCCAGCACCTGGCGCAGACCGGCATCGCCCTGCGGCTCGCCGTAGTTCAGCGATCCCGTGGCCAGCGCGCGCCCGGCGGTGATCTTGCGCAGCGCAGCCGGCATGAAGCGCGCTTCCTCCAGCCACTGCGGTGGCAGCACGCCCGCACCGGGCTGGGGCTTGCCCGAGCCCTGGTGGAACATGCCCCGGATCAGCGCCGTGGCATGGATCTGCGAACCCGAGGGCAGTGGGAAGGGTTCCGGCTGCACCCCCTCTTTAGCTATTGATTTGATAGCTTCTTGCGCTTGTCCATATTGCCCTGCAGCCTTATTTTTCGTCAAATCCCGCACATAGAAGCCACGCTGGCGCCGTGCCTCCACCAGTCCCTGGGCCAGCAACTGGTCGTAGGCGGCCACCACGGTGTAGGGGCTCACACCCTGCTGGCGCGCGCAGTCGCGCACCGAGGGCAGGCGCGAACCGGCAGGCAGCAGGCGCGAGCGGATGCGTTCGGCAAAGCGCTCGGCGAGCTGGTCGGTGAGGGTGCGGTGGGGGCTTTTGATGAGCATGGCGCAAGCTGTACCGCCCTGTGCACCAGCACAGTTCGGTGATTTGTCAGAAAAACTGTGTTGGAACTGTAGCGGAAATTGGCCCTACAGTGCATACAACTGTTCGACACAACCCATGCCCTTGTCCGAATTCACCGCCCTGCTGCTGCTCGCCACGGCCATGAGCTTCTCGCCCGGCCCGAACACCACGTTGTCCACCGCACTGGCGGCCAACCGGGGCTTGCCGCACGCCATGCGCTTTGTCTGCGCCGTGCCCGTGGGCTGGTCTGCGTTGCTGCTGCTGTGCGCAGGCGGGGTGGGTGCGCTGGTGCTGGCAGCGCCCATGCTGCGCCTGGCGATCAAGGCCGTGGGCATTGGCTACCTGCTGTGGCTGGCCTGGAAACTGAGCCAGACGGCAAGTCTGGCCGCTGCCGACAGCGCGCGCCTGGACGTGGGCTTCTGGCAGGGCACGCTGCTGCAGTTCGTGAACATCAAGGCCTGGCTGCTGGCGCTGACCATCGTGGCGGGCTGGATCGCCGGGCGCCCCGACGCGCTGCAGCGCCTGGCCGTGGTGCTGCCGGTGATGCTGCTGTTCGCATTTTTCAGCAACCTGGCCTATGCAGCCACCGGTGCGCTGCTGCGCCAGTGGCTGGCCCAGGGTCGGCGCCTGCTGTGGTTCAACCGCGCCATGGCCGGCGTGCTGACCGCCACCGCCGCCTGGATGACGACCGCCTGACCCGTCCACCCCACCACCGCCCGGAGCCCGCCATGCGCACCTCGCCCCCCGCCAGTGCCCCCCTGCGCCCTCGCCCTGCCCAGGCCTACAGCCTGCACCGACAAGAAACCCGGGGCCTGGCCCTGGGCCTGCTGGGCGTGGCGATCTTCGCCCTCACGCTGCCCATGACGCGCCTGGCCGTGGGCACGCCCGAGGCGCCGCTGATGTCGGGCCTGTTCATCGCCATGGGGCGTGCGGCGGTGGCCGGCGTGCTGTCCGCGCTGCTGCTCATCGCGCAGCGTGCCCCCTTGCCACGCCGGGCCGACTGGGGGCCGCTGGCCCTCACAGCGCTGGGTGTGGTGTTCGGGTTTCCGCTGCTCAGCTCCATCGCCATGCGCCATGTGGGCGCGGTGCATGCCAGCGTGATCGTGGGTGCGCTGCCGCTGGCCACGGCGGCCGTGGGCGCACTGCTGCACCGCCAGCGCCCCTCAAGGGGCTTCTGGGCCTGCGCGCTGCTGGGCGCGGCACTGGTGGTGGGTTTTGCGCTGCTGCGTTCGGGCACGGCGGGGCTGGCACTGCACCCAGCCGACCTGCTGCTGCTGGGCGCCGTGCTGTGCGCCGCCGTGGGCTATGGCTATGGCGCGCGCCTGTCGCAACACCTGCGCGCCGACACGGTGATCTGCTGGGCGCTGGTGATCTCGCTGCCCGCCACGCTGCCGCTGGGGCTGCTGTCCTGGCCCGCAGCGCCCGTGCCTGTCTCGGCCTGGGCCGCGTTCGGCTACGTGGCGGTATTCTCGATGTGGCTGGGCTTTTTCGCCTGGTACCGCGGCCTGGCGATGGGCGGCACGGTGCGCGTGAGCCAGGTGCAGCTGGTGCAGCCCTTCCTGGGCATGCTGTTTGCCGTGCCGCTGCTGGGCGAGCGCCTGGACGCTGTGAGCCTGGGCTTCGGCCTGGCAGTGATGGCTACCGTTTTGGCAGGAAGGCGCATGCCCGTGCGTGGCAAACCCTGAATCCAATTTTCCGCGCCAAGGTTAAGCTTGCAGGTCGGCTACACAATGGCCGCAAACCCGAACCTGCGCCCACCCTCAGCGCACCCTCAACTGGAGATGATTGCAATGACCCACTGGACCCTGGCCGCTCGGGCCGCCAAGATGAACCCCTCGGTGATCCGCGAGATCCTCAAGGTCACCGAAAAGCCCGGCATCATCAGCCTGGCCGGCGGCCTGCCCTCGCCCAAGACCTTCCCGGTCGATGCCTTTGCCAAGGCCTGCGAAGTGGTGCTGGGCCACGACGGCGCCGCCGCACTGCAATATGCCGCCAGCGAAGGCTACGGCCCGCTGCGCGAGGCCATCGCCGAGCAACTGCCCTGGGACGTGGACCCGGCCCAGGTGCTCATCACCACCGGCTCGCAGCAGGGCCTGGACCTGGTGGCCAAGGTGCTGATCGACACCGGCAGCCGCGTGCTGGTGGAAACGCCCACCTACCTGGGCGCGCTGCAGGCCTTCACGCCCATGGAGCCGCAAGTGGCCGCCGTGGCCAGCGACGATGAAGGCGTGGTGGTGGACGAGCTACCCGCCAAGGTGGGCAGCGGCGCAGACAAGGCGCGTTTCCTGTACGTGCTGCCCAACTTCCAGAACCCCACGGGCCGCACCATGAGCGAAGCACGCCGCGCCGCGTTGGTGGAGAAGGCCGCCGCCCTGGACCTGCCGCTGATCGAGGACAACCCCTACGGCGACCTGTGGTTCGACAACCCGCCGCCGCGCCCGCTGACGGCACGCAACCCCGAGGGCTGCATCTACCTGGGCTCGTTCTCCAAGGTGTTGACACCGGGGCTGCGCCTGGGCTATGTGGTCGCGCCCAAGGCCGTGTTCCCCAAGCTGCTGCAGGCCAAGCAGGCTGCCGACCTGCACACCCCTGGCTTCAACCAGCGCATGGTGGCCGAAGTACTCAAGGGCGGCTTCCTCGACCGCCATGTGCCCACCATCCGCGCGCTCTACAAGCAGCAGCGCGACGCCATGCTGGCCGCGCTGGAGCGCGAGATGGCCGGCCTGGGCGTGCACTGGAACAGCCCGCAGGGCGGCATGTTCCTGTGGCTGCGCCTGCCCGAAGGCCTGGACGCCACCGCGCTGCTGCCCCAGGCCGTGGAACGCAACGTGGCCTTCGTGCCCGGTGCCGCGTTTTATGCCGACCAGGCGGACGCGCGCACGCTGCGCCTGTCCTTTGTGACGGCCAGCGCCGCCCAGATCGACACCGGCATTGCCGCACTGGCAGCCACCATCCGCGCCGCCCAGCAGGCCTGACCGACCCACGCCACGCACCGCCAGCCCAGGAGCCACGCCATGCGAGAACGCGCCTTTGTGCAGATCGACGTTTTCAGCCAACGCCCTGGCGACGGCAACCCGCTGGGCGTGGTGCTGGACGCCCAGGGCCTGAGCGACGCCGACATGCAGCGCTTTGCGACCTGGGCCAACCTGTCGGAGACCACCTACCTGCTGGAGCCCACCGAGGCGGGCCTGGCCGCCGGGGCAGACTACCGCGTGCGCATCTTCAGCCCGCGTGGCGAGCTGCCCTTTGCCGGCCACCCCACGCTGGGCAGTTGCCATGCCTGGCTGCAGGCGGGCCACCAGCCGCGCGTGGCCGGTGCCATCGTGCAGGAATGCGCGGGCGGCTTCGTGCGCATCGAGCAAAGCAATGGACTACTGGCCTTTGCCGCGCCCCCGCTGCAGCGCAGCGCCCCCAACCCCGCGCTGCTGGCCCTGGTGACCGGCGCGCTGGGCCTGCGCCCCCAGCAGGTGCTGGCTGCGCAGGTGCTGGACAACGGGCCGCGCTGGCTGGCGCTGCTGCTGCCCAGCGCCGAACTGGTGCTGGGCCTGCAGCCCGACCACGCCCGCCTCAAGGACCTGGGCCAGGACGTGGGCGTGGTGCACGTGGCCCCCACGGCCAGCGACACCAGTCAACCCGGCGTGACCGTGCGCGCTTTTGCCGCGCCCATGGGCAACCCCGAGGACCCGGTCACCGGCAGCCTCAACGGCAGTCTGGCGCAGTGGCTCATTGCCGAAGGGCTGGCGCCGCAGCGCTACCTGGTGGCCCAGGGCGAACGCCTGGGCCGCGCCGGGCGCGTGCACATCCGGCAGGACGACCAGGGCCAGGTCTGGGTCGGCGGCCAGAGCACCACCTGCATCCAGGGCACTGCCCTGCTCTGACAACGCTATTGCACAGGAGCCCCCAATGCGCCAACGCCCGTTCCAGCAAGTCGATGTGTTCACCGCCACTCCCTACCTGGGCAACCCCCTGGCCGTGGTACTGGATGGCGAAGGCCTGTCCACGCAGGCCATGCAGCAGTTCACCAACTGGACCAACCTGTCCGAAGCCACCTTTGTGTTGCCGCCCACGCCCGAGGGCCGCGCCGCCGGGGCCGACTACCGCGTGCGCATCTTCTGCCCCGGCGCCGAACTGCCCTTTGCAGGCCACCCCACCCTGGGCACCTGCCACGCCTGGCTGCAGGCAGGCGGCCAGCCGCGCACCCCTGGCCGCATCGTGCAGGAATGCGGCGTGGGCCTGGTCACGCTGCGCCAGGATGGCGAGCGCCTGGCCTTTGCCGCACCGCCGCTGCTCCAAAGCGGCCCGCTGGACGAGGTGGATGTGGAACGCATCGCACGCGGCCTGGGCGTGGCGCGCAGCGACATCGTGCACCACGCCTGGTGCCACAACGGCCCGCACTGGCGTGCGGTGATGCTGCGCTCGGCCGAGCAGGTGCTGGGCGTGCAGCCCGACCCGGCCGTGCTGGGCGGGCTGTTCATCGGCGTGGTGGGCCCACGCAGCGCAACGCGCCATGGCGCCGATGGCTGCGCCTTCGAGGTGCGCGCCTTCTTCCCCGGCAACCACGGCCTGGCCGAAGACCCGGTCACCGGCAGCCTGAACGCGGCGCTGGCGCAGTGGCTCATCCCCGCCCACCTGGCGCCCCACAGCTACGTGGTCAGCCAGGGCACCGCCCTGGGCCGCGCCGGGCGCGTGCATGTGCAGCAAGAAGGCACCGACACCTGGATTGGCGGCCAGACCGTCACCTGCATGCGCGGCGAGGTGCGCCTGTGAGCCCACCCGCGCCCTGCGTGGATCACCTGGTGGTGCTGGCCACCGACCTGGCCAGCGGCGCCGCCTGGTGCGAACGCACGCTGGGCGTGGCCCCGGCCACCGGGGGCGAACACCCGCTCATGGGCACACACAACCGGTTGCTGCAGATCAGCAGCCCGGCGCATCCGCGCGCCTACCTGGAAATCATTGCTATCAATTCAATAGCTACTCCCGCAATACCGACGGGCGCAAAGCGCTGGTTTGATATGGATTGCCAAGCCCTGCAGGCCCAGGTGGCACAGCACGGGCCCCGGCTGATCCACTGGGTGGCCGCCGTGCCCGACGCGGCAGCCGCCTGCGCGGCACTCGCCATGCAGGGGCTGGAGCGCGGCGACATCCTCAGCGCCAGCCGTGCCACGCCCCAGGGGCTGCTGCAGTGGCGCATCACCGTGCGCCCGGACGGCCAGCGCCTGCTGGACGGCTGCCTGCCCACGCTCATCGAATGGGGCGCGCAGCACCCCTGCGACACCCTGCCCGCCAGCGGCGTGCACCTGCAGGCGCTGGCGCTGCAACACCCCCAGGCCCCCACCCTGGCCACGGCCTGCCGAGCGCTGGGCCTGGACGGGCAGGTGGCCGTGCAGCCCGGTACACCGCCCTGCCTGCGCGCCGCGCTGGCCACGCCGCACGGCCTGGTGACCCTGACCTCTTGATGCCCCCATGACCCACCTGCTCCCATCCCTCGCCGACATCGAAGCCGCCGCCACAGTGGTGTACCGCGACTTCCCCCCCACGCCCCAGTACCGCTGGGGCCTGCTGAGCGAACGCCTGGGCACCGAGTGCTGGCTCAAGCACGAGAACCACACACCCGTGGGTGCCTTCAAGATCCGCGGCGGCCTGACCTATTTCGACCAGCTCGCGCGCCGCGGCCCGCTGCCAAGCGAGGTCATCAGCGCCACACGCGGCAACCACGGCCAGAGCATGGGCTGGGCCGCGCGCCGCCATGGCGTGGCCTGCACCATCGTCGTACCGCAGGGCAACTCGGTGGAGAAGAACGCCGCCATGCGCGCCCTGGGCGTCACGCTCGTCGAGCATGGCGATGACTTCCAGGAGGCGCGCGAGCACGCCCTGCACCTGGCCCAGGAGCGCGGCGCGCACATGGTGCCCAGCTTCCACCCCGACCTGCTGCGCGGCGTGGCCACCTACTGGTGGGAGTTTTTACGCGCGGTACCGCAGCTCGACGTGGCCTACGTGCCCATCGGCCAGGGCTCGGGCGCGTGCTCGGCCATTGCCGCCAAGCGTGCGCTGGGCCACGGCGTGCGCATCGTGGGCGTGGTCAGCCGCCACGCCACCACCTATGCCGACTCCATCGCCGCGCGCCGCGTGGTGGAAGCGCCAGTCACCACGCAACTGGCCGACGGCATGGCCTGCCGCGTGGCCGACCAGGCGGCGCTGGACGTGCTGATGGACACGCTGGACCATGTGGTGCAGGTGAGCGACACCGAAGTCGCCTCCGCCATGCACGCCCTGTTCACCGACACGCACAACGTGGCCGAAGGCGCAGGCGCCGCCGCCCTGGCCGCCGCGCTGCAGGAGCGCGAAGCCCTGCGCGGGCAGTGCGTGGGGCTGGCGCTCACGGGCGGCAATGTGGATGCGCCGGTGTTCAGCGAAGTGTTGTCCCTGTAGGGCAACGCGGCGCCCCCGTCGCTTGTGCGACAAGGTGCCTGCCACCTGCAAAGCCACAATCGCGCCCCATGGGAACGCTCTACCTTGTGCGCCACGGCCAGGCCTCGTTTGGCGCAGACGACTACGACCAGCTCAGCCCCCTGGGTCTGCAGCAAGCGCAGCGCCTGGGCGCGCACTGGCTCGCGCAGGGCCAGCGCTTTGACACCGTGCTCCTGGGCACGCTGCGCCGCCACGCGCAAACCCTGGACGGCATCGCCCAGGGCCTGCCCGGCCTGCCCGCGCCGCAGGTGCTGCCCAGCCTGGACGAGTACGACAGCCTGGCGCTGATCCGCGCCATCCACACCGAACCGCTGCAAAAGCCCGACACGCCCGAGCTGTACCGCCACCACTTCCGCCTGCTGTGCGACGCCATTGCGCAGTGGATGGCCGGCGTCATCAGCCCCCAGGGCATGCCGAGCTGGGAGGATTTCTCACTCGGTGTGCGCCGCGTGCTGGAGCAGGTGCGCCGCGACCATGCCGACCAGAACGTGCTGCTGGTCAGCAGCGGCGGCCCCATCTCCACCGCCGTGGGCGAGGTGCTGGGCACGGCGCCCGAGGTGACCATTGCGCTGAACATGCGCATCCGCAACAGCGCGGTCACCGAGTTCAGCGTGAGCCCCAAGCGACTGATGCTGCAGACCTTCAACACGCTGCCGCACCTGCATGCTGCGGAACATGCCTTCTTGGTCACCCACGCTTGAGAATTTGAGGTTTTTTTGGCATCTATCGCTTACAAATAAAGCGATTTATGCTATTGTTTTTATAGCATTTTATTCACTGAGTGACGATGCATCCTCCAGGCTCAACCCCACCGCCGTGATGCGGTCGCCCGAGAGCTTGCGCACGATGAACAGCGCCGACCCCAGGCGCACGCGGTCGCCCGCCACCGCCGGGCGGCCCAGTTCGTCGGCCAGCCAGTCGGCCACGCTGCGCTGGGCCTGCTGTGGCACCGGCAGGCCGTAAAAGGCGCAGACGGCACCCACGGCAATGGCCGGGTCGAGCGCAAAGTCGCCAAACACCGCACGCACCTGCGATTCGTCGGCCGGGTCGGGCAGGGCCACGCCCAGCCTGCGCGCCATGGCGCCGATGGTGGAGCCCTGCAGCAGCAACGACACCAGCACCACCACAAAGGCCACATTGAACAAGTCCATGGCGCGGGGCACGCCCGCCAGCAGCGGGAACAGCGCCAGCACAATGGGCACCGCGCCGCGCAGACCGACCCAGGCAATGAACCAGGTTTCATTGCGCGCAAAGCGCCAGGGCCACAGGCACAACCACACAGCGAGCGGCCGCGCCACCAAGATCAGCACCAGCGCCACCCCCAGGGCCGGGCCCAGGGTGGGCAGCATGGCGCTGGGGGTCACCAGCAGCCCCAGCAGCAGGAACATGCCGGCCTGGGCCAGCCAGGCATAGCCGTCCATGGCGGCCAGCGCTGGCGCCACGGCCGCGCTGGCACGGTTGGCCACCACCAGGCCAAACAGGTACACCGCCAGAAAGCCCGAGCCCCCCAGCAGCCCCGTGGAGGCAAACACCCCCAGGCCTGCGGCGCACAGCAGCAGCGCCAGAATGCCGCCGCCTGCGTCGCGCCGCGCCACCTGCGGCAGCAGGCGGGCCAGCGCCCAGCCGCTGCCCAGGCCTACCAGCGCGCCCCAGCCAAACTGCTGCACAAAGGCCTTGCCCAGCGCCCACAGCGCGGATCCTGCGGCGCCCGCGTCTGCGTCCGCCACCGCTGGCTGCGCTGCGGCCGTGGCCAGGGCAATGAAGCCCAGAGTGAGGTACACCGCCATGGGGTCGTTGACGCCGGACTCGATCTCCAGCGTGGCAGCGACGCGTTCATTGAGTGTGACCCCGGCGCGCGTGAGCAGCGCAAACACCGCCGCCGCGTCGGTAGACCCCACGATGGCCCCCAGCAGCAGCGCCGTGTGCCAGGGCAGGTCGAGCAGCCACTGGGCCGCCAGCCCGGTCAGCCCCGTGGTGAGCAGCACGCCCACGGTGGCCAGCAGCGCTGCCGGGCGCAGGCCGGTGCGAAAGGTGGACAGGGCTGTGCGCAACCCGCCGTCCAGCAGGATGATGGCCAGCGCCACGTTACCCACCCAGAAGCTCAGCGTGATGTCGTTGAAGCGCACGCCCCCCGGCCCGTCCTCCCCCGCCAGGATGCCTGCCAGCAAGAACACCAGCAGGAACGAAAACCCGATGCGCACCGAAAACAGCCCCGCCAGCACGCTGGCAAACACCAGCGCGGCAGCCAGCATCAGCGGCAGGAACAGAAAGCTGAAATCCATGGCCCAAGTATCGGACAGTGACGCTTTCCTGCGCTGCGCAGGGCTATGGCGAAGGCGTGGGGGCCAGGGTCTGCGCGGGCAGGGCAGGCAGCGCGTGCAGCTCCTGCAGCAACTGGGCCAGCGCCTGCGCCGCCGCCAGCACCAGGGCGTGGCCCTTGTCGGCACTGGCCGCGCGGGCATCGCCCACGGCACCTGCGATGTGGTAGTCCTGCATGGCCCAGCCCATCTTGGCGCTCTTGCCGTCGCCCAGCACCGCATAGCGCGTGGCCCGGTCCTGCGAGCTGGAGCGCCACTGCGCCGCATGCTCCATGCGCACGGTGTCGGGCGCCAGGTGCAGCATCATCGAGGTTTCCACCGCACCGCCGTGGATGCCAAAGCGCTGCTCCTCGGCGCTGAACAGGGCCTGCACCTCGGGCGGCTGGGGCAGGCTGAACCAGCTGCTGCTGTACACCAGCAGGCCGTGGTGCTGGCGCAGCTCGCGCGCCACGATGTCCATCACCGCCACGTTGCCGCCGTGGCCATTGAGCAGCAACAGCTTCTTCACCCCGGCGCGCGCCACGCAGGCGCCCAGCTCGGTCCACAGCGCCAGCACCGTGGCGGCCGAAAGCGACAGCGTGCCGGGGTAGGCCAGGTGCTCGGTGCTCAGGCCCACCACCTGCGGCGGCAGAAACAGCACCGGCAGGTCGGCAGGCAACAGCGGCAGGGCGGCGTCGATCACGCCTTGCAGCAGCGTGGCATCGACACTCAAAGGCAAATGCGGCCCGTGCTGTTCGATGGCCGCCACGGGCAGCACCGCCACGGCCTGCGCGGCCAGGGGGCTGGCCTGCAGTTGTGCGAAATCACGCGTGGTGAGCTCGGCCCAGAAGCGCGAGGGCAGGGAGAAAGGGGTCTTATCAGCCATGGTCGCCATGGTAGTGCAGGCGCCGCGCACGCCCTCACAGCGCAACGTGCACCAGCCAGTAGAGCCCGTGGCCCGCGCCCAGTGCGCCCAGCAGCCACAGCGCCAGCCCGCAGGTGCGGGTCGACAACCCGCGACGGCGCAGCAGCGTGCGCACCCCCAGGGCGACCCCCAGGGCTGCCAGCCACAGAAACAGCCAGATCGTCCACACCAGCCCGATGCCCATACAGCCAAAGCTCTCGCAGCGCAGCGAAAAGTTGTAGGCCGACATAGCGATCAGCAAGCCCACCAAGAGCAATGGAGCGGCGCCCGCAGCACGCCACACAAGCGCGCCCTGCGCTGGCGGTGTGGCGTCGGGGGTTTGCGGTTCCATGCGCCCGATGGTAGCTGGCGGCAGACACAGCCAAGGGTCGGCAAGGCAACCCCATGTGATTCAATGACAACCTTGGCAGTCACCATGACGCCGGGCCTGCTTTCTGGAGGTGCCATGCACGATCCGACCTTGGAAGACAGCAACGAACGAGACCGAATCGCCGGGAGCTGGAGCAGTCCGGTGTACCCCCTTGTGTTCTTTTTGGTGGCCATGCCGCTGGAGTGGTGGCTGTGGAAAGACGCACCCTTCATGCAACTGGGCTGGCAAGTGGTTCTTGGGCTATCGATCGTGGTCGCCGCCGTGCCCTGGATTGGCAGCGTCGCGCATCCTGCCGACTCCGCCGCACTGCGTCGGCACCCGGCGCGCTTCGCTTTCGTGCTGCCTGCCCTGGCATTGCATCTGGCAATTTTTGCGCTTTACGGCCCTTACTGGCGCAGCGGCGCGGGGGACGGCAGCGTCACCATCCACAGGCTGGTCACGGCACTGCGCGAGCCTGCGCAGATGTCCACCCTGCTGGTCGAAGCGGTCGCGCGCACCGGTGATGATCCATCAGAGGTACTGCGCGATATCGCCCTGCTGCGCCGCCTGGGGGCAGATGTGAATGCGCCAGCGCCAGATGGCCGCTACCCGCTCGATGCCGCAGCCCGGCCCGAGGCACTGGCCGCCCTGCTTGACTCTGGCGCGCGCAGGCACTCGGATCAGGTGTCAGCCCAGTTGCGGCGGCTGGTCGATGCAGACGACCTGGCGACGTTGGGACGCTTGCTGGCGCTGGGCGTGGATCCGGATCTGGTCGAATCGACAGAGCCTTCTGGTGTCACCGCGCTGCAGTGGGCCGCCCGCTGGGAACATGTGGAGGCGTTTGATGCACTGCTGGCGGCTGGTGCCCGGCTCGACCGAACCGATCGCCACGGCCGCACCGCGCTGGATCACGCGCACAACGGTGGCAGCACTGCAGTTCTGGAGCGCATCGCGCAGCACCAAGGTCAGGCACAGGCGCCTGCGCCTGCGCCGGAGGCAAGCGCAAGCCAACGCTGAGCCGCAGCCCAGAGGCTGTCGGACCAAAGACCCGCCTTGCATTCACAATACGGCGGGGCCAGCAGATGTCGGCACCGATGCCCATCGTTTGGAACCAAAGCCCCTGCGCACCGCTCCCACCTGCACGTCCTTCTTCCTCCTTGTATGCTGCCTCGCTGGTTTTTTGCTATTTTTTTCATAGCTAGTTGCGCCCTATCCATGAGCGCCAGAGCCCAATTTGACCTCAAGTCTTCTACCCCCCACAGCAGCGCAGTGAGCAGCCCGCAGGTGCAGGCCGAGCTCATCGCCCACGCGCCCGAGGGCCTGGGGCCGGGCAAGCTGGCGTGGCTGGGCCTGCGCATTGCGCACCAGAAAGACTGGCACACCTACTGGAAGAACCCCGGCGACTCCGGGCTGCCCACCGAGCTGCGCTGGGAGCTGCCCCCGGGCATGGAGGCAGGCGAGGTCGCCTGGCCCGTGCCGCGCCTGTTCCGCATCGGCCGCCTGGCCAACTACGGCTATGACGGCGAAGTGCTGCTGGTGGCCCCGTTGCAAATGGCGCAGGAGCTGCCGCCAGCCCCTGGCGGCATGGGTACGGTGCGCATCGGCCTGCACGCCACTTGGCTGGCCTGCCGTGTCGAGTGCATCCCCGAAGAAGGCCGCTTTGTGCTGGACCTCCCCATCCAGGGCACCACCGCCATGCACGCCGCTGCCTTTGCACAGGCCCAGGCCGCGCAGCCCGTGCCGCTGCGCGGCAGCAGCCAGGTGCACGTGGAGGGCGAACGCCTGCAGCTCAGCGTGCAAGGCCTGCCCGAGGCGCTGCGCGGACAGAAGCTACAGGTGTTTCCCGAGACGCCTGCCGTTCTGATCCCGGCAGCCGTCGAGGGCAAGGACTGGACCCAGGCCTGGGACGGCAACACCTGGACGGCCAGCCTGCCGCTGTCGCCCGAGCGCGGCAAGGCCCCCACCCTGCTACCCCTGGTGCTGGCACCCCTGCAGCAGTCTGCGGCCCAGAGTTCCGCAAGTGCACAGGGTTGGCACACCGTCGCAGCCGTCGAAGGCGCCTGGGCGAGCGCCGCCACCGCCGAGGTCTCGCCCGCACTGGCGGCGGCGCTGCAGGCCAACCAGGCGGCTCAGCCTGGCGGCGGGGTTCCGGCGCCCGCCGGTGGCAGCTTCTGGTTTGCGCTGCTGGGAGGCTTGCTGGGCGGCATGCTGCTCAACCTCATGCCCTGCGTGTTCCCGGTCCTGGCGATCAAGGTCATGGGCTTTGCCCGCCACGGCAAGCACCTGCACGCCCAGCGCGTGGGCGGCCTGGCCTACACCGCGGGCGTGGTGCTGTCCTTCCTGGCGCTGGGCGGGCTGCTGCTGGCGCTGCGCGCGGCGGGCGAGCAGCTGGGCTGGGGCTTTCAGCTCCAGTCACCCGCTGTGGTGGCGCTGCTGGCAGGCCTGTTCACGCTGATCGGGCTGAACCTGGCGGGCCTGTTCGAGTTCGGCCAGTTCCTGCCCAGCAGCGTGGCCACGCTGCAGGCACGCCACCCGGCGGCAGATGCCCTCCTCACCGGCGTGCTGGCCGTGGCCATTGCCTCGCCCTGCACTGCGCCCTTCATGGGCGCCGCCCTGGGGTTTGCCATCGACATGCCTGCACCGCAGGCGCTGGCCGTGTTTGGCGCACTGGGCCTGGGCATGGCCCTTCCCTACCTGCTGGCAGCCTGGGTGCCTGCGGTGGCGGGTTGGCTGCCACGCCCCGGCGCGTGGATGGACACCTTCCGCCGTGCCATGGCCTTTCCCATGTTTGCCACGGTGGTCTGGCTGGTCTGGGTGCTGGGCCAGCAAAGCGGCATCGACGGCGCGGGCGCGCTGCTGGCGCTGCTGGTGGCGGGCAGCAGCCTGGTGTGGGCGCTCACGCTGCGCGGGCGCAGCCGGGCCGTGCTGGCCACCGCGCTGCTGGCCTTGACCGCCTGGCTGGCGGGCAGCATCGGGCAGCACATCACCCGCCCGGCCCAGGCAGCGGCCACGGGGCAGGCCGCTATGGGCGCTGAAGGCACTGCATGGCAGCCCTGGTCGGCCCAGCGGGTGCAAGAGCTCGCGGCGGCGGGCACGCCGGTGTTCATCGACTTCACGGCCGCCTGGTGCATCACCTGCCAGTACAACAAGCGCAACACGCTGGCCAATGCCGAGGTGCAGGCCGACTTTGCAGCCAAGGGCGTCACGCTGCTGCGTGCCGACTGGACGCGCCGCGACAGCGCCATCACCACCGCCCTGGCCCAACTGGGGCGCAACGGCGTGCCCGTATACGTGCTGCAGGCCCCTGGGCGCGAGCCGTTGGTGCTGAGCGAAATCCTGAGCGTGCAGGAACTGCGGGCGGCGCTGGCGGGGTTATGAGCCTTCAGCGCTGGCCCTGACAAGTCCCCACCACCCAAGTCGGCGACAATCGGGGGATGAGCTTTGCCCCCCTTTCCAACGACACCTTCCTGCGCGCCTGCCGGCGGCAGGCCACCGACTACACCCCCCTGTGGCTGATGCGCCAGGCGGGCCGCTACCTGCCCGAATACAAGGCCACGCGCGCGCGGGCTGGCAGCTTCATGGGCCTGGCCACCAATGTGGAGTACGCCACCGAGGTCACGCTGCAACCTTTGGAGCGTTTCCCGCTCGACGCCGCCATTTTGTTCAGCGACATCCTCACCGTGCCCGACGCCATGGGTCTGGGCTTGACCTTTGCCGAGGGCGAGGGCCCGCGCTTTGCCAAGTCGGTGCGCACCGAGGCCGACGTGGCCGAGCTGGCCGTGCCCGACCTGGACAAGCTGCGCTACGTGTTCGACGCCGTCACCAGCATCCGCAAGGCCTTGAACGGCCGCGTGCCGCTGATCGGCTTCTCGGGCAGCCCCTGGACGCTGGCCTGCTACATGGTGGAAGGCAAGGGCAGCGACGACTACCGCCTCGTCAAAACGCTGATGTACAGCCGCCCCGACCTGATGCACCGCATCCTGGCCGTGAACGCCGATGCCGTGGCTGCCTACCTCAACGCCCAGATCGACGCAGGCGCCCAGGCTGTGATGATTTTCGACAGCTGGGGCGGCGTGCTGGCCGACGGCGCATTCCAGGACTTCAGCCTGGAATACACCAAGCGCGTGCTCGCGCAGCTCAAGCGTACCGGCATGGACGGCCAGGACGTGCCGCGCATCGTCTTTACCAAGGGCGGCGGCATCTGGCTCGACGACATGAAGGACATCGACTGCGAGGTGCTGGGCCTGGACTGGACGGCCAACCTCGGCAAGGCGCGCGCCATCGTCGGCGGCCAGGTGGGCGGCCCGGGCAAGGCGCTGCAGGGCAACATCGACCCCAACGTGCTGTTCGCCCCGCCCGCGCAGATCGTCACCCAGGTGCATGCCGTGCTCGACAGCTTCGGCCAGCCGCACACCGACAAGACCACCACCGGCCCCACGCACATCTTCAACCTGGGCCACGGCATCAGCCAGTTCACGCCGCCCGAGCATGTGGCTGCGTTGGTCGAGGCCGTGCACAGCCATTCGCGCGCACAGCGCCAGCGCTGAACGCAGCAGGCCCGGACTTATGCACACCTTCCGTGCAGCGCGCACTGCGTCACCCGGGCTTTCCCTGAGTGCATGTAACGGCGTCACTTCGCCGTCACATGCGCACAAGTGCTTGATTTTGCTGGGCTCGCATCCTTGCCCAAGGGGCGTGCAATCTGTGCCACACACGCAGTGGCGCGGCTTGCGGCGCCATCCCGTGCATCTATCAACAAAGTTATCCACAGAATCCGGGGATATGTGGCAAAACCCCATGTCCATCAAGCACTTGCAGCCGCCAACCGATAAATCGGGTGAACCGGGACGCCCGGTAACGCTGTTTCAAGCGGTTCTGCAGGGCTTGACAAGCACACCGCCGCGCAGTTATGCACACCAGCGTGGGGGCGTTGCGCGGCCAATGCCTGGTCGAGCGCGCGGCCCGCAAAGGCGCATGGTTACCATGCAAGCCATTGATTCATAATACTTTTTCACCAATACCGTTACATTTGTTCTGGTGTTGACCTTGGTCATCGTCCCGCCGCGCCCACTCCAGCATATGGGATGTCAACAAAGTTATCCACATCTTGGCCCACAGGCCGGTTTCTTGACAAATCAAGCACTTGAACGCCGCTGCTGATCCAACACCTTGCAAGAGCGCCGCAAATGCGCTGACCGTGCGCGTGGCTGTGCAAACCCCTGCGCACAGCGGCGTGGGCGATCTGCTGGACTACCTCAGCGACCGCCCCTTGCCCGCAGGCACCCTGGTGCGCGTGCCCCTGGGCCAGCGCGAGGTGCTGGGCCTGGTCTGGGACGGCGACGGCACGCCTGCACCGCCCGAGCGCGGCCTGCGCCCGGTGGCCGCCGTGCTCGACGGCATTGCGCCGCTCGGCGCCCCCTGGCGCCGCCTGGTGGCCTTTGCCGCGCGTTACTACCAGCGCAGCCTGGGCGAAGTGGCCCTGTCGGCCCTGCCACCGCAGCTGCGCACACTGGGCCCCGCGCAGGTGGCGCGGCGCCTCAAACGTCCATCGGAGGCGACCGCGCCCTCGAATGCTATTGATTTGATAGCACTCAGCGCAGAACAGGAAAGCGCCAAGGCCGAAATTCTTTCCAAACCCGGTCCCTTTCTGCTCTTTGGCAGCACCGGCAGCGGCAAGACCGAGGTGTACCTGCGCTGCGTGCAGGCCGTGCTGGAGCAGGACGCCCACGCCCAGGCGCTGGTCATGGTGCCCGAGATCAACCTCACGCCCCAGCTGGAAGAGCGCTTCACCGCCCGGTTTGGCGCGGGCGCCGTGGTCTCGCTGCACAGCGGCATGACGAACCCGCAGCGCCTGAAGGCCTGGCTGGCAGCGCACACAGGGCAGGCGCGCATCGTGCTGGGCACGCGTATGGCGGTGTTTGCCTCGCTGCCGGGGCTGGCCCTGGTCATCGTGGACGAAGAACACGACCCCAGCTACAAGCAGCAGGAAGGCGCGCGCTACTCCGCCCGCGACCTGGCCGTGTGGCGCGGCCACGACCAGGGCGCCAAGGTCATCCTCGGCTCAGCCACGCCATCGCTGGAGAGCTGGCACGCCAGCCGCCCGCCCAGCCCCGAAGACCCGGCCGGCGGGCGCTACCAGCGCCTGTGCATGCCCAGCCGCATAGGCGCTGGCGCGCTGGCGCGGGTGCGCCGCGTGGACATGAACCACCAGCCCCGACGCACCGTGTTCTCTGCCCCGCTGCTGGCCGCGCTGCAGGAGCGCGTGGCGCGCGGCGAGCAAAGCCTGGTGCTGCTCAACCGGCGCGGCTACGCGCCCGTGCTGCACTGCCAGGACTGCGGCTGGAAAAGCGACTGCCCCCACTGCAGTGCCCACCAGGTCTTCCACAAGGCCGACCGCAGCCTGCGCTGCCACCACTGCGGCGCCGCGCAGCATGTGCCACGGGCCTGCCCTGGGTGCGGCAGCCCCGACATCGCCACCCTGGGCCGGGGCACCGAGCAACTCGAAGAACAGCTCGCCACCCTGCTGTCCCATGTGCAGCGCCCCGACGGCAGCGCAGTGCGCATTGCCCGCATCGACGCCGACTCCACCCGCGCCAAGGGCGCGCTGCAAAGCCAACTGGCCCAGGTGCACGCGGGCGAGGTGGACGTGCTGGTGGGCACGCAGATGATTGCCAAGGGGCACGACTTCCGCCGCGTGACCCTGGTGGCCGCCGTGCAGCCCGACGGCGCGCTGTTCTCCAGCGACTTTCGCGCGCCCGAACGCCTGTTCGCCCTGCTGGAGCAGGCCGCCGGCCGCGCCGGGCGCGACGCCGCTTACCTGGCCGCACAGGGCACGCAGTGCGAAATGTGGGTGCAAACCCTGCACCCCCAGCACGCCGTGTACGAAGCCCTGCGCACGCACGACTACCCCGCCTTTGCCGCGCGGCAACTGCGCGAGCGCCAGGAGGCAGGCATGCCTCCCTTCAGCTACCAGGCCCTGGTGCGCGCCGACGCACGCACGCAGGAAGTCGCCCAGGCCTTCCTGCACGCTGCCAGCCAGGCCGCCCAGGACGCCCAACTGCCCGGCCTGGAGCATGTCACGCTCTACCCCCCCATCCCCCTGGCCGTGCAGCGCGTGGCCAACGTGGAACGCGCCCAGATGCTGCTGGAAAGCCCCCACCGCACCGCACTGCAACGCTTCCTGGCCGCCTGGCAACCCCTGCTGCACAGCACCCGCCAGCAGCCAGAACACAAAGGCCTGGTGCGCTGGCTGGTGGATGTGGACCCGCTGGGGATCTGACTCTGCATGCAAGACCTTGCACGCCAGATCAGACCGACGTGCGAAATTTAACAATTGGCCACAACTGCGTGGTTGACATGATATGTCGACGCGCCTATTCTGCGATCCATGCAGGCGAAGCGGCTTCGCGATGGCCTGCCCCACCGCGTGAACACAAGGAGACACCGTGACCACTCTGCTGGATCAACTCAACAACCTCGATGTGCTGACGTCGTCACTGATGGGTGGCATCGCGGTGCAATTACAGCCCATCGCAGGAGATGTTCCCGTGGTGCAGGTGAGCATCGAGGGACGGGACGAGCTCCCCATCTTCATCACCTGCTCGGACATGCAGATCATCTGCCTTTGTTACCTGTGGAACGATGCAGATGTCCGGCCCGAGCGCAGGGCCGAGCTCATGGAGGCCCTGCTGGATCTGAACCCCTCCGTGCCACTGTCAGCGTTTGGCCGCGTCGGTGGCCGGTTTGTCCTGATTGGCGCACTGGCCCGCACCGCCAGCGCCAGCGACATCGCCAACGACGTCGCCGTGCTGAGCGACAACGCACTCGATGCGTTGGACGCCCTGTCCGACTTCCTTCGCTGAGCGCCCCATCCCTTTTCCACAGACTTCGACAGGAGAAGCACCATGTCAGTCATCAAGAAACTCGTCACCCTGCTGCGTGGCAGCGCCCGTGAACTCGGCCAGAGCGTGGTCGACAGCAACGCCACGCGCATCTACGAGCAGGAAATCATCGACGCCAAGAGCAGCATCGCCGAGGCCAAGGCCGAACTCACCGGCGTGATGGCCAAGCAGATGCAGACAGCACGCGACATCGAGCGCATCAAGACAGAACTGCTGCGTCACGAAGACCTGGCCCTACAGGCGCTGAACAAGGACGAGGAGGGCCTGGCGTTGGAGGTGGCAGAGCGCGTGGCAGGGCTCGAGGCCGAGATGACCGCGCAGACCCAGGCCCACGCCAGCTATGCGCTGCAGGTGTCGCGCCTCAAGGACTTGATCCGCGCAGCCGAGACCCGTGTGCGCGAGCACGAGCGTGAAATCGGCATTGCCAAAACCACCGAAAGTGTTTACCGCGCCACGCAGAGCATTTCGGAGAGCATTGGTGCCACGGGGTCGCAGCTGACCAGCGCGCGCGATTCGCTGGAACGCATCAAGAAGCGCCACGAAGACCTGGCCGACCGTATGACCGCAGCCGAGCAGCTGGACCAAGAGTTTGGCCACCGCGCGCTGGAGCGCAAGCTGGCCGACGCGGGCATTGGCGACAGCGACAAGGTGCGCGCCGCACAGGTGATGGAGCGGCTCAAGGCACGGCACGCGGCCGCGACACCTCCCACCACACCATGAGCCCCGGACCGCGCAAACCGGTGCGTTGGCAGGGCTCCGAACCCGCACTGCGAGCCGTGCAGGTGGCCTTTGATGTGGAAGAGGCGGTGATGGAGGCCATCCGCGTGGCGGCCTTCCACGCCAATGTCTCTACCTCCACGCAAATCCGTAGCGTGCTAGACCTGCCTGTGGCCGCTCGGCCCAAGCGCCCTCGCCTCACGGTGACACTGGATGCTGCAGACTATGCGCTGCTGGCCGACCGCTACGGCCTCGCGCCCGACGACCGGCTGGGCATCAAGGAGGCGGCAACGCGTGAGCTGATTGCATTCGTGCAGCAGCAGGCGCCCGGCACAGCGCCTAGAACAGCCCGAGCAGTGCGCAACAGCAAGACGGCGCCCTGAAAGCCGCTGCACGGATTTTCAAAAAATAGCCTCGATCCACAAACAACTCAACGGGGCACAGGAGGGAATCACATGTTTGCCAATCTAATGGCCACGGCCAGCAGCTTTCCCACCGGCATCTACACGGTGCTGCTGGGCGTAGTGCTGGTGTACTGGCTGCTGGCAATCCTGGGCATGGTGGACTTCGAATCCAGCGGCATTGACCTGGACATCGAGGCCCACGCCGATGCCAGCGCCGACGACTTGGGCGCCATCGCCAGCTATGTGGTGGCCTTTGGCCTGAACGGCGTGCCATTCTCCATTGTGGTAAGCCTGTTGGTGCTGGTCGGCTGGACGCTGTCGTGCCTGGCTGGCGTCACGCTGCAATCCTGGATCCCCACAGACATCCTGCGCTGGGTGGCTGGCCTGTTCATCCTGGGCGTATCCGCAGCCCTCTCACTGGTCATCACTGCACGCCTCGTGCGGCCAATGCGCGGCCTGTTTGTCAGCCACACCGCTCAAAGCAACGCCTCCTTTGTAGGCCAAACCTGCAAGGTACTGACCGGCGTGGTCGACGAACGCCAGGGCCGGGCCGAAGTGGCACAGCGCGGCGCCAGCATCAACATCCGCGTCTGGTCGCCCAGCCCCAACCCCTTGAAGCGCGGCGATACCGCACTCATCACCGAGTACGACTCCGGGAGCCACCGTTACCTGGTCATGCCCCTGCCCCCTGAATGAGCACAGACAAGCCGCGGCGTCTCCCTGTTTCTCTGTTTCTCTGTTTCCATCGTCCCCATTGGTTCCACCCATTCCGCAGAAAGCGTTCTCATGCAGCAATCCTTCATGGTCATCCTGATTGCCGTTGGCGTTCTTGTCTTCCTGATCCTGGCGATGTTCGCCATGTTCGCGAAGTTCTACCGCAAGGTGGAACAAGGCCACGCGCTCATCATCAACACCCTGCGCTCCGAGCCGGAGGTCACCTTCACCGGCCGCATGGTCTACCCCATCATCCACAAGGCCGAGCTGATGGACATCTCGGTCAAGACCATAGAGATCGACCGCTCGGGCGACCAGGGCCTGATCTGCGCAGACAACATCCGCGCCGACATCAAGGTGAAGTTCTTCGTGCGCGTGAACAAAACGGCCGAAGACGTGCTGCGCGTGGCGCAGGGCATTGGCTGTACACGTGCCTCCAACCACGAGATCCTGGAAGACCTGTTCTCGGCCAAGTTCTCCGAGGCGCTCAAGACGGTGGGCAAGTCGCTGGACTTTGTGGATCTGTACCAGGCGCGCGACCGTTTTCGCGACAAGATCATCGAGCAGATTGGCGACGACCTGTCGGGCTATGTGCTGGAAGACGCGGCCATCGACTACCTGGAGCAAACGCCGCTGTCCAAGCTCGATGCCAACAACATTCTCGACGCGCAAGGTATCAAGAAGATCACCCAGCTCACGGCCGTGGAACACGTGGTGACCAACGAGCTGCGCCGCAACGAGGAAATGCAGATAAAAAAGAAGAACGTGGAGACGCAGGAAGCCCTGCTGGAGCTGGAACGCCAGCAGGCCGACGCCACCGCCCGCCAGGCGCGCGAAGTGGCCACCGTGAAGGCGCGCGAAGAAGCAGAAACCTCCAAGATCCAGGCCGAGGAGCGCACCCGCTCTGAAATGGCACGTCTGCAGTCAGAGCAGCAACTGGCTGTCCAGCAGGAAAACGTGCTGCGCGAGAAGGAAGTGGCAGAGAACAACCGCAAGCGTGCGGTGGTGATCGAACAGGAACGCGTGACCCGCGCCCAGGAACTGGAAGTGGTGGCGCGCGAGAAGGAAGTGACGCTCCAACGCATTGAAAAAGACAAGGCCGTGGAAGTGCAGAAAAAGGCCATCGCCGACGTGGTGCGCGAGCGCATCGTGGTCGAACGCACCGTGGCCGAGCAGGAAGAAGCCATCAAGGAAGTGCGCGAAGTGGCCGAAGCCGACCGCACGCGCAAGGCCGTGGTCATTGGTGCCGAAGCGGCTGCCGAAGAGAAGGTCATCATGGAAGTGAAGACCGCCGAGGCGCAAGAACGCAAGGCCCGCCACAAGGCCGCCGAAGACCTGGTGCTGGCCGACGCCCGCCTGAAAGTCGCCGAGCGCGAGGCCGAAGCCAAGAAGCGCGAGGCCGAAGGCATCGAAGCCATCACGGCTGCGCCAGGCCTGGCCAATGCCAAGGTACAGATGGCCAGCGCCAGCGCCACACTGGCCACCATGGAAGCGCAGGCCAGCGGCACGGAGAAGGTAGGCCGTGCCGAGGCCCAGGTCATCGAAGCCCAGGCCCAGGCCGAGGCCGTGGGCCTGCGTGCCCGCATGGAAGCCGAAGCCGCCGGCAAGGAAAAGGTCGGCCAGGCCGAAGCCCTGGTGCGCACCGTGGACGCCGAAGCACTGGCCAAGATGGGCGATGCCGAGGCGCACAACATCGACGTGAAGTTCAACGCCGAAGCGCGCGGCCTGAAGGAAAAGTTCGAAGCCATGAAGGCCATGAGCCCCGAGACCCGCGAGCACGAGGAATACCGCATGCGCCTGGAGCGCGCGCACCTCGAAACACTCAAGCAGATCGAGGCACAGCAGCACATCGCCAAGGAACAAGCCGAAGTGCTGGGCGTGGCACTGAAGAACGCCCGCATCGACATCGTGGGCGGCCAGGGCGACTACTTCGACAGCTTTGTGCGCGCACTATCGGTGGGCAAGGGCATCGACGCGGCCGTGAACAAGAGCGACACGCTGCAAGTGGCGTTCAAGGATCAGCTCGCAGGCGATCGGGATGTGGTGGAAGACCTCAAACAAATCCTGGGAGCCGCAGGCCAGTCGGCCGGTGAGCTGCAGAACCTGAGCGTCTCGGCACTGATCGCGCGTGTGATGCAAACCGGCACCGACAGCCAGAAGCAGGCGCTGCAGCAGCTGGCACAGAGCTTCCGCAAATAAAGACCATAGCTGCTAGCGCTTGATATACAAAGATCTCAGATGGTTTTTCTTCTGAAATCCAATGAGATCAGGGGCTGGAAGCTACTTTTTATTTAGCAATCACCATCAAACCTCTCATGCAGTCATGAGCCTTTCCTTCAGACACTCCGCCGGATTCGGGAAACGCATCGAATACTGGGTCGTAGGCCTGATGCTCAAACAGGGCCTAGATGTGTACCTGCCTTTGGTGGACGACGATGCCATTGACGCTGTCATCAAACGCCCCGACGGCAGCTTTGTCGAAGTGCAGATCAAGGCACGCTCCAAAAACGTCAAACTCGGCGATGCAGCCCTGTTCGCCGCCATCACCCACGAGCGCAGGGCCAACTACTGGTTCGTTTTCTATTCCGAGAAGCTGGACACGCTCTGGCTCATGTCGTCCGACGAATTCCTCGCCGAATCAGTGCAGAACAAAAGCGGCCTCAATGTGGGCAAGCGCAGTATTTGGTTCAACGGAACCAAGATGAACAAGGCCATCGGCGAGCGCGAGGAGTATTGCAAGGAGCGGTATCAAAAATACGTCTCCCAAGACCGCAACGCGTCTTTCTCCCGCCTGCTTGCAACATGAATTTGATAGCTGTCAGCGCAGATTGCATAAGCGCTAGAGCCACTTTTTTCCCCAAATCTCCATGACCACCACGCCCGATCCGCAAGATGCCGCCATCGACACCAGCGTGGCCGAAAGCAGCAGCTACGAGCTGCTGAAAAAGCGCCTGGAAGCCCAGGGCGACCAGCTGCTGGCAAAGGCCCAGGCGCTCAACGCGGCGCGCATTGAACAGTTCGGCCAGCGCGACCAGCAACTGCTGATGCGCCTGCGTGCGCGCACCGAGCACAACTGCGTGGCGCGCGACCTGGCCTACATCGGCGGCAACCGGCTGCTGTTTGGCTACAACGTGTTCATGGGCCTCCGGCGCGAGACGCGGGTGGAGGACGTGTTTGCGCTGTACGAGCTGGCGCACCACGACGCGAACGGAGCTCCCGAGAGCGATGAGCTGGTGCAGGTGCCCATGGCGGGCAGCTTTCTGGACGACCCGCGTTTTGTGGCGGACTTCAATGAGCTGTACACCTACTACAAGCAGGCCACGCTGCAGCTGCTGCGGCCCACGCCCGAGTTTTTGCTGGCGGCCTTCCAAATCGGGCAGCAGGCGCAGGACATTCGCGTGTTCCGCTGGCGGCGCGAGAGCGATGGCTCGCTCAAATATGTAGACAACCGGGGCGAGCGCGACCTCATGCCGCCGCCCAGCCACGACTTCAGCTGGACGCCGCTGACGCGCGAGCACCATGTAGGCGGCGCCCACCCGCACATCAATGTGCTGGACACGGTGTTTGTCGAAACCGTGGGCGGCACGCTCACCGTGAAGGTGGAGAACAACACCGAGACGGGCTTGGGCATCTACGAAGAGCCCGTGGACGACGCCAACCAGGCGCTGGGCGATGCCGAGTTTGCGTATGCCAAGCTGGGCCTGTTGATCCTGCTGCAGGTGCGCCCCTACCGCGAAAGCACCACGCGCTACCTGGTGTTCAACCAGCGCACGCAGCAGGTGGTGCGCATCGACGCGATCGGTGCGTCATGCATGCAGCTGCCGGAAGACCACGGCATCATCTTCCCCGGCGGGTACTACCTGCAGTCGGGCGAGACCAAGCGCTTTGACCTGCCGCCCGAGCTGACCGAGCAGCTGCGCTTCACGCGCATGAAGCGCTCGCCCAACGGCGAGGATGTCGCCTACATCTTCTACGGCACCGTGCCGCCACCGCAAGGCAGCCCAGCCACGCTGGATGCGGGCTGCTATGCCATCTTCACCTACAACCTCATTGAAAAATCCCTCGCGCCGCCCATCCTGGCCGACGGGTACAGCACCTTCCCCGATGGGCGCATGCTGGTCTTCCAGGCGGCGCGGGGCGAGGCTGCACGCGTGCACCCCATGCAGCTGTGGCGCACGCCGTTTGCCACCGAAGAACACGCCAGCCGCCAACCTGCGGGCACGGGCTTCTTTGCGCGCGTGGGCAATGCCGACCTGGTGCGCGGCATTTCGGATCTGCTGGGCATTGCCCGCATGGTGCGCGAGCAGGTGCCCACGCGCACCGCGTACGAAGACCTGATCCGCCAGTGCCAGCGCGCACGCGATGCCTACTTCTGGCTGGACGCGGGCGAGGTGCAGAACGCTGCCGCCGACCTGGGCGGCATCGAACAGGCCGCGCAGGCCACGTTGGGCGAGTTTGAAAAGATCGAGAGCATACGCCAGGACACAGCCCGCGCATTGCACAAGGCCGAAGGCCAGCAGCGCGAGCTGATGACCGCCATTGCCAGCCAGCTATGGCGCAGCCCCAGCGACTTTGTGCAGGCGCTGGACCGCCTGCGCCAGCGCCAGGGCGAGCTGCACCTGCTGCGTGAACTGCGCTATGCCGATCTGGCCACCATCGATGCGATGGCCGCGCAGCTCACGGGCGAACAGCAGCGCGTGGGCGAGCGGGCGCTGCAGTTCCTGTCCGACGAAAAAGCCTTTGACGGCCAGCGCCAGGCCCTGGCCAAGGTGGCCACCGCGCTGCCCCAGGCCACCACAGCCAGCCAATTGGCCGAACACCTGACCACGCTGGATACCGAAGCCGCCAGCCTCGACCTGCTCAGCGAGCAGTTGGGCAGCCTGCCCAGCGGCGATGCGGTACAGCGCACCACCATCCTCGACCGCATTGCGCTGCTGTATGCCGATATCAACCGTCTGCGCGCCGATGCCCGCGCGCGCCGCCGCAACCTGGGTGCGGCCGAGCAGCGCGCCGAGTTTGGCGCGCAGTTCAAGCTGTTCGGCCAGGCCGTGGAGAACGCACTGGAGCTGTCGGACACACCCGAAAAGTGCGACGAAGCACTGACCCGCCTGCTGGCGCAACTGGAAGACATTGAAGGCCGCTTTGCCGAGCAGGAAGAGTTTCTGGCCGACATCGCCACCCAGCGCGAGAGCGTGTACGAGGCCCTGTCGGCCCGCCGCCAAAGCCTGGTGGATGCACAACAGCGCCGCGCCAAGGCCCTGGCCGATGCGGCCACGCGCGTGCTGGACGGTGTGCCGCGCCGCATCGCCAGTTTTGGCGAACTGGCCCAGGTGCACAGCTACTTTGCGTCCGACCCCATGCTGGCCAAGCTGCGCGAGCAGGTGGCCGAGCTGCGCCGCCTGGGCGCAGCCGTGGCGGCCGACGACATCGACACGCGCCTGAAAACCGCACGCGACCAAGCCGTGCGCGCGGTGCGCGACCAGCGCGACCTGTCGGCCGGTACCGAAGGTGGCCTGAAGCTGGGCAGCCACACTTTCACCATCAACAAGCAGCCGCTGGACCTGACCCTGGTCGCCCACGGCGACGGCCTGGCCTGGCAGATCACCGGCACCGACTACCTGGCCCCGGCGCACGATGCGCGGCTGCAGGCGCTGCGCCCCTTCTGGCAGCAGGCGCTGGTGTCCGAGACACCGCAGCTGTCACGCGCCGAATACCTGGCGGCGGAATGGCTGGAGGCCCAGCAGCGCGGCGAGGCCGAGCCCGGCTGGAACGAGCTGCTGGTGCAGCTGGCCGAGCATGCGCACACCGATGGCACCGAGCCCAGCACCGCGCCCGCCGTGCTGCTCGATTCACTGCGCCGCTTTGCCGCCAGCCGCTACCAGGAAGGCTACCAGCGCGGCATCCACGACGACGACGCACTGGCCATCGTGCGCGTGCTGGCCCCCATCCAGGACGCTGCCGGGCTGCTGGTCTACGGCCCGTCCGAGCGCGCGCTGGCCAAGCTCTACTGGCACCTGGGCCTGCGCGAGGAAAGCCGCCAGTCGCTGGCGCGCCGCGCGCGCAGCGCGCAGCACATTGCCCAGCTGTTTGCACAAACCACCTTGCGCGACACGCTGGAGGCCGAAGCCGCGCAGGGCCTGCGCCAGTTTGTAGAGCAGCACCCCGTGCTGGCCGCTGAATGGCTGCCCGAACTGGCCCAGGCACTGAGCACCGGCGACGCGGAAGGTGCAAGCGACGAGGCCCTGCTGCGCACGCTTGTAGAAGAGTCCGGCGCGTACCTGATGCGTGAGCTGGCGCAGACTGAGATCGGCACTGCCGAGCTGTCGCCCGTCACACCCCAGTGGGTCATCAGCAACACCGGCGCCGACCTGGTGCAAGCCCTGCAGCGGGCGCTGGACCACGGCGGCCTGGCCAGTGCCTGGCAGCGCGATCTGAACGCAGCCGAGCCGCTGGAACGCTGGCGCCTGGCGCGTGGCTGGCTGCGCGCGTTTGCAGCCACGCAGGCCAATGCCGACGGCGCCACTCCGACGCTGGCGTGGATCGACGACGCCGCCACAGCGCTCACCTTCCAGGGCACACGCCGCCGCATCAACACGACACTGGACGCGCTGGTCACCGGGCTGCGCAGCGAACATTCGCGCATCCAGCACGGTGCGCTGGCGTTCAACCTCAACGACTTTCGCCGCCGCGTGCGCCACCACCGCAGCCACGCGGTGCAGGGCTTCACGCAGCTGCAGGCACTGCGGCACGAGCTGCTGGTGCAAGAAAAAGCCCGCCTGCACCTGGCCCAGTTCCATGCCAAGCCGCTGGCCACCTTTGTGCGCAACCGGCTCATTGATGAGGTGTACCTGCCGCTGGTGGGCAACAACCTCAGCAAACAACTGGGCGCCGCAGGCGACAGCGCACGCACCGACCGCATGGGCATGCTGCTGCTGATCTCGCCGCCCGGCTACGGCAAGACCACGCTGATGGAATACGTGGCCAACCGCCTGGGCTTGGTGTTTGTGCGCATCAACTGCCCGGCCCTGGGCCACGGCGTGACCAGCATCGACCCCAGCACTGCGCCCAACAGCGCGGCGCGGCAAGAGCTGGAGAAGCTCAACCTGGGCCTGGCCATGGGCAGCAACGTGATGCTGTACCTGGACGACATCCAGCACACGCACCCCGAGTTCCTGCAGAAGTTCATTGCGCTGGCCGACGGCACCCGCCGCATCGAAGGCGTGTGGCAGGGCCAGCCGCGCACCTGGGACATGCGCGGCAAGCGCTTTGCCATCGTGATGGCGGGCAACCCGTATACCGAGTCGGGCGACGTGTTCCGCATCCCCGACATGCTGGCCAACCGGGCCGACATCTACAACCTGGGCGACGTGCTCTCGGGCCGCGAGGCCGTGTTTGCGCTGTCGTACATCGAAAACAGCCTGACCGCCCACCCCATGACCCAGCCCCTGGCCGCACGCGAGCCGCAGGACGTGCAACTGCTGGTGCGCTTGGCCCAGGGCGAGGTCATCGACACCAACAGCTTCGCCCACCCCTACAGCGCGGTGGAGCTGCAAGAACTCAAGGGCCTGCTGCAGCGCCTTTTCAAGGTGCGCGACGTGCTGCTGAAGGTGAACCTGGCCTACATCGCGTCGGCCGCGCAGGACGACCGGTACCGCGAGGCGCCACCGTTCCGCCTGCAAGGCAGCTACCGCAACATGTCGCGCCTGGCACCGCAGGTCACGCCATTGATGCAGGACGATGAGCTGGACGCCCTGCTGCGCGACCACTACCGTGGCGAAGCGCAGACCCTGACCACCGGCGCCGAGGAAAACCTGCTGCAGCTGGCGCAGCTGATCGGCCGCCCCACGCCCGAAGAACAGGAGCGCTGGGACCAAATCCGGGGCGACTACCTGCGCCAGCGCAAGCTGGGCGGCGCCGAAGACGACCCCAGCGTGCGCGTGACGCGCGGTCTGCTGGACATTGCCCGCAGTGTGGAGGCACTGGCCCCCTCGCAAGCCCTTGCACGCCTGACTCACAGCATTGAGCAAGGCGCCGACTCACACCAGCGCCAGCTTCACGCCATGCTGCAAATTCTCTCCCGGGCCTTGGCAGCCATCGAAGCCCACCAGAAAAATGCCCCGGGACCCCAGGCACAGACTGACCCACAGCCCACTGCGGGCATGGTGGATGCGCTGCTGTCGCTGTCCGTCACCTACCGCCAGCTCATCATGCCGCTGGTGCGCGCCATGGAAAAGCGCGTAGGACTGGACAGCAGCCTGCACCAGGAAATTGAGCGGCTGGAGCGCCAATTTCAGGGGCTGGAGAAAAAGTGATCGGATCCGCGCAGTGAATCGAAAGGGGGGGAGGGTTGTCTCCTACCCCTGCCCTTGTTCCATCTGCACCACCAGATGCGCCTCGTACCGGTCCCACTGCACCGGAATGACGAAAGGCACCATGCCCTGGGCCTGGCGCTGGCGGGCCTCGTGGCGGGCCTGGTCGCGGTCGATCACGCGTGGGGGTGAGATGTCCATGGCCTCGCCGAAGTGGCGGCGGGCCTGGCCCGACATCTGGTTGGCGATCTCGCCCACGATGTCGCGGTGGCTGGCGTCGGTGTAGTCGCTCTCGCCAATGGACAGCAGCACATGGGTGAGCAGTGCACGCGGCGCGGCAAAGGTGACGTTGCCCCGGTAGCGCCCGCCCAGATCGATGCGACCGTGGAAGTCGCTCCACACGGCGGCGGCGTCGTGGTCCATCAGGTAGGCGGTGCGCACGTTGGCGCGGTGGCCGGTGGTCTGGGCAAAGAAGCCCAGAGCGGCGTCGGTGAAGATCTTGACGTCTTCGGCCCGAAGGCGGGGGCGGGTCATGCCATCAGCTCCTGCAGGGATTGGACCATCTGGTCGTCGGAAAACGGTTTCAGCAAAAAGCCATGGGCGCCCTTGGCCAGCGCCTTGAGCGCGGTAGCGCGGTCGCTCAGTGCCGACACCACCAGAATGCGCGCCTCGGGCAGTTGCTCGCGCAGCACCTCCAGGCAGGCCGGGCCGTCCATGCGCGGCATGGTCAGATCCATGGTGACCAGGTCGGGCCGGTGGTGGCGTGCCTGGGCAATGGCCTCTTCGCCGTTCTCGGCCATGGCCACCAGCTGCACGCGCGGCAGGCGCGGGTCGGCCGCCAGGCGGGCGATGCGGTTGCGGAACACCATGGAGTCGTCCACCACCATGAGCTTGTGCGGCCTCATGCAGCACCCCCAAAGCGCAGGATGAAGGTGGTGGACACATGCGGCTGCGTCAGCACGCGCAGCTTGGCGCCTGCGTCCTCCACCACCTTGCGCACCAGCGACAGGCCCATGCCCCGGCCGGCGTGCTCGGTCACCTCGGTGGCGGTGCTGAAGGATGGGTCGAAGATATGGCCCAGCACCTCGTGGTCGGACAGTTGGCCCACGTCATTGCGCTGGCGCGCGATGCGCTCGCGCAGCTCGGGCAGCACGATGCCGCGGCCGTCGTCGCTCAGGCGCACTTCCACGGTGCCGTCCTGGTCGTGGGCAATGTCCAGGTGCAGCGCGCCCGCCTCGGGCTTGCGGAACTGGGCGCGCACGCCAGGTTGCTCGATGCCGTGCACCACGGCGTTGCGCACGAGCTGGGGCAACACCTCGCGCAGAATGCCCTGCACCTGGGGCGGGAGCTCCTCCTCGGGCAGGCGCGCGGCAAACTGCACCTGCTTGCCCATGGACTGCGCCACGCGCTCGGCCAAGCCGCGCAGGTTGTCCACCATGGCCTGCAGCGCCACGGAGGGCTGGCGCCGCTGCGTGGCGGGCGCCAGGCGCACAAAAAAGCGCTGCAGGCGCTCGACCTGGTCCTGCAGGCGCGACAGCGCCACCACCATGGGGATCAGGTCTTCGCCCTGCAGGCGCGGGCGGCGCAACAACGGGCCCAGGGCGTCTTCCATTTCGTGCGCGGCGCGCGCAATGCTGGCCGAACCCAGCGCGCCCGCTTCGCCCTTGATGCCATGCACCAGGCGGGCGGCGTCTTCCACCAGCGCCTTGTAGTCGCCGGGGGTGCGGCCTGCGTCGCGCAGTGCCTGGTTGAGGTCGCCCAGGCGCATGCGCGCGCCCAGCAAAAAGTCCTGCAGCAGCGCAGGCTCCTGCTCCAGCACCACGAGCAGGTCTTCCACGTCGTTCTTGGCGGCCTGCTGGGTGGCGGCGAGCTCGCGCTCGAGCTGCACTTTCTCGGTCATGTCGAACACGGTAACCAGCAGCTCCTTGATGCGCCCGCCTTCGCGCACCTGGCTGATCTGGAACGTGAGGTAGCGCGGCTTGCCCAGCGGGTCTTCGGGCGGCAGCACGGGCACTTCCTGCAGCGGGTTGAGCTGGGCCAGCAGCGCGGGCTTGACCTTGGGGTCCAGCAGCAGGGTCAGAAAGGTGGCAGCCTCGTCGGCGCGCTCGGCGTCCAGCATGCGGCCCAGCAGGGTGCGGAAGTCCTCGCCGGGTTTGACCGTGCGCATGAACATCTGGTGCGTGGTCGCCGACATCTGGCCGCCGATGCGCCCGTCCGGCCCGACCAGCAGCAGGCCCTCGGACACGGTGCGCAGGATGTCGTCGGTCTCCTGGCGTGCCGCCTCGGCCACACGGTCCGACGCCCGCAGCTTGCGCACGAACTTGAACACGATGAACACGAAGTTGAGCAGCGCCAGCACGATGGCCGCGACCTGGATGGTGCGCATCATGCGCGTCTTGGTGCCCGCGGCTTCCTCCACGGCGCGGGCCAGGTCGTCGCTGAGGCCCATGAGGCGGATGTTGCGCGCCACGGCCTTGGTGGCGGCCATGGCGATGTCGTCGGTGTCGGGCGCCTGGGCCCCAATCACCGGGGCGATGGCCGTGTTGAGCGGTTGCCACTCGCGGTCCAGCTTTTGCCACAGTTCGCGCAGCGCCTGCGGGTCGATGCGGAACAGGCGGAATTCAGCGTCTGCGGCCATCGACGCCTTGAGCGCCGCCAGCCCCTCGTTGAAGCCCGCCGTGCCCTGGCCGAGCTGGGCCATGCTGGTCTGGATGGGCAGGCCTTCGCGCTGCTCGGTCTGCAGCGTGAGCAGGGACTTGGTGATCTGCTGCGTCAACATGCGCAACTCGCCCGCCGTGTTGATGCGGCTGGCGTCGCGCTCCAACTGGATAGACGCAAAGAAGTTGAAAAACAGAATCCCCAGGTCCAGCACAATGAACAAGAGGATGGCAAGCAGCAGGTCGCGGTACTTTCCCAAGCCCAGCGCGTTTTTCATGGTGTAAGCCAAAGTAACAACCCCGCGATCCTGCCCGCACTGTGTTGCACACCTGTGACGCCGCCCGCGCCTTTCAGGGTTATTACTTATAGGTCTTTTTGGCCTCCAGCGCCCTATATACAAGCGCTAATAGCTATTATTTTAATAGCAAACCATGGCGCAGTGGCTGACACAGTGCCAGGGTGAGGGCGGCGCGGATCAGCGGCTGAACGTCTTTAATGCTCTGATTGTTGAGGGACTTGCAGAATTCCTCAACCCAGCCGAATTTGCCTCTGCGTGAGGCGCAAAAAAAGTTGCGGGCACCGCCCAAAAGGCTGGAAGATCAGGGTATCGAAGTCTGAACTTGGTGCCCGCCCATGAATACTACCCT
>JAKLLE010000015.1 GCA_023150295.1 Giesbergeria sp. | reverse complement strand
CCTGCACTGATCAAATGCGCGATATCCACCTGTGTGGGCAATGCCTTGCGAGTTCTCGCCATCCCGGGCCTCCATCAAGTCCTTGATGGGGGCCGATTATCAACTAATACCGCCTACTATCTGAACAGTATTGTGTCTAGACGGCGATCATCTTGCGCAGCAGGGATGCGACGAAACTGCGGCCCGATGGCGCCAAATGCTGGATTGGTTTCGCCAACCCCTGTGCGACTTGGCATCGTCGCAGCAGCCACTGCTGTTGGCGTATCCTGCGGTGCGGGTTCACTGGCGCTCTCAACACAATGCGCTCGCCCGCCATGGGCGCCTTGCAGCCCGCCTGACCTTCCGCGCCGCCCCACAGGAGACCGTGCATGCCACTGAAGCAGCTTTCAGGACTGGACGCCAGCTTTCTCTACCTGGAAACCCCCGAAATGCCCATGCATGTGGGCGCGATGTACCTGCTGGAACTGCCCTCGGGCTACCGTGGCCGGTATGTGAACGATCTGCGGCGCCACTACGCAGCGCGCATGCCCGCGACACCGGCACTGCGCAGGCGTTTGTGGTGGATGCCGCTGAACCTGGCCAATCCGGCATGGGTCGATGCCGAGCCCGATCTGGCCTACCACGTGGTGGAGCACAAGCTGCCCCACCGCACGCGCAAGGAGGGCGCTGTGCCCAACGCACGCACGCTGCTGGAGAACATGATTTCCACCCTGCATCCGCAGCTGCTGGACCGCAGCAGACCTTTGTGGCGCATCCATGTCATCGACGGTCTGCCACGCAGCGCGAGCGGCCACAAGCAGGTGGGCGTGTACTCGCAAGTGCACCATGCCGCCGTGGACGGCCAGGCTGCGGTAGCGCTGGCCAACGTGCTGTTCGACCTGGGCCCCGACCCCCGCGAGATCGCGCTTCGCCCCTCCACGCGCCGCAGAACCTTCCAGATCGGCATGGTGGAGATGCTGCGCGGCGCCCTGAGCAACGAGGTCGCTCAGGTGGCGCACATGGCACGCGAGTTGCCCGCCACGCTGGGCACGGTGGCCCGCACCGCCAGGGGCTCATTCAGCCTGAAGACCTTGCTCGGCAAAGGCACCGGCAACGTGACGCTGGCGCCTGCCACCCCCATGAACGTGACCGTCGGCAGCACCCGGGCCTTTGCATCGGCCAGCGTGCCGCTGCAGGAGCTCAAGGCGCTGGCCAAGGCCCATGCGGCCACGCTCAACGACATGGTGCTGATGCTGTGTGCGGGCGCACTGCGCAGCTATCTGCAGCTACACGGGCAACTCCCGCGCAAGAGCCTGGTGGCGGCGGTGCCGATCTCGCTGCGCCCGGTCGGAGACGTTCGGCCGGACAACCAGGCTTCCATGAGCCTGATCAGCCTGGGCACCCACCTGGCCGACCCGGCCAAGCGCCTGGCACACATCCTGGTCGCCAGCAGCGCCATGAAAACGACCATGGGGCAGATGAAAAGCGTCCTGCCCACTGACTTTCCTTCTATCGGCATCCCCTGGCTGATGGAAGCGGCCGCCTCGCTCTACGGCAAGACACGGATGGCCGAGCGCCTGCCGCAGGTCGCCAATGTGGTGATCTCCAACGTGCCCGGTCCGCAGGTGCCGATCTACCTGGCCGGTGCCCGCGTTCGGGTCAATTGCCCCACCAGCATCGTGGTGCACGGCCTGGCGCTGAACATCACGGTGCAAAGCTTCGATGCCCACATGGACTTCGGTTTGATGGCCGATGCCACCGCCCTGCCCGATGTCAAAGCCCTGGCAGCGGCACTGGACGGTGCCTGGGCTGAACTCCGGGCGATTCCCATGCCCGCAGCGCCCGCAGCGCCCGCCAAAGTGTCGCGCACGCGACTGCCCTCTAGGGTTAGCGCGCCCGCCCCCCGCAAGCGCACCCGCTAGCATGGGTACATGGCTTTCACCCTTTGCGCACGCACCATGCCCCGCCCCTCCCGCAAAACCAAGCCCACGCCAGAGCCCACCGGCGGCGATGACACCGGCCTGCACCTGACGCCGCCCGGACTGGGCCTGGTCTTGCTGGAGGCCCGCGCGCCCTGGGAGGCCATGGCGATGGCAGCCGTGTTCCCCTGGCTCTCGCGCATGCCTTCGGGCGATGGCCATGCGGTGCTGGTCTTTCCTGGCCTGGGCGCATCGGACATCAGCACGCTGGCGCTGCGCCGCTTTCTGAAGCAACAGGGCTATGAGCCCCATGGCTGGAAGCAGGGGCTGAATCTGGGTCCGCGCGAGGGCGTGCTTGAAGGCTGCCGTGAGCGCGTTCAGCAATTGCATGCGCAGGCGGGCGGCAAGATCAGTCTGATTGGCTGGAGCCTGGGCGGCGTCTATGCGCGCGAAATGGCCAAGGAGATGCCAGACCTGGTGCGCAGCGTTATCACCCTCGGGACACCCTTCACGGGCCACCCCAAGGCCACCAACGCCTGGCGTTTCTACAACCTGGTCAGCGGCCAGCAAAGCCATGACGAAGACCTGCTGGCAGAGGTGCGCAAACCCCCACCGGTGCCCACCACGTCCATCTACAGCAAGACCGACGGCATTGTGGCCTGGCAGTGCAGCATCAACCCCACCAGGCATGCGCACACCGAGAACATCGAAGTGCACGCCAGCCACATCGGCATGGGCATGAACCCGCTGGCCATGTACGCCATTGCCGACCGGCTGCGCCAGAACCCGGCACACTGGAAGCGCTTTGACGTGCAGGGCGCACGCCGCTGGTTCTTCAAGGTGGCGCACCAGCCCGAGATGGTCACGCAGTGGTATTGACCTCTGCGCTGATGCCGAAGCACTCCAGGATCAATACCGCTGCATCTGGCAGCTGTGCGGCTGCTGTGCCTTGTCGGCCGGCAGATCGCGCACCACGCGGAAGCCGTAGCCCGAGCCCTCCACGTCGAACCTGACACCGGCCGCGCCCTGCTTGTCCATTACGCCCACCACCAGCGGCTGCTGGAACTGGTGGTCTGCGGCACGCATGCTGCCACTGCGGCCGGCCAGTTGCACGCGGGCCTTTTCCATCTGGCGCGCCACGGCGGTGGCTTCCACGCTGCCGGCTGCTTCGATGGACTGGGCCAGCGCCTCGACCATGAGCTGCATGCGCATGTGCACGTAGTCATCCTGCGGCTTGGGGAAGCGCTCGCGGAAGGCCTGGTAGAAGGCTTCGCTTTGCGCGCCCGGCACGTTGGGCAGCCAGTCGGCCACGGCCACCACCTTGCCGACCCCAGCGTCACCAATGGCAGCGGGGGCCCCGAGGGCGTTGCCGTAGAAGGTGTAGAAGCTGCCGGTGTAACCCACCTCGCGCGCGGCTTTGACCAGCAGCGTCAGATCGTTGCCCCAGTTGCCGGTGATGACGGTCTGCGCGCCGCTGGTCTTGATCTTGACGGCGTAGGGCGCAAAGTCCTTCACGCGGCCCACGGGGTGGAGCTCGTCACCCACGATGGCCACATCGGGCCGCTGCACGGCGAGCTGCTTTTTCGCCTCGCGCAGCACGGCCTGGCCAAAGCTGTAGTCCTGGCCGATGAGGTACACGCTCTTGACGGCGCTGTCGGCCTTGAGCACGTCCATGAGGGCTGCCATGCGCATATCGGCATGGGCGTCGAAGCGGAAGTGCCAGAAGCTGCATTTCTCGTTGGTAAGGATGGGGTCCACCGCCGAGTAGTTGAGGAACAGCACGCGCTTGTCGGGCTCGCGCTCGTTGTGCTTGTTGATGGCGTCGATCAGCACCGCCGCCGTGGCCGAAGAGTTGCCCTGCATGACGATACGGGCACCCTGGTCGATGGCCGAACGCAGCGCCGAGAGCGCCTCCTCGTTCTGGCCCTTGCTGTCAAAACGCTGCACCTGCAGGGGCCGCATACCGCCCTGGGCGGCGGGCAGCAGCACGCCACCGCGTGCATTCACGCGTTCCACCGCCCAGAAGATGTTGCGAAACACAGCCTCGCCGGTGTTGGCAAACGGGCCCGAGAGGCTTTCGATCAGCGCCAGCTTGACCGGCGCAGCCGCCGTGGCGGCAGGCGCCGCAGCGCTGGGCGTGGCGGTTTGCGCATGGCTGACCGGCAAGGCCAAGGCCGCCAGGGCCAGGGCGGCACAGGCCACGCGCGCTGGGGCCACCCACGCCGATTTCAACCCGGCAAAACTCAAAGTATTCATGCTTGGTCTTTCTTGAAATCCACAGGCACATGCCTATCTGCAGGGGCATGCGGTTCACCCCTGGCCGCGCAGTGTATAGGAGTTACCCTGATGTTCTTCACCCCCGTCACCCGCCGCGCCGCCTGTGCGCCCCTCACTTCCGACGCCGCCTGGCAGCACCTGGTGCGCGCCAGCCTGCAGGCCGCCGCCGCCCCCGCAGCGGACGTTCAGATCCGCCAGGATGACAAGGCCACCACCCTGCAGATCGACGTGCCCGGCCTGGCGCGCGAGCAGTTGCAGATCAGCATCGAAGGCGTACGCGTGCAGGTGCGCAGTATCAAGGGCGCGCCGCGCCAGGTACACCGGGTCTGGGAGTTGCCCCAGCCGATCGACGCCACCGCCAGCACCGCCAAGCTGGAGCACGGTGTGCTCACGCTGACCCTGGCCCACCCGCAGCCGCAATCGCAGGTGGTCGAGCTGACAGTGCACTGAGAGACTGAAGCACTATTTGCTATCTTTTTGATAGCTATTAGCGCCCGCAAATAAAGCGTTGCGGGCGTTTTTTCCTCTGAATCACTCGTGCCGAAGGGCGTCGATCGGGTCCATGCGCGCAGCGCGCCGCGCCGGAAAGTAGCCGAACAACACCCCGATACCTGCCGAGAACAGGAACGACAGCAGGTTCACCCCCGGGCTGAAGACATACGGCACCTGCATGGCCTGCGCCAGCACCAGGGATGCGCCGGTGGCCAGCACAATGCCGATCAGCCCGCCCAGCGCGGCCAGCACCACGGCCTCGATCAGGAACTGCAGCAGCACCTCGCGCTCCAGCGCGCCAATGGCCAGGCGCAGGCCGATCTCCCGGGTACGCTCGGTCACGCTCACCAGCATGATGTTCATGATGCCGATGCCACCCACCAGCAGGCTCACGGCGGCCACTGCGCCCAGCAGCATGGTCATCACCTTGGTGGTGCCCGAGAGCGTGTCGGCCAACTGCTTGGTGTCCAGGATGTTGAAGTTGTCCTCGTCGGCCTCGGCCAGCTTGCGCCGCTCGCGCAGCAACTGGCGCAGGCTGGCCGTGACACGCGCAGCGTCGCTGCCGTCCTGCATGGACACCAGCAGCGTCTGCACCCGGGTGCTGCCCGTCACGCGGCGCTGCAATGTGGCCAGGGGCAGCAGCACCACGTCGTCCTGGTCGTTGCCGAAAGCGCCCTGCCCTTTGGAGCCCAGCACGCCAATGATTTCGCACGAGAACGCCTTGACGCGCAGTTGCTGGCCCACCGGGTCCTGGCCGCCAAACAGCTCGCGCTGCAGGGTGGAACCCACCAGGCACACAGCGGAGCCTGCACGCAGCTCCTCGGGGCTGAACTCACGCCCCGTGCGCACCTGCCAGTTGCCGGTTTCGAGCCAGGCATTGGTGCTGCCGATGACGCTGGTCGTCCAGTTGCGCCCGCCCGCCACCACCGTGCTGCCGGTGCGCCCCTCGGGCGCCACGGCCTGGATGCCGCCGATCTGCTGCGCGATGGCGTCAGCGTCCACATCCTTGAAAGCCGGTGCGCCGCCACTGCCTGGCCCCATGCGCTGCCCAGGGCGCACCTGCAGCAGGTTGGTGCCCAGGCTGGAGATCTGGTTCTGCACCGCCAGGGTGGCGCCATTGCCCAGGGTGACCATGGTGATGACGGCACTGACCCCGATGACGATGCCCAGAATGGTGAGGAAGGATCGCAGCAGGTTGCGCCGGATGGAGCGCAGCGACAGCCACAGGGTGTTGAGCCACATCAGGCAGACTCCTGCGCGGCCAGGCCCTCGGGGGCGTCCACGCGTTCGGGGTTCAGGCGGTCGCTTTCGACCACGCCATCGACAAAGCGCACCACGCGCCGCGCATAGGCGGCCATGTCGGGCTCGTGCGTGACCATGATGACGGTGATGCCGCGCTCGCGGTTCAGGCGCGCGATCAGCTCCATGATCTCCACGCTGCGCTGGGTGTCCAGGTTGCCCGTGGGCTCGTCGGCCAGCAGCACGGCGGGGTTGGTGACGATGGCGCGAGCAATGGCCACGCGCTGCTGCTGCCCGCCCGAGAGTTCGGCCGGGGTGTGGTGTTCCCAGCCCTTGAGGCCCACCGCGTCGAGCGCCTGCGCAGCCGCCTGGCGCCGCACAGCGGCGCTTTCGCCCCGGTACAGCAGGGGCAGCTCCACATTCTCTTGCGCCGTGGTGCGCGCCAGCAGGTTGAAGCCCTGGAACACAAAGCCGAAAAACCGCCGCCGCAGCCGCGCACGCTCGTCGCGCGAGAGCGACTCCACGTGCACACCCTGGAACAGGTAGTCGCCCGTGGTCGGTCGGTCCAGACAACCCAGCGTGTTCATGGCCGTGGACTTGCCCGAGCCGCTGGGCCCCATGATGGCCACGAAGTCGCCGCGTGCAATGTCCAGATCCACCCCCTTGAGCGCCGCAAACGCCAGGGCACCTTCGCCATACACCTTGGTCACGCCGCGCAGCCGGATCAGCGGCATGCCGCCCTCGGCAAGGTTCCGTGCACTGGCGGCAGGGGCAGCAAGGCTCATGGCCGCGCTCCGCTGCTGCGCTGGTCGGTGATGACGGCCATTCCCGGCTGGAGCTGCTCGCTGCTGACCTCGGTCATGCGGCCATCGCTGATGCCCACCTGCACCGCCATGGGCTGGGGCTGGCCGTCCTGCAGCACCCACACCTGCTTGCGTGCCCCTGGGCCCGGCCCCTTGCCGCCGCCCGCCGCACCGCGGCGCGAAAACGAACTGGGCGGGCGCGGCATGATCTGCGACACGATGCCACCGCCGCCCTGCGCCGAAGCCCCAGCTTCGGGCGCCGCCGCCGCACTGACCGGCGTGAAGCGCAGGGCCGTGTTGGGCACCAGCAGCACGTCGTTGCGTTCGGTGGCGGTGATGGTGGCCGCCGCCGTCATGCCGGGGCGCAGGCTCAGGTCGGCGTTGTCTACCTGCATCCAGGTGGTGTAGGTCACCACGTTGTCGGTCTTGGTGGAGCCAAAGGCCACGCGGGTGATGCGCGCCGGGTAGCGGCGCGCCGGGTAGGCGCTCACGGTGAAGCTGGCCTTCTGGCCCACGCGCACGGCGCCCACGTCGGCCTCGTCCACGTTCACCTGCAATTGCAACTGGCCCAGGTCTTCGGCCACGGTGAACAAGGTCACGGCCTGCAGTGACGCAGCCACGGCGTTGCCCGGCTCCACGCTGCGAGTGAGCACCACGCCGTCGATGGGTGAACGGATGGCGGCCTTGGAGAGGTTGGTTTCATCGTTGGCGAGCGCTGCGCGGGCGTCTTCCACACTGGCACGGGCGCTGGCCTCATCGGCCTGGGCACGCTCGAGCGCGGCGCGGCCCGCATCCAGCTCGGTGGCCGAAGGCACCTTGCCGCCAGACAGGCGGGCCACCTCTTCCAGCCGCTGCAGGCTGGCCTGCGCCTCGCGCTGCGTGGCCTGGGCCTGGGCCAGCCGCGCCTGCGCCGATGCCAGCGATGCACGCGAGCGCAGCACCTGTGCCGAGAGCTTGGCCGTGTCCAGCTCCACCAGCACCTGCCCCTTCTTGATGCGGTCGTTCACGTCCACCAGCACCTGGCGCACCGTGCCCGACAGTTCGCTGCCGATGTTGACCGAGCGCGTGGGCTGCAGCGTGCCGGTGGCCGAAACGCTGAGCGTGATCGCGCCACGACGCACTTCCTCGGTCACATACTGCGGCGCCTGGGTGCCGCGGCGCTGCTGCATCCAGGCCCAGCCCGCCGCTGCCGCCGCCAGCAAGGCCAGCGCGGCGATCCAGACACCGGGCCTGCGCCACCAGCGGCGCGGGCTTTCGGCGCCCAGCAGGGATTGCACATCGCGCGCGGCGGCCGGGCGGTCGGCGGTGGCGGATTCAGTCGAAGAAGAGGTCATGGAAACTGCGATGGTTCGTCAAATGGGGCGGGCGTGCAGCAGGCTCATTGCCAGCCGCCACCCAGGGCCTTGAACAGCCGCACATGGTTGGAGCCGAGCGTGGCCTGGGACGTGGCCAGGGCATCCTGCGTCGACAGCTGGGTGCGCTGGGTTTCGAGCACCGAGGCAAAGTCGATCAAGCCGCTGTCGTAACGCTGCTGCGCCAGCAAGGCGGCGTTGCCTGCGGCCTGCGCGGCCTTCTGCAAATGCGCCAGTCGCGCAGCTTCGCCCCCCAGCGCAACCAGGGCGTCCTCCACTTCTTTCAGGGCCGTGAGCACTGCCAGTTGGTACGCCTGGCGCGCCTGCTCCAGCGCCGCCTGCTGCACCTCTACCTGGGCCTGGGTGGCGCCACCGTCGAACAAGGGCACTGCCACACTGCCCAGCAGCGAATGCACCAGCGAAGCGCTGTCCCCCAGCGCCCCCAGCGTGAGGGCACGCAGGCCCAGGCTGCCCGACAGGCGCAGGCTGGGGTAGCGCGCCGCATCGGCCTGCGACACACGCGCCAGCGCCGCCTGCACACGTTCCTGGGCCACGCGCACATCGGGGCGCTGGCGCAAGGTGTCTGCGGGAATGTCCATGACCAGGCTTTGGGCTGGCAGCGGTACCGACTGCGGCGCTGCGAGCGCGGCATCGAGCGCCGCAGGTGCCTGGCCGGTGAGCAGCGCCAGCGCGTGGCGCGCCTGCGCCAGACTGGCCTGCAACTGCGGAACCTGCGCAGCGGTCTGCTCGGCCGCCGCACGGGCCTGCTCGGCCACCAGCGAAGTGGCCAGCCCGGCCTGCACGCGCCAGTCGGTGAGCTGCAAGGTCTGCCGCTGGGTTGCCAGGTTGCGCTGGGCAATGTCCAAACGCTGCTGCAGGCTGCGCAGGGCGATGTATTGCAGGGCGACCTCGGCCGACAGCGACACATGCACCTGCTCCAGGCTGGCCTGGGCGGCGCGGGCGTCGGCCTCGCTGGCCTGCAGGCCAGCGTCCAGGCGGCCAAACAGGTCGGGCTCCCAACCCGCGTCCAGCCCCAGCTGGAAGCTGTTGCCCGTCTCCCCACCCGATCGGCTGCGCTGGGCCGAGCCCGAGAGCGAAAGATCAGGCAACAAGCCCGCCGCCTGCACGCGCGCCTGGGCGCGCGCCTGGCGCAAGGCGGCCTGGGCAGAAAGCGCACTGGGATGGGCCTGCAAGGCCTGCGCCACCAGGGCGCCGAGTTGCGCGTCGCCAAAGCGCTCCCACCAACGGGTCAGGTCGTCGGCCTGGCGCGTGGCCGCCACGCCCGAAGGCAACGGCGCATTCCAGGCCACAGGCAGCGCCCCGTCCGGTGCCAAGGGCGCCGCCGGAACGCTGTGGGCGCACCCCTGCACCAGCAGCACAGCCCCTAAACCCAACGCACCCGCGGCAGGGCGCCAATCCCAACAACGCAAACCAAAAGTCATGCCCTGATTGTGCCCAGCCACAAAGACAGCCCGGCAAACCGTGGGTGAAGTTCAGGTAAAGAGGCTAGTGCTGCTGCCGAGCCAGGGCGCGCATGGCCTGTTGCGCGGGGCGGTCCAGGCAGCGTGCCAGCCAGGCGTGGGTGGCGGGGTGGGCCTCCAGCAAGGCGCGAGCGGGCTTGGCCCAACCCATCACGCTGGCCACGCACAGGTCGGCCACGGTAAAGCGCTCTGCGGCCAGATGGCCCTGGCCGCGCTCGGCCTGGCGCTGCAGGTGCTGCTCCAGCACGCGCAGCGGCACCTTCAGGCGCCTTTCGGCGGCATCGGCCAGATCGGGCTTGCGTTGCTCTGGCGGCATGGCCAGGCGGTGCATGAGCACGGTGAGCGCATCGGCCTCCAGCTCGTTCACGGTCCAGAAGCTCCAGCGAAGTGCCTCGGCATCCTCGTGCGGATTGGCCGGGGCCAGGTCGCTGCCATCCCCCTTGCCATGGTGGCGCGCCAGGTACAGCGTGCAGGCCATGCTTTCCCACAGCACCACCTCACCCTCGGGGCGGTGGTCCACCAGCACCGGGATGTGGCCGTTGGGGTTGAGCGCCAGAAACTCCGGCGTGCGCGTGCCGCCTTTCTGGTACGGGGTGGGCACGTGCTCAAACGCCAGCCCCAGTTCGGTGGCGGCCCACAGAGGGCGCACCGCGCGCGATGCGGCAATGCCGTAAATGGTGAGTCCCATGTTGTCTTGCCTCCAAAAGCAGCAGCGGACGCGGTCAGCGCTCCAGCCACCACTGAATGATGAACTTTGCCAAAAAGCCCAGGAAACCCACGCCCAGGCCCAAAAAGATCACAAAGGTACCGAACTTTCCGGCCTTGGATTCCCAGGCGAGCTGTCCGATGATGAACACCATGAAGAGGATGAACGCACCCACGCCCCAGGTGAGGAAAAACGCCGAAATCTCGGCCTCGGTATATCCAAAAATCACGATCCGATCGCCTTGTCTTGTTCATGCCCCATGCCAGGCTCTTCCGTGCGGGGCTGTCGCTCGGGCAAACCGCTGGAGTCCACCAGGTCGCGATAGGCATGCCAACTGGCATGGCCCAGCCAGGGCATGACCAGCGCCAGGCCCAGCATGAAGGTGGCCATGCCCACCAGCACCAGGGCCAGAATCAAAAAGGACCACAGCGCCATGGTCACAGGGTTGGCCAACACGGCCTGCCAACTGGTGAGCACGGCGCGCCACAGGCCAATGCGCCGGTCCAGCAGCAGCGCAATGGACACCACGCTGGACGCAAAGATCGGTGCGGCCAACACGCTCCCCAACACCAACCACAGCTCGAACAAGTTGTTGTCCTTGGCAAGTACCACCAGCAGCAAAAAGTCGTAGGGAGTGCGCACCGGCGCTGGCGCCAGCAAGGTGATCATGGCCGCAGACGTCAACACCCATCCCGTGCCAGCCAGCGCCAACAAAAGGCCCAGGCGCACCAGGCACCAATAATCGTGGTCCCAGCGACTGCGGTAGTGGCTCTGCCAGAACAACCAGGTCCGCAAGACCTCCGCCATGCGGGCGCCCCCCCCCCGTTCGAGGGACCGGCTGAGCACATAGAACCCCGTCGCCAGCACGGGTGCCATGACCAGAAAGCCCGACAGCGCGCCCACCAGCAAGCCAAACTTGTCGCGCCCCAGCACCCACAGCAAGAGGCTGAACACCGCCACGGCGGCGCCCTGCAGCAAACTGGCGCCTCCGGCCTTCCATAAATCACGCCATCCCCGTGCCAACCAGGACAAAGGGCTCGTGAAGGGGACGGAGCGCACCGGGGGCAGGGCTGCGAAGTCTGGGCTCATAGGGTGTTCCGGGTGAAATGGAAATCAAGGTGTCAACAACTCGGGCAAGGCGTGCAGGCTTGCCACGGTCGCATGTGGCTGCGCAGAACCAAGGGGCCAATCGCTTCCCGTCCGGTTGAGCCACACCGCCTGCAGGCCTGCCTGCATGGCCCCCTGGGTATCGAGATGCGCGTCGTCACCGATGTGCAGCACCTGGTCCGGGCCCACGCCTGCGGCCATCGCGGCCTGGTGAAAGATGCGCGCATCCGGCTTGGGCACACCCGCCTCGCGCGCGCTGACGGTGGCATGAAAGTAGTGCCCCAGACCCATCTGGTGCACATCGGCATTGCCGTTGGACAGGGCCACCACGGGCCAGCGGCGACTCAGGTACTGCAAGGCTGGCAGTGCGTCATCGAACAGATCCACGCGCTGGCGTTCGGCCAAAAAGACCTCGAAGGCAGGCTCGGCCAGTTGGGGCGGGTCGCCCGCCTGCTGCAGCGCCATGCGAATGGACTCGCGGCGCAAGGCGCCCAGGTCGCAGCTGAGTTCGGGCCGCAGTTGCTGCACCCGGTCGCGCAGCGCCCTCAGCGCTGCGGTCGATGCGTGCAGGGCGCGGGTCGCAGGCGCATGCTCCGCAAGCCAGTCCAGCAGCACGGCCTCGGCACGCGCAATGGTGGGCCAGATCGGCCACAGCGTGTCGTCCAGGTCGAGTGTGATGGCTCGGATGCGGGAAATATCAAGGGCAGATGCGGTCACTGCAGCTTCGAGGCGCCATGGCCCCAGATCAAGTGGAGCCAGAGAATACCGCAGCACGCAAGCCCTTGTGGTGCGTGTGACCTCGCGTCCACTTGACGCACGACAAGGCGCACCGCGCCGGGCTGCTTCACAATTTACAACGTGGCTTCCCCTTCCGCACTTCCTACGCACCGCATCCGTCTGGGCTTGGCCCTGGCGGTGTTGGCGTTGTGGGCACAGTTCTGGATGGGACAGATCAGCACCACCCACCTGGGGCAGATGCTGACCCAGACCGTGGTCAGCGCTGACATTTGCCAGGCGCAGGGCAACCCCACTGCGGAACCCGGCGCAGCCAGCGACCACAGCGCGGTCGATGCAGCGATGAACTGCCCCGTCTGCACACTCGCAGCGACCAGCACGCTTGCACACACCGGCAACACTCACAGCTCCACGCAGGCCCTCCCACCTGCCACCCTTTTCAGTTACCTGCCCGCGCCCGTGTTGGCGCTGCGGCACGCGAGCCTCTACCCACCAGCCCAGGCACCACCACAGGCCTGACGGGTATTTTTCTCTCTTGGTACTGGCCCGCAGCTTCTCCGGCTGCGGGTCGCCACAACGTTTGCCGGGCCTTGCGTCCGTCGGCAAACACGCTATCCCACACCTCCACGCACCATGAAACCTGTTCTTCGTACAGGCGCTGGCGAACGCCATCGCTTGGCCCTGTTGCCGCTGTGCGCCCTGCTCGCCAGCCTGCCGTTTGCCACCCTGGCCCAAGAGGCCGCCCTGCAACCCGTCACTGTCAAGGCATCCAAGGCGGCGGTACAGCCCGCTGCCGTCAGCGAAGTGCCTGCCGACCAGATCGAAGCCAACCGCACCCGCACCAGCGACACTGCCCATCTGCTCAGCGGCCTGCCCGGCGTGAGCCTGTACGGCGCAGGCGGCGTTTCCAGCCTGCCCAGCGTGCATGGCCTGGCCGATGACCGGCTGCGCATCCAGGTTGATGGCATGGACCTGATTTCTGCCTGCGGCAACCACATGAACCCGCCGCTGTCCTATATCGACCCCTCGCGCGTCGGCAAGGTGCGCCTGTTTGCGGGCGTCACCCCCGTGAGCGTGGGCGGCGACAGCATTGGCGCCACCATCCAGGTGGAATCGGCGCCCCCCGAATTTGCCGCCGCCGGCCAGGGCAAGCTGCTCAAGGGCCAGGCGGGCACCCACTACCGCAGCAACGGCGACGGCGTGGGTCTGAACCTGTCTGCCACCTACGCCACCGAACAGATGAGCCTGCGTTACGACGGCTCTACCGCCAAGGCCGATGACTACAAGGCCGGCGACGTCTTCAAGCCCGCGGGCGCTGCCGCCACCGACAAGCCCACCCGCTGGCTGCCGGGCGACGTGGTGGGCTCTTCGAGCTACAAGACCACCAACCACGCCCTCGCCTACGCGCTGCGCAACGAAAACCACCTGGTCGAAATGCGCCTGGGCCTGCAGGACATCCCGTACCAGAACTACCCCAACCAGCGCATGGACATGACGGGCAACGACAGCCACCAGTTCAACCTGCGCTACCAGGGCACCTACGCCTGGGGCCAGTTGCAGGCCCGCGCGTACCACGAGAAGACCCGCCACAGCATGAACTATGGCGAGGACAAGCAATACTGGTACGGCCCCGCAGGCAACGTGCCCGGCATGCCCATGGACACCGAGGGCAAGACCACCGGCCTGCGCGTTCAGGCCGAGCTGCCCCTGTCGGCACGCGACACGCTGCGCGTGGGCAGCGAGCTGCAGAACTACCGCCTGGACGACTGGTGGCTGCCCTCGGGCGGCGGCATGGCGCCCAACACCTTCTGGAACATCCGCGACGGCCAGCGCGACCGCTTTGACGTGTATGGCGAATGGGAAGCCCGCTGGAACCCGCAATGGCTCTCGCAGATCGGCCTGCGCAGCAGCCATGTGCGCACCAACAGCGGCGCCGTGCAGGGCTACAACAACAGCTACGACATGGACGCCAACGCCTTCAACGCCAAGGACCGCAAGCGCAGCGACAGCAACATCGACCTGACCGCGCTGGCACGCTACACGCCCAATGCCAACGCCAGCTACGAGTTCGGCTTTGCGCACAAGACGCGCTCGCCCAACCTGTACGAGCGCTACACCTGGTCCACCGGCGGCATGGCCATGCGCATGATCAACCTGGTGGGCGACGGCAACGGCTACGTGGGCAACCCCGACCTCAAGCCCGAAACCGCCAACACCCTGAGCGCCACCGCCGACTGGCACGACGCCACGGGCGAGCGCTGGGGCGTCAAGTTCACGCCCTATCTCACCTACGTGAACAACTACATCGACGCCAAGCGCTGCGGCGGCGGCAGCGGCATGTCGGCGTGCACCAACGCCAACCTCACGGCCAACAACGCCTTTGTCTACCTGCGCTACCTGAACCAGGACGCACGCCTGCATGGCTTTGACCTGTCGGGCTTCAGCGACCTGGGCAAGTACGGGGACTGGGGCCAGTTCACCCTCAGCGGCGTGCTGAGCTACGTGAACGGCAAGAACCGCACCACGGGCGACCACCTCTACAACATCATGCCGCTGAACGCCCGCGTGGCCCTGACCCAGCGCCTGGGCGCCTGGACCACCAGCGCCGAGCTGCAGGTGGTGGACGGCAAGACCCGCGTGAACGCCGAGCGCAACGAACTGACCACCGCAGGCTACGGCCTGGTCAACCTGCGCGCCAGCTACGAGTGGAAGCAGGTGCGCCTGGACTTCGGCATCGACAACCTGTTCGACCGTTTCTACAACCACCCCCAAGGTGGCGCCTATGTGGGCCAGGGCCGCACCATGGCCGGCACCGCCGTGCCCTGGGGCGTGCGCGTGCCGGGCATGGGCCGCTCGTTCAACGTGGGGGTGACCGTCAAGTTCTGACGCACACACCCGGGGCCAGGGCGGCGGGGCCCCACACAACCGCCGCCTAGTTACTCCTATTTTTATAGCATCTCGCGCTTTATCCAAGGGCGCCAGGTGCTTTTTTAATGGTGAATTTCTACCAGCAGGCGCACCACGGCACAATGCACACCAACGCATTGACCCTTACCACCCATGTCCCCCCACGAAGCCCCTCCCTTCCAGATGTACATGTGCGCGGTCTGCGGCTGGGTCTATGACGAAGCGCAGGGCCGCCCGCAGGACGGGCTGGCGCCCGGCACCCGCTGGGCCGACGTGCCCGAGGACTGGTGCTGCCCGGAGTGCGGCGTGAAGAAGGCCGATTTCGACCTGGTGGCTTTCTGAACTTGGGCTGACCCATGGAATTTCGCCTGATCTACGAAGGCCCGCTGCACGGCCAGGGCGCCAAGTCTGGCCACAAATGGGAAATCCGCCGCGCCCTGCACCCGCAGCTGCAGCGCCTGTGGCGCGAGCGCCCGCTCAAGGACGCAGCGCCCAGCCTGCTGGCGCACCCGGCACTGCCGGACAAGCCCTCGGTCATCGTCGAAAAAGGGGGGCTGCTGTTTGCTCCGCTCGTCACGCAGCGGCTGGACTTGTATGCCGAACTGTCGGTGCTGCTGTTCCGCCAGCAGCCGCGCGGCACCTTGATCACCGACGGCGGCGACATCGACAACCGGCTCAAGACCCTGCTCGACGGCCTGCGCGTGCCCCACGGCTCCATGGAGGGCCGCACCGAGCTGCCGCCCCAACCCGATCCTCAGCCATTTTTCTGTCTGCTGGAGGACGACTCGCTGGTCACCAAGGTCGCGGTGGAGTCCGAACAGCTCCTGCGCCCAGCCCGGCCCGACGAGGTGGTGGCCATCATCAGCGTGCACGTCAAAAAGACAGTTCTGTCGCACCACAACATGACGCTTTGACGCGCATCAAGACGCAGCCCCTGTGGCTGTCGCGCCCCATCCACAGTGCGGGGTATTCCCAAACGCTCTCTTCCTGATGCCTCACCATATCGCAACATTTGCATACACAATGGGCGCATTCCCCTTTGAACCCCATGACCGCCCTTTTCGTCTGGAGCGACGCTTTCGTCACCGGCCTGCCCTCGGTGGACGACCAGCACCACAAGCTCGTTGACCTGATCAACGGGCTGAGCGAACTGTGCATGTCCGCAGAGGACATCCACCCCAGGGATTTCGAATCCGCACGCGACGCCCTGTTGCGTTATGCCCAGGAACACTTCAGCGACGAAGAGCGGCACATGGAGCGCAGCGGCCTGGACGCCAGGCACCAGGTGCAACACAGGGCAGCCCACCAGGGTTTTCTGAACGAAGTGCAAATGCTGGGCAACGTGACCCATGGCGTCAGTACCGAGCGCACACGCAACCTGCTGGACTACCTGGTGCACTGGTTGACTTACCACATTCTGGGCATAGACCAAAGCATGGCCCGGCAGGCCCACGTCATCCGCGCAGGAAAAACCCCGGAACAAGCCTATGAGGACGATACCCACCTCTCGCTGGGCGACCAGGAGCCCTTGATTGGAGCGTTGCGCGGCCTGCTGCAGATGCTCTCAGTCAGCAACGCCGAGCTGCGCAAGTTCAACCACGAGCTGGAGCAGCGCGTGGAACAGCGCACGGCCGACCTCGAATACGCCAACCGGCAGCTGCAGATGCTCTCCAGCCAGGACGACCTGACTGGCCTGCCCAACCGCCGCTTTGCCGTGGCCGCGCTCAACGAGCTGTGGGCCGAGGCGCGGCGCGACGGCACGCCGCTGTCCGTGCTGCTGCTCGACGCCGACCACTTCAAGCCCGTGAACGACCAGTTCGGCCACGCCGTGGGCGACGAGCTGCTGCGCCACCTGGCCCAGCGGCTGCGCAATGCCGTGCGCAGCAGCGACATCGTGTGCCGCATCGGCGGTGACGAGTTCCTCGTCGTCTGCCCGCGCAGCAACATCCACGGCGCCGCGCGGGCAGCAGAAAAAATCCTGGAAAGCCAGCAACCCTTTCTGACCGCCCAGGCGCAGCCCTGCTGGGACGGCTCCCTGAGCATCGGCATTGCCGAGGTGGACGCCGCCATGCTGAACACCGAAGACCTGCTCAAGCGCGCCGACCGCGCGCTCTACGAGGCCAAACAAAAAGGCGGTGGGCGCGCAGTGGCGGCTTGACCCCGGCGCGGCAGGCGGCAGCGCCCTTGGGCGAGAATGCGGCATGCCTTTCCAGACCGAACCCGCCTACACCCACGGCCAGGCCCAGCGCACCGCCGTGCTGCTGTGCAACCTGGGCACGCCCGACGCCCCCACCCCCAGCGCGCTACGCCGCTACCTGGGCCAGTTTCTGGCCGACCCACGCGTGGTCGAGATCCCGCGCCTGCTGTGGCTGCCCATCCTGCACGGCATCATCCTGCGCACCCGGCCCGCCAAGTCGGCCGCCAAGTACGCCAGCATCTGGCGCCCCGAAGGCTCACCCCTGGCCTACTGGACGCAGCAGCAGGCCACGCTGCTGCGCGGCTGGCTCGGCGAGGCGGGCTGCAACGTGCTGGTGCGCCCGGCCATGCGCTACGGCAACCCGTCCATTGCCAGCCAGCTCGACGCGCTGAAGGCCGAAGGCGCCACGCGCATCCTCATCCTGCCGCTGTACCCGCAGTACTCGGGCACCACCACGGCCAGCGTGTTCGATGCCGTGTACGCCTGGGCGGGCACCCAGCGCCATGTGCCCGAGCTGCGCTTCGTCAACCGCTACCACGACGACCCGCTCTACATCGAGGCCCTGGCCCGCCGCATCGAGGCGCACTGGAAGGAACACGGCCAGCCCGACCAGCTGGTGATGAGCTTTCACGGCGTGCCCGAACGCACCCTGCACCTGGGCGACCCCTACCACTGCGAAAGCCACAAGACCGCCCGCCTGCTGGCCGAGCGTCTGGGCCTGCGCAAGGAGCGCTGGCGGCTCACCTTCCAGTCCCGCTTTGGCAAGGCCAAGTGGCTGGAGCCCTACACCGAGCCCACCCTGGTGGCACTGGCCCAGGGCGGCGCGCGCCGCGTCGATGTGGTGTGCCCCGGCTTCACCAGCGACTGCCTGGAGACACTGGAAGAAATCGCCCAGGAAGCACGAGAGGCCTTTGAGCACGCGGGGGGCAAGGACTTTCACTACATCCCCTGCCTGAACGACAGCCCGGCCTGGATCGGTGCCCTGAGCCAAATCGCCCAGCAGCACCTGGCAGGCTGGCCAGTGCAGAGCGCCGACGCAGCCACCCTGGAGCGCGCGCGCGACATTGCCCTGGCAGGTGGTGCACCGCGCTGATGTTTTGCTATTATTTTTATAGCTGCTAACGCTTTATGGACGGGCGCTAGAAGCCAATTACACATAAAACCCATGGCCACCATTGCCCTTGCCCCCGAACAACTGCGCCGGTGCATCGCGCCCAGCAGCCTGGGCTTTAACAGCACCGCCGAGCTGCAAGACCTGCCCCTGCCCTGGATCGGGCAGGAGCGCGCCGAAGCCGCCGCCCGCTTTGGCCTGGGGCTGGAGCAGCCGGACTACAACCTGTTCGTGCTGGGCGAGGTGGGCAGCGGCCGCGCGTCACTGCTGCACCAGGCCATGAAGCAGGCCGCCGCGCAACGCGCCGTACCGCCCGACCTGTGCTACCTGCACCACTTTGACAACCCCGAGCGCCCGCGCGCGCTGCGCCTGCCTGCAGGCCAGGGGCGCGAACTGCGCCAGGGCATGGAGCAGCTCACCCGTGCGCTGCAGGCCGACATCCCCCGGCGCCTGGACGGCGCCGACTTCCGCGCCGAGAGTGCGCGCATCGAACAGGCCTACCAGGCCCGCGAGTCTCAAGCTTTTGCCGAACTGGATGCGCTGGCCGAGTCGCTGCGCTTTCGCCTCTCGCGCGACGAGGGGCATATGGTTTTCACCCTGCTCGGCCCCCAGGGCGAGCCGCTGACCGAAGCCGACGCCCTCACGCGCGAACGCCGCGCCGAAATTGACGATGCCGAGCAGAAACTGCGCAACGCCATCGCCCGCTTTCTGGACGACATGCGCCCACTGGAGCGCCAGCGCGACGACGCGCTGACACAACTGCGCCGCCAGGTGGTACGCCCCCTGCTGGACCATGGGCTGCAAGAGGTGCGCAACCCCCTGCGCAAACAGATCAAGGACACCGTCAAGCTCGGCCAGTGGCTGGACCAGGTGCGCCAGCAGGTGCTGGAGCAACTGGATCTTTTCATTCCCATGCAGGGCAACGAGGCTGCAGAAGACGAGCGCAAGGAGCAGCTGGACACCCTGCTCTCGCGCTGCTATGTGAACCTGGCCGTGGACAACGCCGGGCTGCAAACTGCGCCCGTGCTGATCGAGGACAACCCGCAGCTGCGCAGCCTGTTTGGCAGCATCGAGGTACAGGCCGAGGACGACGCCGTGCAGGCCGACTTCACCCACATCCACGCGGGCAGCCTGCTCAAGGCACATGGCGGCTTTTTGCTGCTGCATCTGCGCGACCTGCTGGGCAACGAAAGCCTGTGGGAGCGCCTGCGCCGCTTTCTGCGCTGCAGCCGCCTGCAGATCGAGGAGCTGGGCAGCAGCCACGGCATCCAGGCCACCGCCGCACTGCAACCCGAGGCGGTGGATGTGCAGGTCAAGTTCGTGCTGGTCGGCTCGATCGAGGAGTACTACGCCCTGCAGGAGGGCGACCCCGAAGTGGCGCGGCGCTTTCGTGTGAAGGTGGACTTTGCCGAGTCCTTCAGCGCCAGCCCGCAAACCTACCAGGCCAGCGCCGTGTTCGTGGCACACACCTGCAAAAAGCGCGGCCTGCCGCACTTTGGCCCCGAGGCCGTGGCCCGCATGCTGGAGCACAGCCACCGCGAGGCCGACGACCAGACCCGCCAAAGCGCCCTGTTTGCGCACACCGAGGCGCTGGCCATCGAGGCCGCAGCACTGTGCCGCGCACGCGGTGCCAGCCTGGTGGCCCTGCACGATGTGGAAGCCGCCCTGCGGGCCCGCACCCTGCGCCACAACTACCCTGAGCAGCGCCTGCACGAGAGCATCACCGACGGTGAGCGCCTGCTCGCGCTGCACGGCTGGCAGGTGGGCCAGATCAACGCGCTCACGCAGATCGACCTGGGCGACTACCGCTTCGGCTTTCCGGTGCGCATCACCGCGCGCACCTTTGCCGGGCAGGAGGGGCTGCTCAACATCGAGCGCGAGGTCGAAATGTCCGGCCCCATCCACGACAAGGGCGTACTCATCCTGCACAGCTACCTGAACGCGCTGTTCGGCCACCTGGCGCCGCTGGCGCTCAATGCCTCGGTGGTGTTCGAGCAGGAGTACAGCGGCGTGGAAGGCGACTCGGCCTCGTGCGCCGAGCTGTACGCGCTGCTGTCCTCGCTCGCGGGTCTGCCGCTGGCGCAGGGCATTGCGGTGACCGGCGCACTCAACCAGCACGGCGAGGTGCTGCCCGTGGGCGGCATCAACGAAAAAATCGAAGGCTGGTTTCGCGCCTGCGAGACCGCCGGACTCGATGGCAGCCAGGGCGCACTCATCCCGGCGCGCAACCAGCGCCACCTGATGCTGGAGCCGCGCATCGTGCAGGCCGTGGCGCAGGGGCGCTTTCACCTGTGGGCCGTACAGCATGTGAGTGAGGGCATTGCCCTGCTCACCGGCCAGGCCGCAGGCATACACCCGCGCGGCGTGACGGCCGAGCCCGGCAGCGTGGTGGCCCTGGCAGAGCTGCAACTGCGCGCCTACCGCCGCGCCTGCCAGGCCGCCGCCCGCCCCAGGGTGCGCGCCGCAGCGCGCCTGCGCAGCCCACTCCACGGCGACCCCGACACACCATGACCACCCCCACCGACGCCCGCGCCTTTCTGCGCACCCTGTTCGACGCCGCCGTGGCCCGCGCCCAACCCGCCCAGGTGCTGGCCCCCTACCTGCCGCCGCCCCCGCGTGGGCGCACCGTGGTGGTGGGCGCGGGCAAGGCCGCGGCCAGCATGGCCGCAGCGGTCCAAGCGCTGTGGCCCGCCGATGCGCCGCTGCAGGGCCTGGTGGTCACGCGCTACGGCCATGTCCCGCCCGGCCTGCCGCAGCCCCAGGCGCGCATTGCCGTGCTGGAAGCCGCCCACCCCGTGCCCGACGCCGCCGGGCAGCAGGCCGCCGCGCGCATCGCCGCGCTTGTGCAAGGTCTGGGGCCGGACGACCTGGTGCTGGCGCTCATCTCCGGCGGCGGCTCGGCCCTGCTGGCCCAACCCGCACCCGGCATCACGCTGGCCGACAAGCAGGCCATCAACCAGGCGCTGCTGGCCAGCGGCGCCAGCATTGACGAGATGAACTGCGTGCGCAAGCACCTCTCGGCCCTCAAGGGCGGGCGGTTGGCGGCGCTGGCGGCCCCGGCGCGGGTGGTGTCGCTGCTCATCAGCGACGTGCCGGGCGACGACCCCGCCACCATCGCCAGCGGCCCCACCGTGCCCGACCCCAGCACCTGCCAGGACGCACTGGCCATTTGCCAGCGCTACCAACTGCCCCTGCCTGCTGCGGCACTCGCCGGACTGGCCAGCAGCGCCTTCGAGACCCCCAAGCCCGGCGACGCGCTGTTCCAAGACCATGCCGTGCACCTGATCGCCACGCCCCAGCAAAGCCTGGAGGCCGCCGCCGCAGTGGCACGCGCACACGGCGTGGCAGCGCACATCCTGTCGGACGCCATTGAGGGCGAGAGCCGCGACGTGGGCAAGGTGCACGCCGCCCTGGCACGGCAGATGGCACGCCAGGGCCAGCCATTCACGAGGCCCTGCGTGCTGCTGTCCGGCGGGGAGACCACGGTCACGCTGGGCACCCCGGGCGCCCACCCACGGGGCCGGGGCGGCCGCGCCAGCGAATTTTTGCTCTCCTGCGCCCTGGCCCTGCAGGGCGAGCCCGGCGTGTACGCCCTGGCCGCCGACACCGATGGCATCGACGGCGTGGAGGACAACGCGGGCGCCCTGATCACCCCCGACACCCTGGCCCGCGCCCAGGCGCTCTGCCTGTCGGCCACAGGCCACCTGGCGCGGCACGACGCCTACCCCTTCTTCGCCGCCCTGGGCGACCTGGTGGTGACCGGCCCCACCTTCACCAATGTGAACGACTTTCGCGCGCTGTACCTGCCCTGAGAGGTTGAGAGTCTTTTGCCTATGCCCGCCTTGCACGCCAAAACACCCCTGCTCGTCGTTGCAAATGCTCGCCATAGCCCGCGCTATGGCTGCGCTTTGCGCCTCGATCAGCGGCGCTTTGACGCGCCTTTCGGGCACGGGCAAAAAACTCTCAACCTCTGAGGCCTGGGGGCAGGCCCACGGGTTGATCAGCGATGGCCCTCAGCCCTGTTGCAATACCCGCCGCGCCAGGGCCTGGCCGCTGAGCCAGGCGCCCTCCACCTTGCCGCCATGCAGCCAGTCGCCGCACAGGCCCAGGCGCGTGGCGGCGTCCCAGGCGCAGCCTTCGGTGAGGGCGGGCGCATGGGTGGCGTAGCGCCAGCGGTGCGCTGTCCAGGCCGCAGGGGCTGCACCCCCCAGGTCGGCGAAGGCCTTGAGCATGGCGCGCGCCACATCGGCAGGGTCGTCTTCCAGGTGCTCCTGGCTCCAGTCGGCCGTGGCATGCAGCACCCAGGTTTCGTGGCGTGGCCTGCCTGGCTTGCTGCTGTCCCGGGCCATCCAGCCCAAGGGGCCCTGGTTGACAAACGCGGCGTCCAGATCCCAGGCAAGGGGCGCATCAAAGCGCAGCATCAAGGCCCAGCAGGGGCACATGCCTGCACCTGCGGCTGCGGCACGCAGCCCCGGCGCGTGGTCTCCCAGCAAGGCCAGGGCCTGCGGCGCAGGCATGGCCAGCAACACGGTGTCAAACACCGCCTCGGGCGCCCCGGCCTCGGCGCAATGCAGGTGTCACCCGTCCACGGTGCGCTCCAAGGTTTGCACGGTCAGGTGTGCATGCACCTGCAGCCCCTGGGCCAGCCAATAGGCCGGAGCCGTCATCGCAGGAACCCCCACGTGCCGAACCAGGGCGGTGGTGCTGGGCTTCCAGCGGGAGCCCTCGAAACTGCCCAGGCGTAGCTTCCACGGCTGCGCCACCCCAGCATCGCTCCAACGCTGCACCTCGGCCAGAAACGCGGGATCGCGCGCCACAAAGTACTGGGCACCGAAATCGCACTGCCAGTCCTCCCCGCGGCGCGTGGACATGCGACCAGCCGGGCCACGGCTTTTTTCGAACAGCACCACACTGTGCCCTGCGGCCTGCAGCGCTGTGGCGCACGACAGCCCCGCCAGTCCTGCGCCCACCAGGGCGATGCGCGGGCTGTTGTGGGGATGGGGGGGCAAAGGTGTCATGTCTGTTCCTGTCGATCCGGCCGATGCGCCGCAGTCAGCGGGCGCCAGGGGCGCACGCGCAGCAAAAAATGTAACGGATCACCCTGGGGTTTGCAGGTTCTGGGGGCAATCCTGGAGAATGCTTTTGCGGAGTGTCTTTATCGAAGGAATGTGTCGCCTGAGTGACCGTTTTCGCTGTTTCGCAGGGTTTTCACGGCTCGCCTCACAAATACTTACAGACCGATACTCTGCCAGCCCCGGCAGGCTTCCGCCCCCAGCGGGCCACCCCAGAACACCAGCAAGGAACCCCAGCATGCCTCTGCCTCCCCATCCCGCTCTCCAGCCCACCCGCCGCCGCCTGCTCCAGGGCACCGCCGCCCTGGCCACCCTGGGGCCCACGGCCTGGGCCCGCGCCCAGGGCGATGCCTGGCGCATCGGCCAGACGGCCGCGCTGACCGGGCCGCTGGCCTTCCCGTTTGTGGAGATGAACAAGGGCATTGCCGCCGCCTTCAAGGAAGTGAACGACCGCGGCGGTATCGACGGGCGCCCGATCGAATTCTTCAGTCTGGACGACGGCGGCGCCCCCGAGAAGGCCGCCGAAAACACGGCCACGCTGCTCAAGAAGGACCAGATATTCACCATGTTTGCCTGCGGCGGCACGACCAGCGTGATGGGCGCGCTCAAGGTGCTGGCCGAAGCCAAGGTGCCCCTGCTGGCACCGGCCACGGGTTCGGACGCGCTGCGCCCCTTCAACCCGCTGGTGTTCCACACCCGGGCCAGTTACGCACAGGAACTGGCCAAGATTGCGCGCCAGCTCAGCTCCACGGGCTTTACCAAAATGGCCGTGGGCTACTTCGACAACCCCTTCGGCAAGGCCACGCTGGCCGCGTTTGAGGCGGCAGCCCGCGCCACCAGCAACACGCAGTGGAAGCCTTTTCTGGTGCAGGAAACGCCCGAAGGCATCGAAAAGGCGGTGCAGGAGATCGTGCAGTTCCAGCCCAATGCGCTGATGTCGCTGGCCATCGGCGCCAGCGGCATTCCGTTCTACAAGTCTCTGCGCCAGCGCATCAAGGCGCCGGCGTTCTCCATCTCCTTCCTGGGCTCGCGGCCACTGCTGGCGGCGCTGGGTGATGCAGCCATCGGCATCACCGTGGCCCAGGTGGTGCCCAACCCCACCAACCCCGCCATCCCGGTGGTCAAGGCCTACCAGGATGCGATCAAGAAGCTGGGGAATGTGGACATTGGCTACTCCTCGTTCGAGGGCTATGTCAACGCCCGCATCCTGATCGAGGCACTGCGCCGCGCCGGGCGCGCTGGCACGCGCGAAAAGTTCGCCGAGGCACTGCACTCCATGCGCCCCTACGACCTGGGCGGCTTTGAAGTGCGCTACGGCCCCAACGACCACGACGGCACCGACTTTGTGGAGCTGACCTACTTCAACGGCGAGCGGTTCAGAAGATAGAGGGTACAACCCCCTGAGCGGCTGCGCCGCTTCCCCCTTCTCTCGCAAAGCTGCGCTTTGCGGGAAGGGGGACACCACCAGCGCGGCGGGGCGGCCCTTGCGCGGTGGTTGCTGGACCGGGCTGTGCCAGTTTCAAGGACTGTGGGCGCAGGCAGCGCAGTCGATTGCTGAAGTGCCCCCCCGGCGCTGCGCGCCTTTCACCTCCACGCTTCGCCGGGAAGTGCGCCCACACTCGGAGCACTGGTGGCCCTTGCGCGGTGGTTGCCGGACTGGGCTGCGCCCGTTGGATACGCCGCAAGCGGTGCAACAAACGCAAAGAAAGCCCTCCCGCGCGCCCACCAGGCGGCGGCACGGGAGGGACTCAAGCTGCCTGTTCTGCCCTTGCGAGGAAGGCGTCCACCAGCGCGTAGTGCGCGGGCACGTTGAGCGCGGGGGCATGGCCGCAGCCTGGCACTTCGATCACCTGCGCCAGGCCGCGCGCGCCGGGGCCGCGGGTCAGCATTTCGGCGGTGGTCTCGGGAAGCACCAGGTCGGAGTGGGCGCCGCGCAGGCACAGCACGGGGATGTCGATCCGGTCGTAGTGTTCCCAGATCAGGTAGTCGTTCTCGTGGTGGGTGAACTGCTGCACCATGGCCGGGTCGTAGTGCGGCGTCACGCGCCCATCGGTCAAGCGGCGGGTGGACGTTTCCGTCAGGCGGCGCCACTGCGCATCGCTGAGCCAGCCATAGGGTTCGTACACCTTGCGGAAAAAGGCCTCCAGCTCAGCCACCGTATCGAACGCGGGCGGCTGGCCTGCGTAGGCCTTGATGCGCTCCAGCGCCGCATCGGCCAGGCGCGGCGCGTTGTCGTTGAGCAGCAGGCTACGAATGCGCCCGCGCAGCGTTGGCTCGCACAGGCCTGCAGCGCACACCGTGCCGATGGCGCCGCCCATGGACGTACCAATCCAGTGCGCCTGCGCAATGCCCAGTTGGTCGAACAGGTCGGCTGCCAGGCGTGCGTAGAAGGCCAGGCGGTACTCCTGCACCGGGTTGCGACTCCACTGGCTCAGACCCCGGCCCAGGGTGTCGGGGCAGATCACGCGGTAGCGCCCTGCCAGGTGCTCGGCCAGGTCGTCCATGTCGCGCCCGGTACGCGCCAGGCCGTGCCAGGCAATCACCACGGGGGCATCGGCTGCGCCCCATTCGGTGTAGTGGATTTCATAGCCAGCGCAGGTGGCGTAACGGGACTGGGGTGACATGGTGGGCAACCTTGTGAAACGGGGTGCGTAAGCAGGCCTGGGCGTGCGCCTCATTCGGGCACGGCAATGGCCCCCTCGGTAACGACGATGGCATTGCCTGCGGCGGGCGTGGCGGCCAGCGGCGGCACGTTGGCCGCGGTGATGGCCTCGGCCTTGCCGGGCGTGCCTGCGCGCGGCACGGTGCGCACCACCTGGCTGGCGGGCAGCGGCTTGCCTGCGGACAGGTGCTCGTACATGGCGTCGAGCGCGCGGTTCAGGTAGACATGCAGCGGCACGTAGCGCGTGTCGTAACCGGGCAGCACAGTGGGCAGGCCGATGAAGCTGTCGAAGTGCTGGGCATTGGTCACCTCCACATAGCGCAGCTTGCTGGCGGCGCCTTCCACCTTGCGGTTGAGTGCAGCGTAGGGGCGCGAGGTGTGGTTGACGGGCAGAAGCGCGTCGGCGCGGCCATGCACGATGAGGGCAGGCTTGCCGCGCAGATTGCCGTTGCGGCGGGTTTCGTCCAGCCCGGCCTGGAGCTTCTTGGCTGCAGCGTCGCTGCCGGTAACGAGGTTGCGCAGGCACAGCGCGCCCTCGGTGTTCCAGTCGGCCAGGCCGCTGGAAGACACCGACAGGAAGTCGCGCGCAGGCCCGAGCTTGCCGCGGTTGTTGATGAGCTGGACTCCGCTGGACGGCGGCACGCCATTGCCGCTGGCAAACATGCCCGCCAGCGCCGCCCCGGCCAGGGGCGTGACGGCCCCTGTGGCCGTGGCGGCGGCGTAGCTGAAGCCGCAGAGGTGGTCCTTGACGCTGGCACGCGCAAGCGCATTGGCAAAGGTGACCGACACCGCAGGGGCCACCTCGAAGGCGGCCAGCGATGCGTGCAGGTCGTTGGACTCGGGCTCCCAGCCGTAGGCACGCAGTTTTTGCAGCGCCTCTTCGGCCTGCGCCTCGGTGGTGGTGGCGCTCAGCAGGCCCGCATTCTTGAGGGCTGCGCAGCGGTTGGGCGCAATGGGCAAGGCCTTGCTGGCAAACCCAGCGGCAAACGCGGCGGCATAGGGCGTGGCCGCGACCGACGGAGCCAGGGCCGCACAGGCCTGGTACAGGTTGGCCTGGGTGGTGAAATCCACCAGCGGCTTGCCCACCACAGACAGTTCGGTACCGCCGCGCAGCACCTTCACACCAGGGCTGGCTGGAAGTTCCAGCGCGGGCTCGGACACGGCCACACCGCTGATGAGGCCTTGCGTGTCCTGCTCTGCTGCCGCAATGGCAGCGCCGCCGCCGTTGGAGATGCTGGACGCAATGGTGATGGTGTTGGACGGCTGCAGCGTGCGCAGGCGCTGGCCGTTGTCCAGCGCGCCAAAGCGCTCGTTGAGCACGTAGAAGGCAAACTCCACCGCCCGCAGCGTGCTCTGGCCCCAGTCCTTCTCTGCGTTCTGGCCCGAGTGTGCGTGCTTGAAGGCAAAGCGGTTGGGCGTATCCGCATTGAAGGCTGCCAGCTCGCTGGCCGAAAGCCCGGCGTTGAAGGCTGCGCTCTTGCCTGCGGCGGCAGCGCCGGTGCGCGTTCCGTCGATCAGCGGCACGGTGTCGTTGTGCAGGTCGTGCGGCGCACCGCCCGTGCCCTTGTCGGAATACGCCACCGCGCAGCCGCGCTTGAGGCCCCATTCACCCGTGCTGATGCCGCCATACACGCCGCGCGAGCCCGACGCCGTGGCCGTGATGATGCAGGGCTTCTTGGGGTCGAAGCTGGCGGGCACCTGGACCATGAGCGTGACGTTCTGGCGCCCGCTGCCGTCGTCGGCAAAGGCGATGTATTCGGTGCCCGCAACCTTGCCCTCGCTGGCCGTCACGTTGCCCTGCGCATCCACGTTGGGGCCGTAGAGCGTGCCATAGCCACCCGCCGCCGTCATGTCGAGCATGGCGCGGTAGTTGGTGTGGATGGCCGTGCGCCGCAGCTCGACCGCCGTGGGCTTGAGGGCGTCGGCATAGGCGGGCGCCAGCGGCGCAGCCAGGCCCGTCTTGCCCAGGCCTGCGGTGAGCAGGTCGTCACCCTGCCCGTCGTAACTGGTGGACTGGATGGTGCCCAGCCAGGTGGGGCGCTGGTTCACATCGGCATCGCTGCCGCCGCAGGCCGCCAACACGGCAGCAGCCAGCAGGGCCGGGACAAAGGGGTGCACGGCAGTCTTCATGGGGGTGTCTCCTGGTGTTGTCTTGTGGATATGCAGATCAATGGGCTGCAGCCGCACGCAGACGGCCCACAACGCCCGTGGGGAAGTAATAGACCGAGAGCACGAACAGCACCCCCAGCCACAGCAGCCAGCGGTCGGGCGAGAGCAGCGCAGCCAGCCAGGGCAGGCTGGACGCTGCCTCGCTGCCCAGCCGCAGCATGTCCTGCAGGTAGCTTTGCGCGACCAGGAACAGTACCGCGCCAATGGCCGAGCCGTAAATGGTGCCCATGCCGCCGATGACGACGATGAGCAGGCAGTCCATCATGATTTCGAAGCTGAGCGAGGTGTCCGGCCCGTTGTAGCGCAACCAGAGCGCCAGCATGCAGCCCGCCAGCGTGGCGAACAGGGCCGACAGCACGCTGGACGTGGTGCGGTACACCACCACGCGGTAGCCAATGGCCTCGGCGCGGAACTCGTTCTCGCGGATGGCCTGCAGCACACGGCCGAAGGGTGAATTAACGATGCGCAGCAGCGCCAGCACCAGCGCCACCGCCGTGACAAACAGCAGGTAGTAGCAGATCAGGCGCCCGTCGATGGTCACGCCCAGAAAGGGTTCCTCGAAGGGTTCGAAGCTGGGCGACAGCAGCTCGGGCACCTTGAAAGTCAGGCCGTCCTCACCGCCGGTGAAGTCCGAAAGCTGTGAGGCCAGCGTCTGGAACGCCGCCGCCACAGCCAGCGTGATCATGGCGAAGAAGATGGCGCGCACGCGCAACGAGAACAGCCCCACCGCCAGCGACAGCAGCAGCGACAGCAACAAAGCCCCGGCCAAACCCACGGCCAGCGCGCCCCAGGTGGCGCCCAGGCGCGTGGTCGCAATGGCAATGCCGTACGCACCAATGCCGAAGAACATGGTGTGCGCAAAGCTCACGATGCCGGTGTAGCCCAGCAACAGATCGAAGCTGGCCACCAGCACCACAAACACCAGCACCTTGGCAGCCACCGACAGCGGCTTGACACCAGGAAACAGGAAGGGCGCAAACGCCAGGCCCAGCAAAATGGCCAGCAGAATGACCGCCAGCACCTTGCTGCGCGGGTAGTCACCGGAGAGAAGTCGGTTCAACATGTCGGGCGCCTCTTCAACGGTTCGTGACGGGATAGACACCCTGCGGGCGCCACAGCAGCACGGCGACCATCAGGGCGATGTTGGAGAACAGCGCCACCTTGGGCGCCAGGAAGCCGGTGTAGTTGGCCATCAGACCCACCAGCAGCGCGCCAATCAAGGCGCCTCCGGTCGAGCCCAGGCCGCCGATGATGATGACGATGAAGATCAGCACGTTGACCTGCGCGCCCATCTGCGGGACCACGTTCTGCTGGTACAGCCCCCACATCACGCCGCCCAGGCCTGCCAGCGCCGAGCCCGCCACGAACACGCCCACGAACAGGCGCCGGATGCGGTAGCCCAGGCTTTCGACCATTTCGCGGTCTTGCACGCCCGCGCGGATCAGCAGGCCCACCTTGGTGCGCGAGAGCGTCCAGGCCAGCACGCCGAACACCACCAGGCCCACGGCCACGGCGACCAGGCGGTATTTCTCGATGGCGGCATCCCCCACCAGCAGCGAGCCGCGCATGCCCTCGGGCAACGGCAGCGGGATCTGCTGCGGGCCCCAGATGACCTTGATGAGCTCCTCGCCAATGATCATGCCGCCCATGGTGATAAGGATCTGCTTCAGGTGCTGACCGTACACCGGGCGCACGATGAAGCGCTCGAACGCCAGGCCCAGCGCACCCGCCACGGCCATGGCCACCAGCATGGCGGGCAGCACGGCCACCAGGTTGCGCCACAGCTCGGCGCTGCCGGTCCAGTCGCCCATGGCGCCGAGCACGCTGGTGGCGACAAAGGCGCCCAGCGCAATGAACACGCCGTGGCCGAAGTTCAGCACGTCCATCAGGCCGAACACCAGCGTGAGGCCCGAGGCGATGATGAAGATGATCATGCCCATGGCCAGCCCCGCCACCGTGAGCGTGAGCCAGGTGCTGGGCGAGCCGATGAGCGGCAGCACGATGAGCGCCAGCAGCGGCACCAGGGCCAGGGGTTTCCAATCCAGGTCGCGGCGGTTCATGGCGTGGCCTTTCCTGCGGTTTGTTTTGCTATTATTTTTATAGCTACTTGCGCTTTATTCATAGGCGTTATAGGCATATTTTTCATATAAACCTCCTCAGAGTGCGAGTCCCAGCAGGGACTGCTGCAGCGCCTCGTCGGCGGCCAGGTCGGCCATGCGGCCGGCGTGCACCACGCGGCCGTTGTCCATCACAGCCACGGCATCGCCCAGGCGCTTGGCAAAGTGGATGTTCTGCTCGACCAGCAGGATGGTCACGCCGCTCTTCTTGAGCTGGTCAAAGGCGTCGATCATGTTGTTGATGATGGCCGGGGCCAGGCCCTTGCTGGGCTCGTCCACGATGAGCAGCTCGCGCGGCTCGACGATGGCGCGGCTCACGGCCAGCATCTGCTTCTGCCCGCCGCTGAGCTTGCCCGCGGGGTGGTTCCAGAACTTCTCCACCGCCGGGAACAGCTTGAAGATCCACTGCAGGCGCGACTCGTCCATCTGCCCCGCATGGCTGGCCTTGCGCGCGGCCAGCAGCATGTTTTCCTTCACCGTGAGGTCGGCGAAGATGCCCATGTTCTCGGGCACATAGGCAATGTTCAGGCCCGCGATCTGCGGCGTGTGCATGCGCGTGATGTCCTGCCCGCCAAAGTGGATGCTGCCCTGCGAGGCCTGCCACAGGCCCATGATGGTGCGCAGCGTGGTCGTCTTGCCTGCGCCATTGCGGCCCAGCAGCATGGTCAGCTCGCCGCGCGGCACGGCCAGGTCCACGCCGTGCAGGATGTGGTACGCCCCGATGTGGGTGTGCACGCCCTTGAGTTCCAGAAGATTGGGGGTGCTCATGCGGCCTCCTTGTCTGCGTCCTTGCTCACGCCCAGGTAGGCTTCCTGCACCACGGGCGATGCGATCACCTCGGCCGGCAGGCCGTCGGCCACCAGCGTGCCGTTGGTCAGCACGATGATGCGGTCGGCCAGCTCGCGCACCACGTCCATCTTGTGCTCCACCAGCAGGATGATCTTGGTCTTGTCCTTCTTCAGCTCGCGGATCAGGTTCAGGATCACGGGCGCCTCGTCGTGGCTCATGCCTGCCGTGGGCTCGTCGAACATGTACACCTGCGGCTCCAGCGCCATGAGCAGCGCGACTTCAAGCTTGCGCTGGTCGCCGTGCGGCAGGCTGGCCACGGGGGTATCGCGGCGCTCGAACATCGCCACCTGGTGCAGGATGGCCTGCGCCCGCTCGGTGAGCTGGCGGTGGTCGCTCCAGATGCTCCAGAGGTTCAGGCCCCGGTGGTGCTTGCCCTCTTGCGTGGCCTGCACGGCCAGGCGCACGTTCTCCAGCACCGTGAGGTTGGGAAACAGATTGGTGAGCTGGAACGCCCGCCCCAGCCCGGCGCGCGTGCGCTGCGAGACGGACTGCCCCGTCAGCTCGCGTCCACCCAGCGTCACACTGCCGCTGGTGGCCTTGAGCTGACCGGAGATCAGGTTGAAGTAGGTGGTCTTGCCCGCGCCGTTGGGGCCCACGATGGCGGTCAGCGTGCCTGGCTCAAAAGCGCAGGTCACAGCATTGACCGCCACGTGGCCGCCAAAGCGGATGGTCAAGTCCCGGGTGGCCAGGGTACTCATGGGTTCTTGCTCACTTTCACAATCATCGTCCTTGGGGCACCCGCGCTGCGCACGTCAGGGGCAGGTGCCGATCACGTAGTAGTTGGGGCCGGTTTTCTTCAGTGTGGTGGTCGTGAAAATGTTCCACCACCCCATGCCCTGGCCCGAACCATTGGCGTAGGTGAAACCGTACAGCGCATAGGCACGGCCCGCCAGGGTGTGGCTGTAGTTGCTGGCGGTGGTGCAGGTGGGTGTCTCGCCACCGCCGGCCGCCAGGGTGGTGGCCGATACGGGGGCCGAGGCGGTGCCTTCCACGCCCTGGGCGTCCACGGCACGCACCGTCCACTGGTAGGTGGTGGAGGCGGCCAGGCCGGTGTCGGTGTAGCTGGTGCCATAGACGGTGAGCGCATTGACCTTGTTGCCGTTGCGGTACACGTGGTAGCCGTCGGCCCCGGCTACGCTGTTCCAGCCCAGGGCCATGCTGCTGGCCGTGGCGCCCGAAGCACTCACGCCCGTGGGGGCAGGCAGCAGCACCGGGTCGGGGTCGGGCGGCGTGGTACCGCCGCTGCCCAGGCGGTCCACCATGGCCTTGATGGCGGCCATCTGCGGGCCGGTCTTCTTGGCGTAGTTGGCGCTGTCGTAGCCCCACCAGTCCCAGCAACTGTTGGTGGCGGCGGTGCTGGTTTGCGGGTACAGCACCACGATGTTGTTGGTCTCGGCCCAGCGGTTGAAGCCGGTGTTGCGCACGTACTGCTGCTGCACATCGCTCACGTTCTGCTTGCAGCCGTGCAGCGCGACGTGCAGGCGGCAGGTAGCGCCGCTCTGGCAGGCCTGCGGGATGTAGGCCCAGCCAGTGCTGGCCATGCCGTGGCCGCTGATGAAGCTGCTTTGCTTGAACTCGACAAAGCTGCTCTCGGGCAGGGCCGCGCTGCTGCGCGCGTTGAGCGGCCCGTACAGGTGCTGAAGCATGGCACCGGCCAGGTCGAAGTTGCAGTCGTTGATGTAGGGCGAGCCCTTGACCGAGCAGGCGCTGCCGTAGTCGTCGGTCACCAGGGCATGTTCTGCCGCGATGTCTTTTTTGTACACCACGTTGGCGGCAGGCACAAAGCTGTTGTAGTAGGTCTTGAGGGCGTCCATGACGCCGGTCTTGACCACGCTGTCCACCGAGCCCGAGAACAGATAGACCTTGGAGTTCTGCAGGTGGGACACCGGGTCCACATGCCCCTGGCTGGCCCAGGTCTGGGTGGTGTTCACCAGCGTGCTGGTGGGAATGCCCGCAGGGCTGGCCATGCAACGCCCCGTGGCGTTGACCACCGATCCCTCGGCGCAGTAGAACGGGCCGCCCGCCACCACGCCCGCTCCCTTGGCAAACACCGAGGAAAACGCCACGTGCAACTGCACCGCCATGTAACCGCCCGAGGACAGGCCCGAAACCGTGGTCTGGGTTTTGTCGAGTTGCAGGGCGGGCAGTTCCACCGCCGCCCAGGCCGAACCCGCCATCGCACACGCTGCCACGGCGGCCGCCGTCTGAAGGAATTTCATCGTCATGTTGTCTGTCTCCTGTGGGGTTGTGGGGGCAGGCAACAGCCCACCCTCCCCGTGTGCCCGGGGTTCTTGCGTTCACTGGAAAAAGAGGGGCGGCCGCCCCTGCGGGATGTACCCCGGCGCACGCGCTGGCGCGCCGGGCCTCGCCAACCGGAATCAGCGCTTGTTGCGGATCGGGATCTGCATTTCCTCGGGCTTGATCTCGCGCACCAGTTCAGGCACGCCCCAGGCAAAGGCCGGGTCCACCTTGATCTTGAAGTGGTACATGCTCTGCATGGCCTGGTGGTCTTCGGCGCGGAAGGTCATCTTGCCCTTGGGCGTCTCAAAGCTCATGCCTTCCATGGTCTTGATGAGCTTGTTGGTGTTGGTGTCGCCATTGGTGGTCTTGAGCGCGGTGACCAGGGCCATGGCAGCCGTAAAGCCCCCGGCGGTGAAGAAGTCGGGCGGGGTCTTGTACTCCTTGTAGTGGGCGGCCACCAGTGCCTCGTTCACCGGGTTCTTGGGAATGCCGAAGTAGTAGTAGGTGGCGCCTTCCATGCCGGGGAAGTTCTTGTAGCTGGCCATAGCGGGCAGGATGTTGCCACCCGTGGCGATCTCGATGCCGTAGCGCTTCAAGTCCAGGTCCGCGATCTTGAACGGGTTGCCCGCTCCCGCCCAGATGATGAAGATGATCTTGCGCCCCGGCTGGTCCTTGAGCTTGTCGATCAGGCGCTGGGCACCGGCGGTGAAGTCCGTGGTGTTGGTGGGCAGGTATTCCTCGTGCACGAGCTTGGCGTTCTTGAGCGCGTCCTTGAAGGCCTTCACGCCGTCACGGCCGAAGGCGTAGTCCTGCGCGAGCGTGGCCACCGTCACGCCGGGCTTGTCGATGGCCACGGCATTGCTGATCGCGTCCTGGCTGCTGTTGCGGCCGGTGCGGAAGATGTACTTGTTCCACTTGTCGCCGGTGATCGCATCGGCCACGGCGGGCTCGACCAGCAGGATCTTCTTGTATTCCTCGGCCACCGGCAGCATGGCCAGCGCCACGCCCGAGCTCGTGGGGCCCACGGCAATGTCGGCCTTGTCGTCCGAGTAGGCCGCTGCCAGCAGGCTCTTGCCCAGGTCGGGCTTGCCTTGGTCGTCCTTCTCGATCACCACAAGCTTCTTGCCGTTGATGGTCATGCTGCCGCCTGTGGCGTAGCTCAGCCCCATCATCAGGCCGGTCTGCGTCTGCTTGCCGTACGCCTCCAGCGGGCCGGTCTTGCTGTACACGTGCGCAATGCGGATTTCGCCTGTCTGCGCCAGGGCAGCGGTGGACAGCGTGGCGGCCAGAGCGGCCAGAGAGATCATGGTGCGTCGTTGCATGGGATTGCCTCCTGTGGTGATGACTGCATATTGCACACTTCGTGCCAGCATGTACATCGTTGATTGGTAACGATTATTGCAAGCGATCAGAATAATTTGTCTATTTTTCAGACATATCAATTGTCTGATTTTTGAACAATTGTCTGTGTTTTTGTCAGGGTTTGTACGGTGTCTTGCCGGGCGTTGCGTATGGGCAGATCCATCTCCTCCTGACGGATCTCGCGCACCAGGCGCAGGTCGGCCAGCGTGCCGGGCCGCGCACCAGCCGATACGCGGAAGTGGTACATGCTTTGCAACGCTTGGTGGTCTTCCTTGCGGAAGCTCATCCAGCCCTTGGGGGACTCAAAGCTCATGCCCTCCATGGTGCGGATCAGGCGCTGGGTTTCGGTGTCCCCGCCGGTGGTCTTGAGCGCCTTGACCAGCGCCATGGCGGCGGTGAAGCCCCCGGCGGTGAAGAAGTCGGGCGGTGATTTGAACTGGGTGTAGTGGTTGGTCACCAGCCACAGGTTGGCCGGGTTGCGCGAGAAGCCAAAGTAGTAGTACGTGGCCCCTTCCATGCCCGGAAACTGGTTGTAGGCCACCATGGCGGGCAGGATGTTGCCGCCCGTGGCGATCTCGATGCCGTAGCGCTTCAAGTCCAGGTCCGCGATCTTGAACGGGTTGCCTGCGCCCGCCCAGATGATGAAGATGATCTTGCGCCCCGGCTGGTCCTTGAGCTTGTCGATCAGGCGCTGGGCACCGGCGGTGAAGTCCGTGGTGTTGGTGGGCAGGTATTCCTCGTGCACGAGCTTGGCGTTCTTCAGCGCGTCCTTGAAGGCTTTCACGCCGTCGCGCCCAAAGGCATAGTCCTGCGCCAGCGTGGCCACCGTCACGCCGGGCTTGTCGATGGCCACGGCATTGCTGATGGCGTCCTGGCTGCTGTTGCGGCCGGTGCGGAAGATGTACTTGTTCCACTTGTCGCCGGTGATCGCATCGGCCACGGCGGGCTCGACCAGCAGGATCTTCTTGTATTCCTCGGCCACCGGCAGCAGCGCCAGCGCCACGCCCGAGCTGGTGGGGCCGACAGCAATGTCGGCCTTGTCGTCCGAGTAGGCCGCCGCCAGCAGGCTCTTGCCCAGGTCGGGCTTGCCCTGGTCGTCTTTTTCAATCACCACCAGCTTTTTGCCGTTGATGGTCATGCTGCCGCCCGTGGCGTAGTTCAGCCCCATCATCAGCCCAGTCTGCGTCTGCTTGCCGTACGCCTCCAGCGGGCCGGTCTTGCTGTACACGTGCGCAATGCGGATTTCGCCTGTCTGCGCCAGGGCAGCGGTGGCGGCGGGCAAGCCGGTGGCCAGGGCGGTCAAGGCCACCAGGGTTCTGCGGTGCATGGGGATGTCTCCTGCGGTTGGGTTGTCACCCCATGCAGCAGCATTCGTGCCAACCGCTTCGCCGCGTCACATCCCCGTCACAACCGCGTCAAGCCATCCGATTTCGACTGGATTTCAGACAATCCGCTTGTCTGGAATCCAGTCAGCTGTCCAAATTTCCATCAGGGTTTTCCAGCCGTTGGTAGAGCGTGGCACGCGAGATCCCCAATTGCCGTGCCGTAGCCAACTTGTTGCCCCCGGTAGCCGCCAGGGAGGCCGCAATGGCCCGCCGCTCCAGTTCGGCCACCTGCACGGCCAGGGGGCGCAACAGGCTGTCGGGTGCGGCAGGCCCAGTCGCCATGGCCGTCTGGTTGACGGGGGCTGCCGGCTCCACCCCCGCTTCGCGCAGCAGGGCGCGCAGCATCTCGGCATCGATGGAGTGCGCATCGCTGCGCATCGCGGCCTGCTCCAGCACGTTGCGCAACTCGCGGATGTTGCCGCGCCAGGGCTGGGCCGCGAGCAAGGCCATGGCGTCGGGCAGCAGTTCGGGCGGGGCGATGCCGTTGCGCAGGGCGATTTCCTCACCCAGCACCTCCACCAGCGCCGGAATGTCGCCTGGGCGCTCGCGCAGCGGCGGCACGCGCACGGGCAGCACATGCAGGCGGTAGAACAGGTCTTCGCGGAAACGCCCCTCGCGCACCAGCGCAGACAGGTCGCGCGAGGTGGCGGCAATCACGCGCACGTCGAAGGGCACCAGTTGGTTGGAGCCCAGCGGCTCGATCTCCCCTTCCTGCAGCGCGCGCAGCAGCTTGGCCTGCAGGCTGGGGGGCATGTCGCCGATTTCATCGAGAAACAGCGTGCCGCCGTCGGCCAGCTTGAACTTGCCGTCGCGTCCCTTGCGGTCGGCGCCGGTGTAGGCGCCAGGGGCCACGCCAAAGAACTCGGCCTCCAGCAAGGTGTCGGGCACGGCGGCAATGTTGACGCCCACAAAGGGCCCGCTGGCACGCTGGGACGCAGCGTGGATGGCATGGGCCAGCAGTTCCTTGCCGGTGCCCGTTTCACCCAGCAACAGCACCGGGCTGGCCGATTGCGCCGCGCGCCGTGCCTGGCGCTTGACCTCGGTGGCCGCAGGACTGGAGCCGACGAAACTGGCGAAGGTGTACTTGGTGCGCCGGTCGCCCGAGCCCGCACCGCGCAACTGCTGGCTGCGCTGCGCCGCCAGTTCACGGCGCGCTTCGTCCAGGTCGCGCTGCAACAGCGCGAATTTGCTGATGAGCGGTTGCAAGGTGGTCTCGGGGTGGTCAAACAGCACAATGCCGATGGCGCCAATGACCTTGCCCACATCGTCGCGCAACGGGATGCGGCTGACCACAAAGGTGCCCGCCTTGTTGGTGAGCAGGTCGATGAGCACGGCCTGACCCGTCTCCAGCACACGGCGCATACCGGTGTTGGGGATCACCTCCTCCACCGTGCGTCCCACGAACTGATCCACCGAGGTGATGCCCAGGTCCGGGAAAAAACGCTGGTAGCCCTCGTTCACCCAAACGATGCGACCGCGCAAATCCACCAGAAACATGCCCTGGCTGACGGTGGAGAAAAGCTGAAACATCGACCGCGCTGCCAGCTCCAGAATGCCCTGGGCATCCAGCGGCAGCGCGGGTATGGAGTCGGAGGTGTCTGGCATGGGCCCCGATGGTAGCGCGCAGGCCGCCACGCCCCGCGGCACAATGCCTCCATGAATACCCTGGATTCCATGCGCATCGACAAGTGGCTGTGGTGCGCACGCTTTTTCAAGACACGCAGCATCGCGGCCGAAGAAATCGGCAAGGGCCGGGTCATGGTCAATGGCCAGACCGCCAAAGCCTCGCGCGAGGTGCGGCCGGGAGACACGGTGGTGCTGCGCCAAGGCCCGGTGCAGCGCACCGTGACTGTACGCGCCCTCAGCGCGCAGCGCGGGCCTGCGCCGGTCGCCCAGTTGCTCTATGAAGAAACGGCCGACAGCATCGCGGCACGCGAGCACCTGCAGGAACTGCGCCGCCTGGCCCCCGAACCCGCCCTGGCCCTAAGCGAAGGCCGCCCCACCAAACGCGACCGCCGCCAACTGGAACGCGAGCGCAGCGGTGGCTGGGGCGAACGCTGGAGCGCGTCGGTGGATGGCTAGATGTCGCATCCCGGACAATCATAGGGTCGCTTGTGGAACATGTGCAGGTGCGGGTGCTCCTGATACCAGTCCTTCATGGCCTGTATCGGCGTCTTGCTCTTGAGTGCTGACTGCGGCAGTTGGTGGTTGTAAAGGGCCACATAGCGCAGCAAGGTCTGCTCCATGTCCTCGCGGCTGTTGAACCGGTGGTCTTTTCAACTATCGGCGCTTGCGCCGCCCAGAAAAAAACGGCCCCGAAGGGCCGTTTTTTTTGATGCCGAGATTCAGAAAACCTGCGTCACTCAGGCTGTCACGCCCTTCGCCACTTCCGCGTACTCTTCGATCTGGTCGAAGTTCATGTACTTGTACACGTTGGCGGCATCCTTGCTGATGACACCCACCGCATCAAGGTACTCGGCCACCGTGGGAATGCGGCCCAGCTTGGAGCACACCGCCGTCAACTCGGCCGAGCCCAGGAACACGTTGGTGTTCTTGCCCAGACGGTTGGGGAAGTTGCGGGTGGAGGTGGACATGACGGTGGCACCCTCGCGCACCTGGGCCTGGTTGCCCATGCACAGCGAGCAGCCGGGCATTTCGGTGCGGGCACCGGCAGCGCCGAAGTTGGCGTAGTGGCCTTCCTTCATCAGCTCGGACGCGTCCATCTTGGTGGGGGGAGCCACCCACATCTTGACCGGGATGTCACGCGCACCGCCGAGCAGCTTGGCTGCGGCACGGAAGTGGCCGATGTTGGTCATGCACGAACCGATGAAGGTCTCGTCGATCTTGGTGCCGGCCACTTCGGACATGAACTTGGCGTCGTCCGGGTCGTTGGGGCAGCAGACGATGGGTTCCTTGATGTCGGCCAGATCGATCTCGATGACGGCGGCGTACTCGGCGTCCTTGTCAGCTTCGAGCAGGTCGGGCTTGGCCAGCCAGGCTTCGACCTTCTCGATGCGGCGCGCCAGGGTCTTGGCGTCGGCATAGCCATCGGCAATCATGTTCTTCATCAGCACGATGTTGGAGCGCAGGTACTCCTTGATCGGCTCGGGGTTGAGCTTGATGGTGCAACCCGCAGCGGAGCGCTCGGCGGATGCGTCCGACAGCTCAAACGCCTGCTCCACCTTCAGGTCGGGCAGACCTTCGATTTCGAGCACGCGGCCCGAGAAGATGTTCTTCTTGCCGGCCTTGGCCACGGTCAACAGACCCGCCTTGATGGCGTACAGCGGAATGGCATGCACCAGGTCACGCAGCGTAACGCCGGGCTGCATTTCGCCCTTGAAGCGCACCAGCACCGACTCGGGCATGTCCAGGGGCATCACGCCGGTGGCGGCGCCGAAGGCCACGAGGCCGGAGCCTGCGGGGAAGGAGATGCCGATCGGGAAGCGGGTGTGCGAGTCGCCGCCGGTGCCCACGGTGTCGGGCAGCAGCAGGCGGTTGAGCCAGGAGTGGATCACGCCGTCACCGGGGCGCAGGGCCACGCCGCCACGGTTGGAGATAAAGGCTGGCAGCTCGCGGTGCATCTTGGCATCCACGGGCTTCGGATACGCAGCGGTGTGGCAGAAGGACTGCATCACCAAGTCGGCGCTGAAGCCCAGGCAGGCCAGGTCTTTCAGCTCGTCGCGGGTCATGGGGCCGGTGGTGTCTTGCGAGCCGACCGTGGTCATCTTGGGCTCGCAGTAGGTACCGGGGCGCACGCCCTGGCCTTCGGGCAAACCGCAGGCGCGGCCGACCATCTTCTGCGCCAGGGTGAAGCCAGCCTTGGAAGCGGCAGGCGCCTGGGGCAGACGGAACACGGTGGAGGCAGCCAGACCCAGGAACTCACGGGCTTTGGCGGTCAGGCTGCGGCCAATGATGAGGTTGATACGGCCGCCAGCGCGCACCTCATCCAGCAGCACCTGGCTCTTGAGTGCGAACGATGCCACTTCGGCACCATTCTTCAGGATCTTGCCATCGTAGGGCAGCACGTCGATCACGTCGCCCATTTCCAGCTTGGTCACGTCCACTTCGATGGGCAGCGAGCCCGAGTCTTCCTGCGTGTTGAAGAAGATGGGGGCGATCTTGCCGCCCAGGGTCACGCCGCCGAAGCGCTTGTTGGGCACAAACGGGATGTCCTGGCCGGTGGCCCAGATCACGGAGTTGGTGGCGGATTTGCGCGAAGAGCCGGTGCCGACCACGTCACCCACGTAGGCGACGAGGTTGCCCTTCTTCTTCAGGTCTTCAATGAACTGCATCGGACCGCGCTTGCCGTCTTCTTCGGGCTTGAAGGCCGCGTCGGGGCGCGTGTTCTTGAGCATGGCCAGGTAGTGCAGCGGAATATCCGGGCGGCTCCAGGCATCGGGCGCGGGGGAGAGATCGTCGGTATTGGTCTCGCCGGGCACCTTGAACACGGTGACGGTGATCTTCTTTTCGACTTCGGGGCGGCTGGTGAACCATTCGGCATCGGCCCAGCTCTGCATCACTTCCTGGGCCTTGGCATTGCCAACCTTGGCCTTGGCGGCGACATCGTTGAAGAAGTCGAACATCAACAAGGTCTTCTTCAACGCGTCAGCGGCCACACCGGCCACTTCGGCGTCGTCCAGCAGTTCGATCAGGGGGTGCACGTTGTAACCACCCACCATGGTGCCCAGCAGTTCGGTGGCCTTGGCCTTGGAGATCAGGCCGACCTGGATGTCGCCATGCGCCACGGCGGCCAGGAAGCTGGCCTTGACCTTGGCGGCATCGTCCACGCCCGGGGGCACGCGGTGTGTCAGCAAGTCCATCAGGAACGCGTCTTCGCCTGCGGGCGGGCTCTTGATCAGTTCGATCAGTGCGGATACCTGCTTGGCATCCAGGGGCAGTGGCGGAATGCCAAGGGCAGCGCGCTCTGCGGCGTGTTCACGGTAGGCTTGCAACATGGTGGTTTCTCCGGTTGGGTCTTTGTGGTATCGGGGGCGTTGGGGTCCGGACCAGTAGGAAAGGCTTACTTGGTCGGCGACGGTTCAAGCAGGTTCGGGGCGGGCGCCTTCTTCAGCGTCTCGGCCACCGCCACCTGTTCGGGGCTCATGCAGTCATCGGCCAGTCGCTGTCCGCGTTTCTGATCCATGAGCATGGATTTGTTGGCAATCTGGAGCCAGACGGCACCAGCCTTGGGGTCTTCCAGGCGCACGGCGCCGGTGCTGGTGAGCACGGGGGCCATATGGAAGCGAAAGCCCTTGCCTTCCAGGTGGAAGTGTCCTGGGGCCTGGGGATCGCTGGTGACATTCACCGATGCACCCAGCTCGCACGCCATCTTGCCCACATACACGCGCTCCGCCATAGCCAACTCGTCCGGGGAGAGTGCTTCTCGTGCAGCAATCAGACCCGTGGCCACCTGAACGGCCGCCGTGTGCAGTTGCTGGCGGCTGCTGGTGGGCTTGGCCTTGGCCACCACTTCCTTTTTGGCCGTCGGCTTCGCGGCGGTCTTGGCGGGACTTGCCTTGGCGGCGGTGTTTGTCTTGGCGGTGGTCTTGGCCTGGCTGGCCTGCGCCAGGGTCAGGCCGGGCATCAGCGCCAGCAGCGCCGCAGCAAGAAGGGTTTTGGTCATTGCAGTCTCCATGTGGCAAGGTTTCAGCAGCGCGATGATACAAACCAAGTCTGCACCTCGGGCGGCAAAGTCCTTCCCGTGGCGTGGGCCCGCTCCAGCACCTGCCAGTAGTAGCGGTAGCTTGCGCGGTCGTGCAGCACGCCCTCGATGCTGATGGGCGCCCATTGGGCACGGGCGGCAGCGACCACAATGTGCGCAGCCTTGTCCACGGACATCTGCGATGGCGACAAGGCTTCGAGAATGGGCCGTATCTGCCCCGGGTGGATGCTCCACATGCGCGTGTAGCCCAATTCCAGTGCCACGCGCTGCGCTGCAGCCTGCAAGGCAGTGGCGTCACTGAACTCGGTGACCACGCAGTGCGAGGGCACCTTGCCGTGCGCATGGCAGGCAGAGGCGATTTCCAGTTTGGCACGCACCACCAGAGGGTGGGTGAACTGGCCCTGCACGCCCATAGCGGAGTCAGGGATCGCGCCTCCGTGGGCAGACACAAAATCCATGAGCCCGAAGCTCAGACTTTGCACACGGGGATGCGCTGCAATGTCAAACGCACGGTGCACAGCCGCAGGTGATTCGATCAATGCATGCAATGCCAGTTGCGGCGCACCGGCTTGGTTCAGCAGTTGCACGGCGCGGTCGATGTCGGCCACGGACTCCACCTTGGGCAACATCAAATGGCACAGACGACTGCCCGCCGCGCCCACAATGGTGGCCACGTCCTGGGCAAAGGCTGGGTGCTCTACCGCATGTACGCGTGCGGCCACGCGGGCACCGGGCGCCGCCTCGTGAAGAGCCAGTTCCGCCACCAGCGCCGCGTGCTCGGCTTCGGCACCCACGGGGGCGCCGTCCTCGCAGTCCAGCGTCACATCGAAAACGCAGGCACCGAACTCCTGCATCATTTCTGCCTGCAGTTGCAGGCTTTTGCGCATCCGCGCAGGGGCACCGCTGTAATGGTCACAAACAGGCAACATGCCTGCCGCTGCTTGTGCCCCCAGCAAAATGTCGCGTGGATGCGCCATGAAACTGCTTACAGCAGGTGCTTGACGCCGTCCTTCTCGCCTTCGAGCTCGGCCAGGGTCTTGTTGATGCACTCTTGGCTGAAAGCGTCGATCGGCAGACCTTCGACAATCTTGTACTCGCCGCCTTCGCAGGTGACGGGGTAGCCAAACATCGTTTCAGCGGGGATGCCGTATTCGCCCTTGGAGGGGATACCCATGGTGACCCACTTGCCATTGGTGCCCAGAGCCCAATCGCGCATGTGGTCGATGGCGGCGTTGGCAGCGGAGGCGGCCGACGACAGGCCGCGGGCGGCGATGATGGCGGCGCCGCGCTTGCCCACGGTGGGCAGGAACACGTTGGCGTTCCAGTCGTGGTCGTTGATGGTGTCCTTGACGGACTTGCCGTTCACGGTGGCGAAACGGTAGTCGGCGTACATGGTGGGCGAGTGGTTGCCCCACACGGCCAGCTTCTCGATGTCGCCCACGGCCACACCCATCTTGGCGGCGATCTGCGAGGCGGCACGGTTGTGGTCCAGGCGCAGCATGGCGGTGAAGTTCTTGGCCGGCAGATCGGGGGCCGACTTCATGGCGATGTAGGCGTTGGTGTTGGCGGGGTTGCCGACCACCAGCACGCGCACATTGCGCGAAGCCACGGCGTTCAGGGCCTTGCCCTGGGCGGTGAAGATCTGGGCATTGGCGGCCAGCAGGTCGGCACGCTCCATGCCGGGGCCGCGAGGACGGGCACCCACGAGCAGGGCGTAGTCGGTGTCCTTGAAGGCAGTCATGGGGTCGGAGTGAGCCTCGATGCCAGCCAGCAGAGGGAAGGCGCAGTCTTCGAGTTCCATGATCACGCCCTTGAGCGCGTTCTGGGCCTTTTCATCCGGGATTTCGAGCAATTGCAGGATGACGGGCTGGTCCTTGCCCAGCATTTCGCCCGAGGCGATGCGGAACAGAAGGGCGTAGCCAATTTGGCCAGCAGCACCGGTGACGGCCACGCGGACGGGCTTTTTGCTCATGGTAGGAACTCCAGGAAGTGAAGGGAACAGGTGAATGTGCAGCGGTTGCCACCTGCGCCTGTTACCAGCAACACGTGCGCGCCGCAAACAGGTATGAATTCTAGCTTTGAATACTGCACTGCGTCAATTTGTCTTATGTCTTATATAAGATATGATCAAGGCCCGAACGACGCAGTGCCATGTCCTCCCTGCCCCCCGCCTCCACCGAAACCGCCGACGCCCCGCAGTTGCCTCAGGCAGGCCTGCCCGCACCCGCGTTCAGCCCCTTGTACCAACAGATCAAGGGACTGATCCTGCAAAGCCTGCAGGCGGGCGAATGGAAACCCGGAGAAGCCATTCCCAGCGAAATGGAATTGGCCGCCCGCTTTCGGGTGAGCCAGGGCACGGTGCGCAAAGCCATCGACGAACTGGCGTCAGAGAACCTGGTAACGCGCCGCCAGGGCAAGGGCACCTTTGTGGCCACCCACGCCGAGCGCCATGTGCAGTACCGCTTTCTGAAGCTCATGCCTGACAGCGGGGATGCCAGTGTCGAGGGCCCTGCACAGCGCCATATTGTTGAATGCAAGCGCGTGCGCGCCAGCGCAGACGTGGCCCGAACCCTTGGACTGCGCACCGGCGACGCGGTAATGCAGGCCCGGCGCGTCCTGTCCTTCAGCGGCGTACCGACGATTCTCGAAGACATCTGGCTGCCGGGACAAGCCTTCAAAGGGCTCTCGGCCAACCAGCTTGCCGCCTATCCCGGCCCCACCTATGCCATGTTCGAACTCGACTTCGGTGTTCGCATGGTCCGGGCCGAGGAAAAAATCCGGGCCGTGCTCCCCACCGCAGAGCAGGCGCAGGCGCTGCAGGTGGCACCTGATACCCCTTTGCTGAGCGTGGAGCGCATCGCCTTCACTTACAACGATGTTCCCATGGAGTTACGGCGCGGCCTCTACCGCACGGACACGCACCATTACCACAACGAACTCAACTGACAACGACCTTGCATTCAGATTGGATGTTGAAAAAAACACAAAATCCCATCTGCATCAAACCCTGGTTGCTGCGTTGCAATAGAATTTTGTGTCCTTGCGTGCACAGAATTACAAAGCAGTTACATCCACGAAAGCCCTTGCCATGACCGATCTAGCCAAAAAAAGGCCTGAATTCCGCAACATCAACGCCTTCAAGGATCTCACCACTTACCGCATGACGGTGGGCGCGTGGGTTTCGATCCTTCACCGGGGCAGCGGAGCCATCCTCTTCCTGCTGCTGCCGCTGCTGGTCTGGATGTTCGATACCTCCCTGTCGTCCGAGTATTCCTTTGCCCGCTTCAAGGCGGCCTTTGAAAGCGGCCTGGGGTTTGTGCCCGGCTGGCTGTTCAAACTCGTCACGCTGGGCATCATCTGGGCCTACCTGCACCATGTCTGCGCAGGCATCCGCCATCTGTGGATGGATGTGGACCACGGCAGCATCAGCAAGTCCTTCGCCAAGTCTTCCGCCATCGCAGCCCTGGTGGTGAGCCTGGGCCTGACAGCGGTCCTGGGCGCCAAGCTGTTTGGCCTTTACTGATCCACCCCCATTCGAAGGAAATCCCATGACCACCTACGGTTACAAGCGCACCGTCGTCGGTGCCCACTATGGCTGGCGCGACTGGCTGGTTCAGCGCATCACCGCCCTCATCATGATCCTGTTCACCCTGACCGTGATCGCGCAGCTTGTGTTCAGCAAGGGCAACATCGGTTACGCACTCTGGGCAGGTATTTTTGCCGCCCAATGGATGAAGTTTCTGGCCTTCTCCGTGATCGTTGCGCTGGCCTGGCATGCCTGGGTCGGCATGTGCAGCATCTGGATGGACTACGTCAAGCCGGCCGGAATCCGGTTGGCGCTGCAGGTTGTCACGATTGTCTGGCTCGTCGGCTGCGCAGGCTGGGGCTTCCAGGTTCTGTGGCGTCTTTGAGCGTCGCCCACACACTGAAAAACAAGGCTAAGCCATGAGTTACACCCAAGCCAACATCTCCAAACGCAAGTTCGACGTCGTCATCGTCGGGGCCGGCGGGTCCGGCATGCGCGCTGCGCTTGAACTGTCCCGCGCAGGCCTGAACGTGGCCTCGCTGTCCAAGGTTTTCCCCACCCGCTCGCACACCGTGGCCGCCCAGGGCGGCGTGAGCGCCTCGCTGGGCAACATGTCCGAGGACAACTGGCACTACCACTTCTACGACACCATCAAGGGCTCCGACTGGCTGGGCGACCAGGACGCCATCGAGTTCATGTGCCGCGAGGCCCCCAATGTGGTGTACGAGCTGGAACACTTCGGCATGCCGTTCGACCGCAACCCCGACGGCACGATTTACCAGCGCCCCTTCGGCGGCCACACCGCCAACTATGGTGAAAAGCCCGTCCAGCGCGCCTGCGCCGCAGCCGACCGCACGGGCCACGCCATGCTGCACACGCTGTACCAGCAGAACGTCAAGGCCCGCACCAATTTCTTCGTCGAATGGATGGCGCTGGATCTGATCCGCGACGCCGATGGCGACGTGGTCGGTGTCACCGCCCTGGAGATGGAAACCGGCGACCTGTACATCCTGGAAGCCAAAACCGTGCTGTTCGCCACGGGCGGCGCAGGCCGCATCTTCGCTGCCTCGACCAACGCCTTCATCAACACCGGCGACGGCTTGGGCATGGCCGCACGCGCTGGCATCCCGCTGCAGGACATGGAATTCTGGCAATTCCACCCCACCGGCGTGGCCGGTGCCGGTGTGCTGCTGACCGAAGGCTGCCGCGGTGAAGGCGCCATCCTGCTCAACAGCAATGGCGAACGCTTCATGGAGCGCTACGCCCCGACGCTGAAGGATTTGGCTCCGCGCGACTTCGTGTCCCGCTCCATGGACCAGGAAATCAAGGAAGGCCGTGGCTGCGGTCCCAACAAGGACTACGTGCTGCTCAAGCTCGACCACCTGGGCGCAGAGACCATCCACAAGCGCCTGCCGTCGGTGTACGAAATTGGCGTCAACTTTGCCAACGTGGACATCACCAAGGAGCCAATCCCCGTGGTGCCCACCATCCACTACCAGATGGGCGGCATCCCGACCAACGTGAATGGCCAGGTCGTCACGCACGACGGCACGGCCAACCGCATCGTCAACGGCCTCTATGCCGTGGGCGAATGCGCCTGCGTGAGCGTGCACGGCGCCAACCGCCTGGGCACCAACTCGCTGCTGGACCTGCTGGTGTTCGGTAAGGCCGCTGGCCGCCACATCGTCGAGTTCAACAACAAGCAGAAGACCCACAAGCCGCTGCCCAAGGATGCTGCAGACCGCACGCTGGAGCGCCTGAACCAGCTCGAAAAATCCACCAGTGGCATTTACGCCCAGACCCTGGCAGGCGACATTCGCGCCTCCATGCAGCAGCACGCGGGCGTGTTCCGCACCCAGGCCAGCATGGACGAAGGCGTGCAGAAGATCGCCGCCCTGCGTGAGCGCGTAGCCGAAATCACGCTGCAGGACAAGTCCAAGGTGTTCAACACCGCCCGCATCGAAGCGCTGGAAGTGGACAACCTGATCGAGGCCGCACAGGCCACCATGGTGTCGGCAGCCGCCCGCAAGGAATGCCGCGGCGCCCACACCGTGTACGACTACGAGAAGCCTGCCGACGACGCCGAGGCTCCGCTGGGCCGCAACGACAAGGAATGGCTCAAGCACACCCTGTGGCACAAGGAAAGCAACAGCCTGACCTACAAGCCCGTCAACCTCAAGCCCCTGACGGTGGACAGCGTGCCCCCGAAAGTCCGGACGTTCTGATCAGGTCTTGCCCCACGAGAGAATCGCCATGCAAAAACGCACTTTCCAAATCTACCGCTACGATCCGGACAAGGATGCCAAGCCCTACATGCAGACCGTCGAGATCGAGCTCGACGGCCAAGAACGCATGTTGCTGGACGCGCTGCTCAAGCTCAAGGAAAAAGACCCCACGCTGTCGTTCCGCCGCTCCTGCCGCGAAGGCGTCTGCGGCTCCGACGCGATGAACATCAACGGCAAGAACGGTCTGGCCTGCCTGACCAACATGAACACCTTGCCGGGCACCATCGTGCTCAAGCCGCTGCCGGGCCTACCCGTGATCCGCGACCTGATCGTGGACATGACGCTGTTCTTCAAGCAGTACCACTCGATCAAGCCCTACCTGATCAACGACAGCATCCCCCCCGAGCGCGAACGCCTGCAGTCGCCTGAAGAGCGCGAAGAACTCGACGGCCTGTACGAGTGCATTCTGTGCGCGAGCTGCTCCACGAGCTGCCCCAGCTTCTGGTGGAACCCCGACAAGTTCGTCGGCCCTGCGGGCCTGCTGCAGGCCTACCGCTTCATCGCCGACAGCCGCGACGACGCCACCGCCGAGCGCCTGGACAACCTGGAAGACCCGTACCGACTGTTCCGTTGCCACACCATCATGAACTGTGTGGACGTGTGCCCCAAGGGCCTCAAGCCCGCGCTGGCCATCGGCAAGATCAAGGAATTGATGGTGCGTCGCGCCATCTGAAGCAGAACACGGCCACACCATGGGTGAAGCAACCACCATGTCTGCAGAAGAAGGCAGCGATACCCTGCTGGACACCCGCGCATTGAGCAAACTGCACTGGCGCTGCCGCCGTGGCTTGCTGGAGAACGACTTGTTCATCGAGCGCTTCTTCGCCCAGTATGAGTCCACCCTGACGCAGCGCCACGCCCAAGGCCTGGCGGCGCTGATGGATCTCTCGGACAACGACCTTCTGGATCTGCTGCTGCGGCGGCGTGAGCCAGAAGGCGCGCTCGACACGTCTGTGGTGCACGACGTGCTGGGCATGCTCAGGCACAGCGACAAGCCGCATGCAGCGGCCTGAAGTCACCACCGCACTCCCCCTCTTCTCGGTCATCTCAACAAGGACGCAACAATGAAGCTCGCTGACAACAAAGCCACCCTGTCGTTCAGTAACGGCAGTCCCAGCGTGGAACTGCCGGTGTACCAAGGCAACATCGGCCCGGATGTGATCGACATCCGCAAGCTGTACGCCCAGACCGGCATGTTCACCTACGATCCTGGCTTCCTGTCTACGGCATCGTGCCAGTCCGCCATCACCTATATCGATGGCGACAAGGGTGAACTGCTGTACCGCGGCTACCCCATCGAGCAACTGGCCACCAAGTGCGATTACCTGGACACTTGCTACCTGCTGCTCAATGGCGAACTGCCCAACGAAGCACAGCGCGGCGACTTCCACAAGCTCGTGATCAACCACACCATGGTCAACGAGCAGATGCAGTTCTTCCTGCGCGGCTTCCGCCGTGACGCCCACCCCATGGCCGTGCTGACCGGCCTGGTAGGCGCACTGTCGGCCTTCTACCACGACAGCACCGACATCAACAACCCCGAGCACCGCCACATCGCCGCAATCCGCCTGATTGCCAAGATGCCCACGCTCGTGGCCATGGCCTACAAGTACGGCATTGGCCAGCCCTACATGTACCCGCGCAACGACCTGTCCTACGCAGGCAACTTCCTGCGCATGATGTTCGGCACGCCGTGCGAAGACTACAAGGTGAACCCGGTCATTGAGAAGGCCATGGACCGCATCTTCATCCTGCACGCAGACCACGAGCAGAACGCTTCCACCTCGACCGTGCGCCTGTGCGGTTCGTCGGGCACCAATCCGTTTGCCGCCATTGCCGCTGGCGTGGCCTGCCTGTGGGGCCCCGCCCACGGCGGCGCCAACGAAGCCTGCCTGAACATGCTGGAAGAAATCCAGGCCATGGGTGGCGTGGCCAAGGTCGGCGAGTTCATGGAAAAGGTCAAGGACAAGTCCAGCGGCGTCAAGCTCATGGGCTTTGGCCACCGCGTGTACAAGAACTACGACCCCCGCGCCAAGCTCATGCAGGAAACCTGCAATGAAGTGCTGGCCGAGCTGGGCCTGGAAAACGACCCCCTGTTCAAGCTGGCCAAGGCCCTGGAGAAGATTGCCCTGGAAGACGAGTACTTCGTCTCGCGCAAGCTCTACCCCAACGTGGACTTCTACTCGGGCATCGTGCAGCGCGCCATCGGCATCCCGGTGAACCTGTTCACCGGCATCTTCGCCCTGGCCCGCACCGTGGGCTGGATCGCACAGCTCAACGAGATGATCAGCGACCCCGAGTACAAGATCGGCCGTCCGCGCCAGCTGTTCACCGGCTCTCCCCGCCGCGACATCTGATCGCACGCAGTCTCTGCTGCGCCCGGCTCCGACGGGCGCAGCTCTGTACAACCCGCCACACCGGCGGGTTGTTTTTTTGCGGACTCCAGCCTGGGCACGCCCTGGTGCGGTGTGACTTTGTTCCTGTGCAAACGCAGGCACTTGGAGCGACAATCGCACACATGTCTGCGCCCGAACTTCCCGAGCCATTCCAGGATCCGTCCTTCGACCCGAACTCCACCAGCGCCTTCCAGCGCCGCATGGAACGGGCGCCGGAATGGTTCTGCTCATTTTTGGCGGGCAACCACCGCGAAAAGAACCGATTGCGCAGCGAAATGGCTGTGATGCGCGGCTCCGTGGTCTGGCTGGTGCGCCAGCGCCGCCTGGGCCGCTGGAACCCCGAAGACCGCGCCCACCTGCGCCAGGTGATGCGTTCTGCATCGTCCGTGAGCCCCTACCTCATCATCTGGGTGGTGCCCGGCTCCATGCTGCTGCTGCCGTTCATGGCCTGGTTCATCGACATGCGGCGCAAGGGCCGGCACACGCCGTCACTGGCCGACCACGAAGGCCTCTGACCGAACGAAGGCGCCTCTCAGAGCACCGCATCCAGCCTAAGCACAAGCAAACCCAGGCCCAGCAAACCGGCCTGCCAGCGCAGGGCCGACAAACCGGTGGGCGTGGGTTGCTCCACCCACCGATACATGCAGTGCCCCGCCACCAGCGACAGCACAAAGGCCAGCCACATGCCCAGCGCATTGGGCAACGCCTGGGTGGGCCAGAGCTGCGCCCACAGGGCGTTGACACACAGGCACACCGGGAAGTGAACCAGGAAGACCGAATAGGACATCCGCCCCACCTGCTGAACCCCGCCAGCCCAGCCCCCGCCGGGCCACTCCGGTGCCCAGCGTTGCCACAGCATCAGCACCCCGGCAGCCAGCACCGCCACAGCGATGCGGCTGCGAAACTCCAGCGCCAGGGCCCCTAGCGCCAGACAGGCCACCAGCCCCCACCAGAGCATCGGACGGGGCGAGCCCACCGCCCAGCGCGCCAACATGCCCAGGCCATAGGCACCCAAGAAATAGATCCCCCAGACGTCCAGTGCAGGCTCCCGGTTGGCCCAGCACAGTGACCCCGCCACACCAAGCACCACCAGCGCCTGCCCCGCACGCGCCTGTACCGCCGTGGACGCCTTGCCCAGCAGCTTTCGCACCCCCGCAAACAGCAGCACCGTACCGGCAAAGAGCTGAAAATCGATGGCCACGTACCACACCCCTGCCGACAGCGCTTCTTCGCCAAGCACGTCCTGCAAAAGCAGCACATGCGCAAACAATTGCGGCCATTGCGGGACACCCGGCACGCTGGGGTGGTCCAACCAAGGGCGCACCAGGGCAGCCGCCACCATGGACAAGGCCAGCGCTGCGGCCAATGGCACCATCAAGCGCACAAAGCGCTTGCCGATCTGGGAAAGGGCGCTGTCAAACCGTGCCACCCCTTGGGGCGCCAGACTGCCGGCCGCCAGGTAGCCGCCCAGCACCAGAAACACCTGCACGGCCAGGCGGGCATGGTCGTATAGCCAGGCCATCAGGCCAGGGAACAGGGGCATGGCCGCATCCGACATGGGGCCATAGAAAGCCAGGTGGTGCCAGACGATGGCGATACAGGCCAGCCCCTTGAGCGTGTCGATCAAGGGCGCGCGCGAAACCGGTGGATGCATACAGACAGGCACATGCCGCGACGGCCCAGCGGCCGCGCAGCAAAGAATACAAGGGAAATCGCATTGTAGCGCTTGTCTGTATTGCGCAAGCAGCTATAAAAACAATAGCAAAAGCACCCAGCACCAAGCCGGTGCCCTCCTGCCATCGCCAATCACCGCATTGGCGCAAATTTTGCTTAATCCCGGTGCATGGGGGTGCCGGTCTGTGGCCGCGCACCACAACGGTTCAATTTTTCACTTCTTGCACCACCATGGATTCACTCAAACAGGGCGCAGACACCCTTTTCATCCTCCTGGGCGCCATCATGGTGCTTGCCATGCACGCCGGGTTCGCCTTTCTGGAACTGGGCACCGTGCGCAAAAAGAACCAGGTCAACGCGCTGGTCAAAATCCTGGTGGACTTTTCCGTGTCCACCGTGGCGTATTTTGTGGTGGGCTACAGCGTGGCGTACGGCAGCCACTTTTTTGTGGGCGCAGAAAGCCTGGCCCAGCTCAACGGCTACGCACTGGTGAAGTTCTTCTTTCTGCTGACCTTTGCAGCGGCCATTCCGGCGATCATCTCCGGCGGCATTGCCGAGCGCGCCAAGTTCTGGCCGCAACTGATGGCAACTGCCGTCATCGTGGGCCTGGTGTACCCGTTCTTCGAGGGCATTGCCTGGAACCAGCATTTCGGCGTGCAGGCCTGGATCAAGGCGCTGACGGGCGAAGAGTTCCACGACTTCGCGGGTTCCGTGGTGGTGCATGCGGTCGGGGGCTGGATCGCCCTCCCCGCAGTGCTGCTACTGGGCTCACGCGCCAACCGCTACCGCAAGGACGGCGCCATGTCGGCCCATCCACCGTCGAGCATTCCCTTTCTGGCGCTGGGCGCCTGGGTGCTGGTGGTGGGCTGGTTTGGCTTCAACGTGATGAGCGCGCAGACGCTGGACAAGGTCTCGGGCCTGGTGGTCGTGAACTCCCTCATGGCCATGGTGGGCGGCACGCTGACCGCCCTGTTGCTGGGCAGGAACGATCCCGGCTTCGTCCACAACGGGCCCTTGGCGGGCCTGGTGGCCGTGTGCGCAGGCTCCGACCTGATGCACCCGCTGGGCGCCCTGGTCGTGGGTGCCGTGGCCGGGGCCATCTTCGTGGTCATGTTCACCCTCACGCAAAACCGCTGGAAGATCGACGACGTGCTGGGCGTCTGGCCGCTGCACGGGCTGTGCGGCACCTGGGGCGGCCTGGCGGCTGGCATTTTCGGCAGCAAGGCGCTGGGCGGCCTGGGCGGCGTGGCCTTCACCGGGCAGCTCATCGGCACGCTGATGGGCGTGTCCTGGGCCCTGCTGGGCGGAGCGCTGGTGTACGGGGCACTCAAGGCCACCGTAGGCCTGCGCCTGTCGCAGGAAGAGGAATACGACGGCGCCGACCTGTCCATCCACAAGATCAGCGCCACGCCCGAGCGCGAGGTGCGCTGGTAAGCCCCGCTGCTACGCGCTGCCCTGCCCTGGCAGCGCATCCAGCCACAGGCTGATGGCGTGCTGGTCGGTCAGCGTGCGCACCTGCTGGTAGGCCTGCTCGGCCTCAGGATAGCGGCGGCGCAGCAGGTTGAGCCACTGCTTGAGGCGACCCGCGCGCTGGTTGGGCTCCAGGCGTTCGCAGACCTGGCGCCAGAAGTCCTGCAGGTGCGGCACCAGCGTGGGCCAGTCCACCACGTCCTGGCCCGGCAGGCCTGCATCCTGGGCGCGCAGGGCCCGCGCCAGCCCCGGATCGGCCACGATGCCACGGCCCAGCATCAGCGCCGTACAGCCAGACACGGCACGGCAGCGCAGGGCGTCTTCCACGGTCCAGATCTCGCCATTGGCCACCACGGGCACGGCCACGGCTTCGCGGATGGCGGGGATGTGCTCCCAGTAGGCCGGGGGCCGGTAGCCATCAAGCTTGGTGCGCGCGTGCACCACGATTTCGCAGGCCCCGCTGTCGGCCATGGCTTGGGCACAGGCCACAGCCAGGCGGGCATCGTGGTAGCCCAGGCGCATCTTGGCCGACACGGGCAGGTGCGCAGGCACGGCCCGGCGCACCGCAGTCACCACGGCGGCAATGCGCTCGGGTTCCTGCAGCAGCGCAGCACCACCCCCGTGGCGGTTGACCGTCTTGGCCGGGCAACCGAAGTTCAGGTCGATGCCCTCGGGGCCCAACGAGGCCAGGTGGGCTGCGTTGTCGGCCATGCAGCCGGGGTCGGAGCCCAGCAACTGCGCCCGCACGGGCACGCCGCTGAGGGTACGACCGCCGGTCTGCAGTTCAGGCACATGGCGCAGAAACACCCGGTCGGGCAGCAGCGTGCCGGTTACGCGGATGAACTCAGACACGCAACGATCCACCCCACCAATGCGGGTGAGCACGTCGCGCAGCACAAAGTCGAGCAGGCCCTCCATGGGCGCCAGCAGCAGGCTCATGGCTGTACGCGCACGGCTGCGCGGGGTGCAGGCGGCAAGAACATCAAAGCCAAATACGCCTTCAGGGCAATGAATACAAGCGTCATAAGCTATACATTTTATAGCAATCACAAAACCCGCCGTAGCGAGCACGGGTGTTCATCAAGGCGTCACGCGCCGCGGTTCCAATGCGGGCTTGACCTCCAGACGCTCTGCCCCATGTTGCTGCTCAAGACCGACAAAGCCCGCCAGGAACTCATGCCCGGTGTTCGCACCCTGAGCCTGCGCGAGCGCTCGCTGCTCCTGCTGGCCGATGCCAAGCCCATGCAGGAGCTGCAGGCCATGTACCACGGTGAGGGAAGCCGGATTGTGGACGAACTGATGCGCGCGGGCTATCTGCGCCACCCCAGCCCCACTGCGTCCACCAACGACGAACCGCCCGCAAGCCAGGCGCTGCCCCTGCCCCGCTCGCGTGTGCCGCTGCGTTCACTGGCGGGCACCCGCATGTACCTGTTCGACATCTGCGAGCGCATGTTCGCTCGCCGCAACCCCGACCTGGCCCAGCAGTTCCACACGGCTCTGCGCGACGCCAAGGACCGCTGGAGCATGCTGGATGTGGGCGAGGCCATGCTCGAAGAAGTGGGCTACCTGGCCGGCACTGAACGCGCTGCCGCTATCCGCGAGCACATGAACCAGTTGCTGCCCCAGGCGCACGAAGAGGCGCTGGCGGCCTGAGCGCCAACACTAGGCTGCGGCCAGGCGCCACAGCGATGTGACCTCGGCGGCGCGTGCCGCGTGCAGCGGGTCACTGGCATCCTGGGCCTTGCCGTGGCGCGGGCGCACGTCTTCACGGCCCAGCACGCGCAGGCCCGCCGCCGCGATCCAATCGAGCAACTGGGCGCGGGAGCGCAGGCCAAGGTGTTCGGCCAGGTCTGACAGGATGAGCCAGCCCTCACCGCCCGCTTCCAGGTGCTGCGCCAGCCCGGCCAGAAAGCCGCGCAGCATGCGGCTGTCCTCGTCGTACACGGCCTGCTCGATGGCAGACACGGGCCGAGCGGGCAGCCAGGGCGGGTTGCACACCACCAGGGGGGCGCGGCCGGGCGGAAACAGGTCTGCCTGCAACAACTCCACCCGCTCTTGCAGACCCAGGCGCTGCAGGTTGTCCTGCGCACAGGCCAGCGCACGGGGCGCCAGTTCGGTGGCCACCACGCGGCGCACGCCTCGGCGTGCCAACACGGCCGCCAGCACGCCGGTGCCGGTACCGATGTCAAACGCCAGTGCCTGGCTGGGCAGGGGCTGGCGCGCCACCAGGTCCAGGTACTCCCCACGCACGGGCGAGAACACCCCGTAGTGCGGATGGATACGGTTGTGCGGCGCAGCGCCCAGCGCGGCAATCTCCACACCCTTCTTGCGCCATTCGTGCGCGCCCACGATGCCCAGCAGCTCACGCAGCGACACCACGCTGGGCGTGCCATCGGCCGGGCCCCAGGCCTCGGCACAGGCCACGCGCCAGTCGGGCGCACGGCGCAGGGCGATGCTGTAGTCCCCCTCCAGCGCAATGAGCAGCCCACCCAGCGTGCGTGCGCGCTGCGCCTGCGCCTGGCGGTGCAGGTGAAAGCGCGTGGCGGCATCGGCCTGCGCTGTCTTGGCGGCGGCGCGGGCTGCGGACGATGCTGGCTTGCGTTCGATGCGGCGCTGCAGGGCCTGCAAGAGCTGGCGCGCGTTTTGGAAGTCGCCCCGCCACAGCAGTGCCGTGCCCTCGCAGGCCAGGCGGTAGGCCTGGTCAGCGCTCAGGCGGTCGTCGGCGACCTGCACGCGGCGCGGCGCAGCTGCGCCCTGGGCCGAACGCCAGTGCAGCGTGTGCGTCTGGCCCTGCTCGGCCCATGCGATGGTCACTTCAACTCAGCGGGCGCTGCAAGCGCACTTCTTCGAGCTTGGCACCACCGATGACGGCGGTCTTGGCGGTGGACATTTCGCGTTTGAAGCCGGCCATCTCGTGGAAGCGCAGCGCGCGCTCGTTGCGCAGCGGCACCCAGGCGGTGACGGTGGTGCAGCCTTCTTCCTGCAGGCCTTCGCGTGCGGCATCCCACAGCGCCAGGCCCACGCCCTTGCTCCAGTGGGTGGGGGCGCAGTAGATGGCCCAGATCTCACCGGTGGTGGGGCGGGTCTTTTCGTCGCGGGAGCGGTCGAAACCGACAAAGCCCACGATCTTGTCACCATCCACGGCCACCTGGACCTGGGGCTCAGAATATTCAATGGCTTCGCGCCAGTAGGCCTGGCGCTTTTCGACGGAGAAGGACTTCAGCTGCTCGTCGGGCACCAGTCCTTTGAGGGCGGCCTGTGCGGCTACGGTATGGATCTGGGCGATGGCTTTGGCATCGCGGAGTGTGGCGGGACGAACCTGGATACTGGACATGAAAAACCGACCGGAAACAAACTGTCAAAAAACGAAACGGAGCGGCATTGTCGCCGCAAATCGGCATAGGGGGCCTCCATTGTAGGAGGCACCCCTGCCACACCACCCGGCATGCGGGTCCGCACCGGGCGGTTCGAGAGTTTGAGGTCAGGACAAACGCGGTACTCCCAGCCTGTCAAAGTACGCAATGGTCAGCACG